>JAFECH010000031.1 GCA_018242255.1 Pseudomonadota bacterium | reverse complement strand
TGGAATCATAAACAGTATTGTATTCGCCGTCCGTCATGAGCACGGCGATCTTCTTCAGCTTGTCCGTGCCATACGGCGCTGCAGCAGAATTCGGCCAAAGAGAGGACCAATTCGGCGAAAGCATGTACCAAGCCCACGCCGTGCCAATGTGGCCGGCAGTGCTGCCTTCGGTTGTTAAGGTGCTGATCCGTTTAAGCAGTGCGTCCTTGTCGCTCGTAAGAGGAAGGACTTCTTCATTTATCGTAGAATTGACATTCAGATCGCAGGTCGACTTATAAGTCGTGACACCATTTTTCTTGGATGATGTGTTGTGCACCATGACATATTGGCCTGATCCAGGTGCCGCGTCAGTGTACTTTTCGGACCCAGTGCGCTCGACAACGCACGGGTTTTTTATCGAAGTGGAATCGGTCTTTCCCGTTGCCAACGAAAATGCCGAAACAGGTAAGCGAACATCGTACGCAAACGGCACGATCGCGATTTTCGACGTATATTTACTCTGATCCTGCCAGACGACGATGTTCACGAGATCGGACGCAGCGGCCTTCATGTCCGTCAGCTTCTGACCCTGCATCGATCCGGTGATGTCCAGCATCATACTGACCTCAAGGCTCGTCTGACCATTCCCCCCCACAGCCAACACCGCCTTCGAATAATCCGATCCGTCGGACCGAAGCAGAGGTAAAGTCTTTCCCTCGGCGCCCGCCAACTCGAATGCCAGATGCATGAACGGCGTCGAAATCTTCGCGTTGCCGGTCGTGGTCATTGCTGTCCCGTTGTCGGTCACGACAAAATTGATGCTGTCTGACTGCGGGACCACCGTGATGCGGTTTTTGACGCCCTGCTGATAATACGTCTCGGCAACCTTCACGGCAGCCGTCTGATCGCCCCCATTGGATTGCAACGCTCGTGCTCCAGCGAGCACGGCTGCGTCGGTCGCGGCAATCGTCTGCGAACGCGCGTTGACGAAGCGGGCGTAATCGACACCCAACCCGATCATCGCAAACAGGACGAAAATCGTAAGCCCGAAGATGATCGCAACGCTTCCGCGCTCGTCGGAACCGAGAGCGGCCAACCGCTTGTTGCTCGCCAAGCCACTCCAGACTTTGCGTCCGGCGTTCAGTGCACTACGCAATGCCAACGCGCACTTCATTATCCGCCTCCACGGAAAAATACTTGGATGTCACATTGCGAGCGGATTGATTTATAGGAAATTAATGCGCTAATTTTTAATTATCTTTGAGATTAACAAGATATTACTTAAGTAAATCGAAGAAAAATCAAAACTTATACATAAATACAAGACTTTATTAACCGGCAACCCCGCCCAACCGTCCCCCTCGCCGTTCAACCGAGCGCAAAGACATAAAGACTTGTTTATATCTTATTGCGTTGCGCGGGCGAGTTCGCTATAGCAACCCCGGAAAGTCCAGGACGGCATGCCACCCGGAACGGGGGCATGGAACGCGCGCTGTCTGCGCCGACGCGGTGCAGTTCACGGTGCATCTATGAGGAACTGAGCCGCATGAGCACGAAATTTTCCGATTACATCGTCAAGGACCTCGGCCTCGCCGACTGGGGGCGCAAGGAAATCGCCATCGCCGAGACCGAGATGCCGGGCCTGATGGCGACCCGCGAGGAATATGGCGCTGCCAAGCCGCTGAAGGGCGCCCGCATTGCCGGATCGTTGCATATGACGATTCAGACCGCGGTGCTGATCGAGACGCTGGCCGCCCTCGGTGCCGACATCCGCTGGGTCTCGTGCAACATCTACTCCACGCAGGACCACGCCGCTGCAGCTATCGCAGCAGCCGGCATCCCGGTGTTCGCCTGGAAGGGCGAGACGCTGAAAGATTATTGGGACTACACCGCAAAACTGTTCGATTGGCACGGCGGCGGCCATCCGAACATGATCCTCGATGACGGCGGCGACGCCACGATGTACGTCCACCTCGGCCTGCGTGCCGAGCAGGGCGACACCGCATTCCTCGACAAGCCCGGCTCCGAGGAAGAGGAAGTCTTCTTCGCCCTGCTCAAAAAGCAGTTGAAAGAAAAGCCCAAGGGCTACTTCGCCGAGATCGCGAAAAGCATCAAAGGCGTGTCGGAAGAAACGACCACCGGCGTCCATCGCCTCTACGACATGCAAAAGGCCGGCAAGTTGCTATGGCCCGCGATCAACGTCAACGACTCGGTCACCAAGTCGAAATTCGACAACCTCTATGGCTGTCGCGAAAGTCTCGTCGACGGTATCCGTCGCGGCACTGACGTAATGATGGCCGGCAAGGTCGCCATGGTCGCCGGCTTTGGCGACGTCGGCAAAGGTTCGGCTGCGTCGCTACGCAACGCCGGTTGCCGCGTGATGGTCTCGGAGGTCGATCCGATCTGCGCGCTGCAGGCGTCGATGGAAGGCTACGAAGTCGTGACGATGGAAGACGCCGCCCCGCGCGCTGACATCTTCGTCACCGCTACCGGCAACAAGGACATCATCACGGTCGAGCACATGCGTGCCATGAAAGACCGGGCGATCGTCTGCAACATCGGCCACTTCGACAACGAGATCCAGGTTGCTGGCCTCAAGAACTTCAAGTGGACCAACATCAAGCCGCAGGTCGACGAGATCGAGTTCCCGACCGGCCGCCGCATCATCCTGCTGTCGGAAGGCCGCCTTGTGAACCTCGGCAACGCCATGGGCCACCCTTCGTTCGTCATGTCTGCATCGTTCACCAACCAGACGCTGGCGCAGATCGAGCTGTTCACGAACCAAGGGAAGTACGCGAAGGAAGTCTATACGTTGCCGAAGCACCTCGACGAGAAGGTCGCGATGCTGCACTTGGCGAAAATAGGCGCAAATCTCACCAAGCTCCTACCGGACCAGGCGGCGTATATCGGCGTGAAGGTCGAAGGACCGTTCAAGGCCGACCATTACCGGTACTGAGACCGTTTCAGACCGACAAAAAGACGACAAACGCGGCGCCAGGGAAACACTCTGGCGCCGTTTCAATTTGGGCGCGTTCCCGCGGTGGCGGCCGCTCCCCGAGAGCCCCATACTGAAAGTGATTCGCGTCGCAAGACTCGGATTGCATAGGCGCGTCTGCACCTGACGGATCGCCAGCTTTTATGCGCAATGGAATATGATGCCGACCACTCCGCCAACCGGCCGACGATTGTCAACCAGGCTTCAGCTCGCGCTGCTGCTGGCGGCGGCTATGGGTTTGGTCGCGACGCTAATGGTCGTTCTCGTCGGCGCGCATAGCACCGAACCGACGTCGTTCGATTATCGACAGCTCGCCGTTCTCGGCGTCGTCGCCGGGGCGGTGTTCATCGCTGGTCTCATCGTCTGGCACATGGCGACCGTTGCAAGGAAAGAAGCGCGAAAGGCCAAAACGGAAAGCCAGCACCTCCGTCGCAATCTCGCGGCAGCCGACGCCATCATTCGCGCCGAGCCACAGGTGCTGATTTTCTGGGAGCAAGGACAAGCCGTCCGTATCGTTTCGCATACGCTCACCGACATACCCGGTCTTCCCGATCAGCACGCCGAGATCCTGCGTTTTGGCCAGTGGCTGGAAACGCCGTTCGCTGAGGCGCTCAAAGCCGCACTCGACAAGTTGTTCACCAATGGACTGTCGTTCAACATCATTTTGAAGACGATATCAGGAGGAACGCTCGAAGCCGAAGGTCGAGCTGCCGGCGGCCGCGCCGTGCTCCGCTTCAAAGATGTATCGACTTACAAGGCCGAAATCGCCCGTATCGACGAGCAGCACGGCGCGCTGGCGCGCGACATTCGCTCAAGCCGCGCTTTGCTCGAAACGTTGCCGATGCCGGTTTGGCTTCGCGACACGGCGGGCCATCTGATCTGGGTCAACTCTGCCTACGTCAAAGCTGTCGAAGCCGATAGCGAGCTTGAGGTGCTCGAACGTCAGATCGAGTTGCTCGAAACGCGCCAACGTCGCCAGATTGCAAAAACCGTCGCGACCGGCGACAGCTATAAATCCCGAGTGCACTTGATTGCAGGCGGCCAACGCAAGCCGCACGATATCGTTATCCTGCCGGTCGACGGCATGACAGCCGGGGCCGCCGTCGACGTAACCGATATCGAAACCGCACAAGGCGAACTGGACCGCCAGATCGCAGCCTACGACCGCACGCTCGATCGCGTCGAAACCGCCGTCGCGATCTTCGACCGCGAGCAAAAGCTCGTTTTCCACAATACCGCTTTCGTCAATCTGTGGTCGCTCGACCCGGAGTGGCTCGCCGCGCGCCCGACAGACAGCGACATCCTCGATCGTCTGCGCGAAATCGGCGCCCTTCCGCCGGTCGTCAGCCACCGCGATTGGAAAGCGCAAGTGCTCGCCACATCACGTACCGGTACGCCGCTCGAAGATGTTTGGCATTTGACCGACGGCCGCATCGTCAAGGTCATCGCCGAACAGCGGGCGGACGGCGGCGTGACCTACCTCTTCTCCGACGAAACCGACCGCATCGCGCTGGAAAGCCGATATAACGCCTTCATCGATGTTCAGCGCGAAACGCTTGATGCGCTGAAGGAAGGCGTCGCCGTGTTCGGCACCGACGGACGCCTCAAACTTTTCAATCGTGCGTTCTGCGACATCTGGCAGATCCCTCGGCGTAAGCTGAATGAGCTGCCGCACATCGGCGAGATCATCGCCGCCGTCCAGTCCCTCTTCCCGGATGCCGGCACGTGGCTGCGCATTGGCCGCGCCGTCACCGCCTTTCAGGATGAGCGCGAGACGTTCTCGGGTCAGATGGATCGCACCGACCAATTCGTCATCGACTATGCGCTGATGCCGCTGCCTGATGGTGCGACGCTTCTGACATTCGCAGACGTCACCGACGCCAAGCGCGCCGAACGCGCACTCGTCGAACGCAACGAAGCGCTCATTGCCGCCGACCGCCTCAAGACGAATTTCATTGGCCACATCTCGTATGAGTTGAGAACGCCGCTGAACACGATCATCGGCTTCTCCGACATGCTCGCGAGCCCGATCTTCGGCGCCCTCAATGCCAAGCAGCGCGAATACCTCGCCGACATCATGTCGTCGTCGAAGACGCTGCTCGCGATCATCGACGACATCCTGGACCTGACGACGATAGAAGCCGGCGGCTTGGAGCTGAAGCTGGCACCGGCTGGCGTCCGCGCCATTATCGATGCCGCAATCCTCGGCATTCGCGAACGTGCCGTCCGCTCTCGCCTCACCATCGATATTGCCGTCGCCGATGACGTCACCGAAATCATGGTGGACGAAGCGCGCATGCGCCAGGTCCTCTACAATCTCCTGTCGAACGCAGTCGGCTTCTCGAAAGTCAATGGTACGGTCCGGCTCGCGTGCTGGCGGAAAAACGGCATGATCAATTTCCGCGTCGAAGATGACGGCATAGGCATCCCGAAGGACCAGATCGGGCGCGTATTCCAGCGCTTCGAGAGCCGCAGCCGGGGATCGGAACACCGGGGCGCCGGTCTCGGCCTTTCAATCGCCAAAAGCCTGGTAGAGCTTCACGGCGGCACCATCGAAATCACATCGGAAGAGGGCCGTGGTACGCGCGTCATGGTTTGCATCCCCGAAGAGCCGGTCGCTCAGAGAACGGACGGCACTGAGGGCGGTCCTGGCGGCAGCACAGAGAGACTGGCGGGCGGCTCGCGCGCGGCGTAAAAAGCGGGCGCCATGATGCATCCGAGCTTTTCATTCCCCAATCTCACCGAGGGCGACGTTTCGCGCTTAGCGCAGGAAATCGCATTTCTCGTCCAGCCCGGCGATACGCTGGCGCTCGAAGGCGATCTCGGCGCTGGAAAATCGACATTCGCCCGCGCATTGATCCGTGCCGTGGCAGGTGACCCCGGATTGGAAATCCCGAGTCCCACATTCACGCTCGTACAGTCCTATGAGACGCCGCGCTTCGAAATCGCGCATTTCGACCTCTATCGCCTGTCCGATCCGAGCGAAATCGACGAGCTTGGCCTCGACGCCGCACTCACCCGCGGCATAGCCATCGTCGAATGGCCGTCGCATGGTGACGGCCGCATTCCCGCCGATCGGCTAACACTCCGCTTCGACGAAACCACCGCTTTCGACCGTCGCAATGTCTATCTCGAAGCTGCCATCGATCTCGCGGCGCGGCTGGATCGCTTTGCCGCGATCCGACAATTTCTCGAACGCGCCGGTTGGGCAGATGCTGCAACGGCTTTCAGCTATCTCCAGGGGGATGCCTCGCCGCGCCGCTACGCCCGCCTTGTAAAGCCTGATGGAACGCGCGCCATCCTGATGGATGCCCCGCAAAAGCCCGATGGACCTCCGATCCGTGACGGCAAGTCTTACAGCGCCATCGCGCACCTTGCGGAAAACGTCCGAGCCTTCGTCGCTATCGACCGAGCGCTTGAAGCCGCCGGCCTTTCCGTGCCGCGCATTTTCGCAGAAGACTTATCTGAGGGCCTGTTGCTGATCGAAGATCTCGGCGACGCCGTATTTGGCGCCGAAGTCAAAAAAGGAGGCAACCAGGCTTCACTCTGGCAACGCGGGGTCGATGCACTCCTCGCCGTTCAAGCCACCACGCCGCCCGAACGCATACCGCTCTCCGACGGAACCACTTTCGAACTGCCCATCGCCGATCGCGGTGTCCTTGAAATCGAAATCGAGCTGCTTCTCGATTGGTATTGGCCGGCACTGCGTGAAAGTCCCGCGCCGCAGGCCGCGCGCGACACCTTCAGCGCAATTTGGCAAAGCGTTTTCGACCGCGTTCTCAAACAGCCTAAGACGTGGCTGCTGCGCGATTTCCATTCTCCGAACCTGATCGCACTCGATGATCGCGAGCCGCCCCGCGACGTCGGCATCATTGACTTTCAGGACGCCATGATCGGACCGGCAGCCTATGATCTCGTTTCGCTGCTCCAAGACGCGCGGCTCGATGTTCCGGCAGACCTGGAACGCCAATTGTTCCAGCGCTACCTCTCCGCCGTCGGCACCCGGAACGCATCATTCGACCCCGCCGAATTCGCCTTCAGCTATGCCGCGCTCGGCGCCCAACGAAACACTAAAATCCTCGGCATCTTTGCTCGTCTCGCGGCGCGAGATGGAAAACGGCAATATCTGGCCCACGTGCCACGCATCTGGGGGTATCTCGAACGGGATTTGCAGCATGAGGCTCTCGCTCCGCTCAGAGCATGGTATGACGACAACCTGCCTCGCAGCCAGCGCGCAGAAGCCTTGAATATTTAACCCGAATTCCGGAGACGCATTCGATATGACGTCCGCCAAGCGGCCCACAAGCGCATTCGTCCTGGCTGCCGGCAAAGGCGAGCGCATGCGCCCCCTGACCGCCACAACCCCGAAACCGCTCGTGCCCCTCGGCGGCGAACCGTTGATCGACCACGTGCTTGACCGTCTCGCCACTGCCGGGATCAAAAAGGCCGTCGTCAACGTCCACTACCTCGCCGACAAGATCGAACGGCACTTGGCGCACCGATCCAAGCCCCAGATTACGATCTCCGACGAGCGCGCGCATTTGCTCGATACCGGCGGCGGCGTGCTCCATGCGCTGCCGAAGCTCGGAAAAGATCCCTTCGTCATCCATAATTCGGACTCGGTCTGGATTGAGGGATTGGGCTCAAACCTCAACCGGCTGCTCGATGCGTGGGACGCGACGATCATGGACAGTCTGATGCTTGTTGCTCCTCTGGCAGCCAGCATCGGCTATGACGGACGCGGTGATTTTGAGATGGACCCAGTGGGTCGGCTTACCCGCCAGTCAGGTCCGAAGATGGCGCCGTTCGTTTTCGCAGGCGTTTCGATCGCCCATCCGCGTCTGTTCGACGGTGCTCCCGAAGGCCCGTTCTCACTCAACAAACTATGGAACCAGGCCATAGAGAGAGAACGCCTCTTTGGTCTCCGTCTCGAAGGCATCTGGATGCACGTCGGTACGCCCGAAGCTCTGGCAGAAGCCGAAGCTGCTCTTACGGAACCGCTGACGACGAGTTCCGACTGATGGCGCCGAATGTCTACACTCTGCCACTCGGCGTGCCGTTTCTCGAAGCGCTCGCCCGCGCGATTTTGAAGGGCGACCTGCCACGGCCCGGCGGTGGCGCGCCCGACATCCTCTCACTGCCAAAAATCACATTACTGCTGCCGACACGTCGTGCCGCACGTGCCGCACGCGAAGCTTTCCTATCGGTTGCCAACGCACGCGCGCTGATCATGCCGCGCATTCAGCCCATTTCCGAGGGCGACGACGATGTCTCGCTGATCTCCAATCTTCTTGAAATCGGCCCAACCGGTATCGACGCGCTCGAGCAGACGCCGGCCATCAACCCGCTCGACCGGATGCTGGTCTTGATGCAGCTCGTCGGCCGTTGGCGGCAGACGATGGCTGAGGCGTCTACCGACAAGACGGCCCTCGGATCGACGCCAGCGCAAGCCGCGCAGCTCGCCACCGAACTCGCCAAGCTGATGGACGACATCGAGCGCGAGAACGTCTCGCTCGATGGCATTCAAAACCTCGTGCCGGAAAACTATGCCGATCACTGGAAGAAAACGGTTGAATTTCTCAAGATCGTTACGGAATTCTGGCCGGCCTATCTCGCGGCCAACGGCCTCACCTCGCCAGAAGCCCGCCGCAACGCTCTGATCCTCGCCGAAACCGAACGCATCGCGCGTGTGAAGCCGGATGAGGTCGTGATCGTCGCTGGCGTCACCGGATCTATTCCCGCAACCGTCTCTCTCATGCGCGCCGTCGCAACGCACGCCTCCGGCGCCGTCGTGCTGCCCGCACTCGACACATCATTGGACGATGCGAGTTGGAACAGGATCACGCCGGAACATCCCGAGCATCCGCAGTTCGGCTTGAAGAAGCTACTCGACAATCTAGGCGTCGCGCGCGCCGACGTGCGCGAATTGCCGGGCCTCGAAATTGACGCCATCCGCCGCTCACGCTCAGCGTTCTTCAGCGAAGCGATGCGCCCCTCGGCGACGACAAACCTCTGGCATGACTTTGCCACGCACGCCGACCGGGACGACCTTGCGAAGGGCCTCGCCGGCGTCTCGTTGATCGAAGCGCCGTCAGCGCAAGACGAAGCCGAAACAATCGCACTGATCCTGCGTGAAGCGATCGAGACACCCGGACGCAAAGCCGCCCTCGTCTCGCCCGATCGTTTGCTGGCGCGCCGCGTCGCCATCCGGCTCGAAGCCTGGGGCATTCGCGTCGACGACAGTGCCGGACGCCCCTTCGCCAAGACCGTTCCTGGCGCCTTCCTCGCGCTCGTTATCAATGCCGTTGTGAGCAAGTTCGCACCGGCTGAGACGATGGCGCTTCTCCGTCACCCGCTCTGCCGCATCGGCTTCAAAGCGTTCGACATCCGCCGCTATGCGCGCGCGCTCGAAATCAGCGCCTTCCGCAGACCCTATCTCGGCCGCGGCGTCGAAGGGATCATCGCCGCGCTCGACCACGCCGACCTTGACGAAGACCAGCGCAAACACCGCGCCGCCGAACGGCTTTGGCCTGAAGACACCGAAGGCGCGCGATCGCTCGTCCTCAAAATGGCTGAGGCATTCGGACCACTCAGCGAACTGTACGCGTCCGACGATCACCACACACTCGCCGACCTTGCACGCGCGCACGCCGTGGCCGCCGAAGCGCTCGCCGTTTGGCCCGAAGACGAGCGCGACGCGTCATCCGAGCAAAACCAGCTCTGGCAAGGCGAAGCTGGCGAAACGGCTTCACGCTTCTTCGCCGATCTTCTGAACCCCGACACGCCAACGGTCCAAATCCGCGCCACCGACTACGCCGATCTCTACGCAACGCTGCTATCGCGCGCGAACGTCCGCGAGCGAACGGCCGTGCATCCGCGCATCGCCATCTGGGGACCGTTCGAAGCCCGCCTGCAGCAGCCCGACGTTCTGATCGTCGGCTCGCTCAACGAAGGCACCTCGCCCGAAGCGGCCGAACCCGGTGCGTGGCTCAACCGGCCGATGTGCGCCGAACTCGGGCTGCCATCACCGGAAGAAGAAATAGGTCGCGCCGCACACGATTTCATATCGCTGCTTGGCGCCGAAACTGTTTATCTCACACGCGCCGAAAAGATCGATGGCGTGCCGACTGTGCCATCGCGCTGGCTGATGCGCGTGACCGCACTGCTCAAGGGCATGGATCTGCTTTCCGTGCTCGAAGCAGAACAACCGTGGCTCGGATGGGCCCGTGCGCGCGACCATATTGATCCGCAAAACCGCCGCGCCATCCAGGCCCCGGAACCCCGCCCACCGATTGAGATGCGCCCGCGCCGCATGAGCGTGACTGAAGTCGAACGCTGGACGAGCAATCCTTACGCCGTCTTTGCGCGCCGCATCCTCTCGCTTGATCCGCTTCCTGAACTCGGCGCCCAGCCGGATGCCAGCCTTCGGGGCGGCATCATTCACAAGGTCGTTGCGGATTTCACAAAGACATTCCCGACGGCACTTCCCGCCGATCCGCAGATCGAACTCAGACGCATCGCGACGAGCGTGCTCGAAAATTTCACCGGCCATCCGCGGATCGCAGCGTTCTGGCTACCGCGTCTCGAACGGTTCCTCGAATGGTTTGCGACGACCGAAACGGCGCGCCGCAGCGGCGTCGATAGCGTCATCGCCGAGACTTCGGGCCGTCTGGTACTCGCCGGATTGTCTGAGCCCTTCACGCTCTCAGCCCGCGCCGACCGCATCGACGACCTGGGTACAGCGATCGTCATAACCGACTACAAGACCGGGGCGGCACCAAGCGACACGGCAGTTAAATCCGGACGCTCGCCGCAGCTTCCGCTCGAAGCCGCCATTGCAGCGAGCGAAACAGGCTTTCCCAATCTATCCGGACGCTCAGTTCAGGCCCTGCGCTACATTCGTGCCTCCGGCAGTGAACCTCCTGGCGAAGAACGCATCGTCAAAACCGACGATGTCGCAGCCCTTGCCGCCGAAGCGCGCACGGGGCTCGAACAATTGATCGCGACTTTCGATAATTCGCAGACTCCCTATCGCGCCATCCGTCGCCCTGGCTATCGCTACGATTACGACGCCTACGCCCATCTCGCGCGCGTTGCCGAATGGTCTGCCCATGTCGAAGACGAGGCCTCGTCATGAACCTCGAAGTCAAAAAAATCTCCGTCGAAGACATTCAGCGCGAGACGAACGCCAATCAGAGCGCCGCATCGCATCCGCTGAATTCTGCCTGGGTAAACGCCAACGCAGGCACCGGCAAGACGCATGTTTTAACGCTGCGCGTGCTGCGCCTCCTCCTCGCCAGAACGCGCCCCGAACGGATTCTCTGCCTCACATTCACGAAGGCCGCCGCCGCTGAAATGTCGAAGCGTGTCTTCGATCGTCTCGCCGGGTGGGTGACCGCAGAAGACAAAGCACTGCGCAAAGATCTGAAAGAGGTGACAGGCGAAACGGCTCCCGACAGTCTGGTAGCCCACGCGCGCACGCTCTTTGCGCACGCAATCGAAACGCCCGGCGGCTTGAAAGTTCAGACCATCCACGCCTTCGCCGAACGCCTGCTGCAGCGCTTCCCCCTTGAAGCCGGTGTGCCGCCGGATTTCAAAATCCTCGACGACGTCGCCGCTGGAGACCTCAAGGCCGACGCCATCGAAGCGACGCTGACACTCGCGACCAGCAATCCCAGCTCGCCGCTCGGCAAGGCGCTCGAGGTCATCATTCGCTACGCCGCGGACTCCCAATTCGACCAGCTCATCTCGAAAGCCGTCGAAGAGCGTAAGTGGCTCGAAGCAACTGCTCATATCAGCCCGCGCGACATCGTCGAAGAACTGACCCTGATGGACACGCTGCTTCGTCAGCATCTCAACGTCCGCACGGCGATCGCAGCGGCCGACCTGCATCGCGAATGCGCCGATGTACTTTCGCCGAACGACCTTCGAGAACTCACCGAACACCTGCTGAAGGGAAAGAAGACAGATGCGGGCCACGGCGAGAAGCTCACAGCCGCGCTTAGCGAAAGCAACCATCGCCGCCGCGCCGACATTCTCTCTGATTACTTTCTGATCGAAAAAGGCGAAGCTCTGCGCCAAAACCTGATGACCAAGGCTTTAAGCGACGAAAAGCCAGGACTTCACGACCGTTGCCAGCAAGCCCAACAGAACTTCTTCAACCTCAAGCAAGAACTTCGCGCGCTAACACTCGTCGAAGCCTCTCTTGCGCTCTATCGCATTGCCGGTGACGTGCTACGCCGCTACGCCGCAGCTCGCAGTTCGGCCGGTGCGCTCGATTTCGACGACCTCATTCTGAAGACGCGAGACCTGCTCACGGGCGAAAGCGGCCAAGCGCAATGGGTGCTCTTCAAGCTCGACGGTGGCCTCGATCATATCCTCGTCGACGAAGCCCAGGACACGAGCCCCGAGCAGTGGGAAATCGTCTCCGGCCTAGCACGCGAGTTCTTCTCCGATGCTGGCGCCGGCAGCGCCACGCGCACCCTCTTCGCTGTCGGCGACGAGAAGCAATCCATCTATTCGTTCCAAGGCGCCGCACCTGAAAAGTTTGCCGACATGGGACAACGTTTCGCCGATCTCGCGACGCTAGCCCAGCGCACCTGGAAACGCGTTCCGCTCACCCTCTCGTTCCGCACCGTCAAGCCCGTGCTCGACGCCGTCGATCAAGTTTTCAGCGACAGTAAGCGAACGCCCGGCTTGTTGGCGAACGAGGGTCCCATCACCCACGTCGCGAACCGCGTCGGGCACGCAGGCGTCGTCGAAATCTGGGACACGGAGAAATCGGACGGAACCATCGGCGCCGATCCATGGCAGCCCCTCTCCGACGGCAAGGAGCAATCGCCCGCCAACCGCCTCGCCGATCGGATCGCCGACACCATCCAATCTTGGCTTAAGACCGGCGAACGACTGCTCTCCGAGAACCGGCCGATCACGCCCGGGGATATCCTGATACTCGTGCGCAAGCGCCATCCCTTCGCCGTGCCGATGGTTGCGGCCCTGAAGCGGCGCGGCATCGCCGTCGCCGGTTCCGACCGGATCAAGCTGATCGAACAGATCGCCGTGCAAGATCTGATAGTGCTCGGCGATTTCCTGACGCTGCCGGAAGACGATCTGGCGCTCGCGACCGTTCTCAAAAGTCCACTTTTCGATCTCGACGATCACCACCTTCTCGACATCGCCTACGACCGAAAGCAGAAGACCCTCTGGAAAGCTCTGATCGACAAGGCCGCCGTCAAAACCGAATACGCCTTCGCGGCCGAAACGCTGAAGCGCTGGCGCGCCAAAGCCGACTTCACGCCACCCTTCGAATTCTATTCAGCGGTCTTGGAACGCGACGGCATGCGCGCCCGCATGTTGAATCGTCTCGGCCCGGAAGCCGCCGACATCATCGACGAATTTCTCGATCTCGCGCTGTCTTACGACGAAAGCAATCCGCCCTCGTTGACGCAATTTTTGTCGAAGCTTCGCGCCGCGAACCCGGAAGTGAAACGCGACATGGACCACGGCCGCGACGAGGTTCGCGTCATGACAGTGCATGGCGCCAAAGGCCTTGAAGCTCCGATCGTATTCTTACCGGATACGTGCACGACCGCGTCTGGAGAAGACGCAACATCGCGGCTCGTGAAGCTCAGCGACATGCCGAGACCGGACGGCCTTGCCGAACCCATTGTCTGGGCCGTCAAAGGCACCTCAAAAGTTCCTGCGGTCGCCGACGCCCGCTCACGGAAAGAGGATCTCGATTCGCAAGAGCGAAATCGCCTGCTGTATGTGGCCATGACGCGCGCGCGCGACCAGCTCTATATCGCGGGCTTCGAAGGCAAGCGAGGCAAGGCGTCCGGCTGCTGGTATGAGATCGTCTCCGAGGCGCTCACACCGCACATGTCCGAGATCGTGGGCGACGACGGTCAAAAGATCTGGCGAAAGGAAACGCCGCAGGTCGCAGCGCCCGAAAAACCGAAACACGAAAAGGGCATCGAAAGCAAAATTCACGCGCGCCCCGCATTTGCCACGCAGCATGCAACTGCCGAGCCCAAACTCTCCGTGCCGCTCGCGCCCTCGCGCTTGGAACCTTACGCACCCGATGCTGAAGGCGAACCTGCCGCGCCAGCAAAGCGCGACGCCGCCGCGACATACGACAGCCCATCACCGCTTTCAGTTGGCGGGCCCAACCGCTTCCTGCGCGGTACCATCACGCATGCGCTTTTGCAGCATCTGCCATCCGTCGATGAAGACCGTCGCCCGGAGATCGCAGAAGCCTTCGTCGAACGGCGCGGCGCAGCTCTTCCCGCAAAGGTGAGAGCGAGCATCGTCGGCGAGACGCTTGCCGTTCTGCGCAATCCCGCCTTCGCCGCGATCTTCGGGCCGCAGAGCGTCGCCGAAGCCCCCCTAGCAGCTGTTATCCCGCGCCCAGCGGGCGTCGCCGGTCCCGCGCTCGACTTGTCGGGCCAGATCGACCGCATCGCGATCACCGAGCAAGAAGTCTTGATCGTCGATTACAAGACCAACCGGCCGCCCCCCGCCGAAGTTCATCTGGTTGCAGACGCCTATCTTTACCAGCTCGCGGCTTACCGCCTCGCCCTGCATGAAATCTATCCTGGGAAGACCGTTCGGGCCGCACTCCTCTGGACGGACGGCCCGCGACTCATGGAAATTCCAGCGGACGTGCTCGATGCCTACACGGCCCGCCTTTGGGACCTCGACTTGGGTAGCCTTGACGCTGTTTGACCTAATCCCTACTTGTTGGGTCGGTTTTTTGCATTGCCCGCGACCGCGGCAAACGGGCCCGGACGATAGAAACCGGCCCGGAAATGGAGAAGAATCAAATGTCTAACGCAGTGACAGATGCCAGCTTCGAAGCTGAAGTCCTGAAGTCCAGCGAGCCTGTGGTTGTCGACTTCCATGCCCAGTGGTGCGGCCCGTGTAAGGCCATGGCACCCGCCCTCGACCAGGTCGCCAAGGAAATGGCCGGCAAGGTCAAGGTCGTCAAAGTCGACGTCGATGAGAACCCGCAGGTGACCGGCCATTACGGCATTCGTGCCATGCCGACGCTGCTGATCTTCAAAGGCGGCAAGGTTGCGGCTCAGCACACCGGCGCAATCGTGCAGAAGAAGAAGCTCGAAGACTGGATCACGTCCAGCGTCGCAGCTTCGGTATAAGGCACCCCGCGATCCGATAACGAAAGCCCCGCCTCGCGCGGGGCTTTTTGTTTGTGCGAAGCGATGCGCGCTTCAGTCGGAAATTTTGTCCGTCGTCGGCACGACGACGGCGAAAATATCGCTAAGTGCCGCCAAGCTCGCCTCGTGCAGATCCTTGGCCGAAACCGTGCCGCCGGATGGATTGGGAAGCGACCGCGTCGCCGTGGCATTCCCAACGACCGTGGCGCGATAGCCATGGTTGAACGCGGCGCGCGCCGTCGAATTCACGCAGACGTGCGTCATGAAGCCGACGAGCGCGACATCCTCAACGCCGTAGCCTTTCAGCAGCTGATCGAGATTGGTCTTCTCAAACGAGCTTGGATAATTCTTCACGACGACCGGCTCCCCATCACGCGGAGCAACGATATCGGCAATTGCGCCGATGCGATCGCGCACATCGTAGGGCGTGCCAGGACCTGCGTCGTGCTGGATGTGAATGACGGGCCGCCTTGCCTCACGATAGCGACTCAAAAGCGATTGGCATCCGACCAGGGCCGGCTCGACACCTTCGAGCTGCATCACCCCTTCGCGGTACGTGTTCTGGCAGTCGATCAAAACGAGCGCCGAATGAGCGATGCTCGCGGGCGTTTCACCCATACCTGTGATATCGCGCAGCGTGCGTGAAACCGGCATCTTTGGCCATCCTGAATCAGGTCTTCATTTGTCGCTTCTATCCGAAAGACGTAATCACATCGGCGGTGGATGTTCCACGCCGGTCGGCGGCGGTCCAAGTGCGTCCAGTTCATCGTTCTCGGCATCGGTATAGATGCGCGACCGCGTGAGAAATCGAACACCCTCCGGGCTCTCGACGGAAAAGCCCGATCCACGCCCCGGCACGACGTCGATGATCAGATGCGTGTGCTGCCAATACTCGAATTGCGAACGGCCCATATAAAACGGCTGACCGCCGATCTCGCCCATGTACACGTCTTGCGCGCCGACCTTGAACTCGCCGCGCGGATAGCACATCGGCGCGCTGCCGTCGCAACATCCGCCGGACTGATGGAACAGCAGCGGTCCATGAATCCCGACGAGCTTGTTTATGAGATCGAGCGCCACCTTCGTGCAGGAAACCCGCGAAACTGGAGCTTCAAGTTTGTCCGTCGTTTCGGTCGTCATTTTTTCCTCCGCGAGGGCCCGAAATTCTAATTCTTCTTATCGTCGCTCTCTTGACCGCAAGTCTCTGCCGCAATGGGCATCAATGTAAAGCGCTGCCCAGCCCCCGCGGGCAACGAAAAGCCAATGGCTGGACCGGGCGCGATATCCAGCACATAGGCACGCGCGCGACAGGCGACGCCGCCGTCGCGATCCTCCATTTCATAGATTGGCACGCCGTCGACTTCACCAAGAAGATGATCGCGCGCCCCGAGCCGCAACGCCTGAGCCGGTAGACAAATCGGATACTGCCGCCCTCCGACGCGACCCCCGCTTGTATGCAGCATGAGCGGCACATGATCGCCGCGAGCCTGCGCAAGGGCGGCCAGCGCTTCCGGAGTTGCTGAAATCTTGACCGATGTCATCCGAGCATCACGTCTCTTCGGTCCGGGGGAAAAATATCGATAAGAGATAAACGCAAACGGGGCGCTTCCGTTGCCGGAACGCGCCCCGCCAAATTCTTAAAGCGCGAAGGCTCAGAAGAAGCCGAGCGCCTTCGGGCTGTAGCTGACGAGCATGTTCTTCGTCTGCTGATAGTGATCGAGCATCATCTTGTGCGTCTCGCGGCCGATGCCCGACTGCTTGTAGCCACCGAACGCAGCGTGCGCCGGATAAGCGTGATAGCAGTTCGTCCAGACGCGGCCGGCCTGGATGCCACGGCCCATGCGATACGCGCGCGTGCCGTTGCGGGTCCAGACGCCCGAGCCGAGGCCGTAGAGTGTGTCGTTGGCGATCGCCAGCGCTTCTGCGTCGTCTTCGAAAGTTGTGACAGACACGACCGGTCCGAAGATTTCCTCCTGGAACACGCGCATCTTGTTGTGACCTTCGAGCACGGTCGGTTCGACGTAGTAGCCGCCCGCAAGCTC
>JAFECH010000319.1 GCA_018242255.1 Pseudomonadota bacterium | reverse complement strand
GTCTGTTTAAAGCCATAGAGTGGCTTGGCATCAAGCGCACCATGACCGAGATTGCTTTTGATCTGGGATACGCCTCGCCGTCAGCCTTCGCCTATATGTTCCGGATGGAAACAGGTTACACACCCTCGCAATGGCAAAAGCGATCTATGAGTCAAAGTTGATCGTGGCCTCACGTCGGTTACTGGATTACTAGGGAAGTGTCGACGAGCACTTGCTCGGAGATGGGGGCATGGCTCTGTCTCTCGTGTGTGGGATCAGCATTCGCCGGGGCAGCATGATAACGGCGGTGTACTGGGGCAGCCTTTGGCCATCCAGCGCCTTACGCCTATTCCCTTTGGACGAAGATCGGCGCGCCTTCGCCATACTCTATGTCACGTCGCCCCCGAACAACTGATCGTAGAGCACATAGTGGGTCGAGCCGTATCGCCGAAATTCGCGAGGTACGCTTCATTATGCTCGATCCGGAAGATGTCCCACACATATAGCGCCAGAGCGCCGATCACTATGCGGGTTTAGGAGAACCCCATCAAAGCAATACTGTTTTTTTCAAATATGAGCCGGCACAGAAACAAATGATCTCGCCAATCACACGCCTCGTCGGCACCGGTAAAACTACGCAACGCGCAAGAAGTCCAACGGGCTGCGAAAATGCGCCCGATACGCCTATAGGAAGCATGGGCTCACAATGCTTCCGATCGAGCCGACAGACTAACGTTCCAAACAACAAAAACGAAGTGATAAACCCGTCATGTCTGATCGCTCTTACTATTCCCGGGAAATTCACGGTTCATACGAAATCTTCGAATTAGGTGATTTTGACCTTGAGTCGGGCTACCGCCTGAGAGGCGCGAAACTCGCTTATAGAACGATCGGGACGCTTTCCCCGGCCAAAGACAATGCCATCCTTTTTCCGACTTGGTATTCGGGCACCTCCGGGATCATTGAACAGGCCTACGTGGGTTGCGGCCGCGCGCTAAATCCGGAGAAATACTTCATCATCATTGCCAACCAGATTGGCAACGGCTTATCCACGTCTCCAAGCAACTCCGTCCCGCCAGCCCGCGGCCCCGGCTTCCCGGTCGTGACGATTGCGGACGATGTCGTGGCCCAGCACAAGCTTGTTACTGAGCAGTTCGGGCTTTCCAAGTTGGAACTCGTTCTCGGCGGCTCCATGGGTGCACAGCAGACATATGAATGGGCCGTCCGCTATCCTGACATCGTTAGACGTGCTGCA
>JAFECH010000318.1 GCA_018242255.1 Pseudomonadota bacterium | reverse complement strand
CGGCGCCAGCGAAAGGTCTTTGCAAAATTCTCTGGCCACATCGTAGGCTTTGCCGACCGTTATGTCGGCGAGAACTGCCACCTGATATGGCCACCATCGATCGATCTGTCCGCTCGTGATTTCACACTTGCGTCTGACCATGTTTTGTTTTTAGAACAAAACATGAACATAGTCAATCAAGGACGTGCCGATGTCGCCAGTTCGTAAACGTATCGAAGACGCGCAATACGATGCAGCCACGACGGAAATGCTGCTCGAAATCCGCAAGCGCATCGTCGAGGAAACTGTCTCGATGAACCCCGCCTTCGACTACGATGGCCTCGACGAGGAAGTGGCGCAGGCGTTGCTTGACTTAAGCCACTATGGCGAACGGGATCTCGAGCACCTAACACGTTATGCGAGGTCGCGCGCCAGTCGCTTCGTGGTCATGAAGTCGTCCAGTTGGCGCTAAGGAAGACGTCACCATATTGAGCCTGTAACGTCAGAGCAGGGTCGGTTCCGATGTGCGGTAAGTTCACACAAATGTCGTCGTGGCGAGAGGTTCACGCCTTCTCACAGCCACTTGTCATGACGGGCGCACCAGATGAGATCGTCGTGTCAACGCCGATGCGCTTCGCCAACATCATCCGAGTGAATGCGACCGGCGAGCGCGAAGTCGTATCGATGCGATGCGGCTTCGCGGGCAAGGGCGATGCCAATCCTGCGCGGCCGAAGCATATGCATGCACGCTCCGAGACCGTGGATAGGCTGCCGACTTTCGCCAATGTCTTTGCCCATGGTCGCGGCATCCTTGTCGTTCACACCTTCAACGAAGGCGAAGAGCTGCCGAACGGCAAGACCAAGCAATGGTTCATCACGCCCCAACGATGGCAAGCCGATCGCCATCGCCGTCATTTGCGAGAAATGGACGAATGGATCGGAGCTGCTTGATACCTTTATCCAGGTGACCACACCGGCCAATGCACTGATTTCGAAGATCACCATCGTATGCCGGCGATCCTTCAGCCTGATGATTGGGCGATCTGGCTGGGAGAGACGGATGCTCCGCCGGCAGAGGTGAAGGCGGTGCTCCGGACGTTCGAAGACGGCGGGAACTGGACAATGACTGAGCCGCAGCCCGCCCGAAAGACAAAAGCGCAGAATAAACCGGATCCGCAGCCGGGATTGTTTTAGAATTAGGGATCGCCAAGCGGCGAAGGAAGCAAGTTCGCCCTCCGCAAAGCAGCAAGCGTACCCGATTTCA
>JAFECH010000317.1 GCA_018242255.1 Pseudomonadota bacterium | reverse complement strand
CCTATTTTTGCGGTCGAGAAACAAGACACGGAACTGCTCAACCTGCTCATAGCCCATCGCGGTCTGGAGGTAGGAAATCAGAGCTTGCGAGTTGGCCAGCACAGGTCGGTCGCGAACGGCAGCCTTGGCGATCTGGCAAGCGATGCGCTTTACGAGCCGGAAAAGCTCGATGTCGCGGGCTGTCAGACCCAGGGCGTGCAGTTGTGGGGCCTCGGCTGCCAACGCATGACCAATGCTGGGAAAGTGCCTCAAGATAGCTTTGGGGCAGGGCGAGCCGCGTGAGAATGACAGCAAGCCCGCCAATAATCTTTGGTCCGCCTTCGCCTCGGTGAGCGCACTATTGCATGGCACTCCGGAAGCCGGCCCAAGGGACGGTCGGTTTCGATGGTCCATCATGTGCGGGCCTGCATCAGTACTCGCAGGCCAGCATGAGCGTCAGGACGCGAACGGTCTTATTGGGGTCCGAGGCATCCTCTGAATGGAATTGCATCGACAGGTCGTAGCAATCGATCTTCCAGAAGAACTTCTGGCCACCGTGATCGAACGCTCCGAAGTCGTGTTCGCCGTAAGGGTCGCTCCCCTCGTCGAACTGATTGTACCGCCGAAGCAGATCAAGTAGCTGGCTGACGACGGATTGGCCAAGGGCTTCGACGCCCGAAGTCATCATGATCCGCCCGCCCGTCAGGGACTGGCGCAGCTGGTCGTTGAGTTCACGAATACGCGCTTTCTTTTCTTGTGTGCAAGTCATCGTTCGCTCCAGGCAACAGTGTGCCGCCGATGCGTGACGGCATCTTTGATGGTTGGTTGATTGAAGGAGAGCGCCGGAGGCGCTGGCGGTATTGGCGCGGCGTGCTAAGGCAAACGTCGTCGCCGATTGCGAGCCGTGAAGTCGCCGTTGTCGTTCACGCCGCCGCGGTCGCGACGGCCGATAGCGTGGTAAAAGTCGTCGTAGGTCTCGACGATCTTGATGTCGTAGATGCCGGCCGTCCGGAACTCGGCGGCTATCGTGGCCAAGACGTCTTGATGAAGTTCAGCGTTCTGCGGTCCAAGCGCACTGCTGAGAAACCATCCAAGATTGCCGGAGCGCGAGATTTCGCAAACTGCCTCTTCGTTGCCGTTGCGCCAATGGTAGATGTGATTGCTGCCGTCGATTTCGGCTGCGACGAAGCTATCTAAGCAATTCATGAAGTGCTTGCCCAACTGGCGGATGTGAGACGGTGGATCGACGCGAGTCGCGTTTCGGACGACCTTC
>JAFECH010000316.1 GCA_018242255.1 Pseudomonadota bacterium | reverse complement strand
CCGAGACTATAAAAAAGAGAGCTGCCGCGCCCCAAGTACTATTTCACCCATTTACGGGAGTGGCACCGCGTCTCTATCGTCGGGCGTTTCACAAGGATCGGAGCTTAAAAGACGACGATACTGGTGATATGCTCAAGGTGTTTGGAACTCCCGATGGAACCGCGATGTCGAGAGTTAGTTATGCCCAGATTGAGGCTACGCTCGATGCCGCTACAACGCGCGCACTGAAGTGACAAAAGATCGAATGATTTCCCACTTGCGGTTGGTTACGACGACGAAAGACGCGCCGTCTGAAATCATCAGGCGTGACGTGAGAACAGCCAAGCTGGGTGTAGCTCGACGGCCTCATGAACAGCTTGCGCTGCCCTATCTGGATTCCTTTACAGTTGTGCTCGCGCATGTCGAAAGTCTGTCTCATCTGAAGAAGTTTTCAGCTGCACTGGACTGGATTGGACCGAAGTGGATTATTGATGTGCGATCCACACCGCGTCTCGATGTGCTGGGTGGTAGTCGAAGCCATGCGTTTCATATGTTTGAAATGCGGCGAATCAACTATGTGGACCTATTTGGTCAGCTTGGGATCGGATCTGATCGAAGCTACAAAGCGAGGCCGTCAGCATGGATGGAGCTTTTCGGGCAAATCGTTAAAGAGTCTGCGGCCCCAAATGGCCCATTTTTATTGCTTTTTGACAACGACGACTTGCTGTCCTCTGCGCGAGCTTCTCTTCCATCGAAATTGCAATCGATCTTTCACCATTCAATATCGGTAACCGAGATGGCTGAACAGTCATTCGGTGATGATCAGTTGACCTAAGCAACCTGCCATCTCCTAGTATGCCTTCGTCTCGAACATGCGAACCGAGGTACTTTCGGTCGGTGTACGTCTGGCGTTTTTCAGGCATGCCGTTCAGGAATTATGTTCTAGAGTCAGAAATTGATTCTTCCGTAGCGTTCTAACCTTCGTTACCCACGCGTGCGTAATGTGGTGTGCCCGTGTCGGCCGTCCAGCGGATCATACCTTTCGATATCCAGAAATGACTGTAGCACCCGTCCGTCTGCCAGACGGACGGCTTGACTGTCGGACGTTGGAGCCAATCAATCTCGACTTGCCATCTCGGACGCTGCCTCTTGGCGAGCGAAAGCATGATGCGCTCGCCGCAACCGCATGGACAAACTAGAAATGCCCACTTTTGATAATCTCTCCCTCCCACAACATAGAGGGTGCCCTGAGCCAGAGCGTCGAGGTCGGGGTGA
>JAFECH010000315.1 GCA_018242255.1 Pseudomonadota bacterium | reverse complement strand
GGAAGTCGATGGAGAACTTTTCGGCAAGCGCTTTGCCATCCCAGTCGTAAGCCTTGAGCCATTGATCGTTTTCAGCGCCCTTTTTGTCCCAGTTGGCGAGAAGCGAAGTGGTGAAGTAGACCCGCTTGCCGTCGTAGCTCTGGGAAATCGTATTGACCTGGTTACCCAATCTCTTCGAGTAAATCTCTTTAGGCGCTTCAGGATTTGAGATATCAAAATAATGCGTGGTGCCATTCATGAGGGTGTTGACCCAAAGCCCCTTGGCGTCGGCAGAAATTGAGATATTAACTGGCAAGGGAAGCCTTGAAGGCTCGCCAATTGTGCCAACATCTTTTGCTTGCCATTCGCCTTTATCGTCCTGCTCGATGAGCCAGAGCTTCGACGTTAATGCCGTTGCCGTAATCGCCCAATTGTCGCCCAGCTTGGGCGACCAGCGGATCTCTAACGGTGAGCCGGGAACATTCATGACTTTTATGTGCTTCATGGCCTTGAAGTCCCACGCGACCACAGTATTGCCGAACTTCTTCAGGGCATGGGGGTCTCTAATGAGACTTCCCAGGTCCATCATATAGTTCGTCCACCCCGTGAAGCTCGAGGTTAGCATCACATTCTTGTTGGGGTTGATCCGAATATCGTAGCCGTACCCATCACCCCCGTTCCCGATCGGCATCGGATGTGTCGAGATGAGATCACCCAAATTGCTGTAAACGGCGATACCTGTCACTCCGTCATACGTATTCGTATTGGACAGCGCCTGAACCATCATCTGCCCGGGCATGGCGTAGAAGGTATGCGGGCCTAAATAGCCTGTCTTATCGATGAAGTCAGTGATGACTTTGACTAACTTCGGCTTGGCCGGATTGATGAGATCGAACACAAAGATTTTACTGTCGTTCAGGCGGCCCGCCCAAAGATATCTGCGGTCGTCCGTGAGCCCGGCGTTGTGTGCCTCGCCCCGCCCGCCCACGGATAATGAGTGGACAATTTTTCCGTATGTTGCTGAGCCACGCCGCACGTCGATCGTGACCAGCTTGTCCGACTCGTCACCGACACCAATTATGCCGAGCGTCCAAACATGGAGATAGTCCTCTTGCCCCTTGATAAGCGCGACCATGAACGGCGAGTTGCAGGTTTCGTCTGCGATGCCGAGCGACGGGCCGCCCACGATCGCGGCTAAGGCAGAGACGCATGAGATGACTTTTCTAATCATTCGTTGTTTCCGAATGCCAGTCCAGCCTGTAAGTACATACGGTGTTTGCTCCGG
>JAFECH010000314.1 GCA_018242255.1 Pseudomonadota bacterium | reverse complement strand
CGGCTCTGTCCTCTGTCCACAAAAAAGGCCCCCGCATTCTGACGGGGGCCAAGCAGGCGATGTATGAAATGAACAAGGTGGCCGTAAAGGGAAGTCTATCATACCTACCTTGGGACACATTCAGACACAGCATCGCCAGTCCCAGAAATGCGAAGATAATCACCCCTACTGCATCGGGATAAGCATCGAGCACCCGCACAACGCGCGTCCACCCAGCTTTAAGCCAATTCGAGAGATGCACCGCTCGCCCCCGATTTCAATCTCCGGGAGCGATGTTACGCTATTTGCGGGCAGAATGTACGACCGCCGTAGAACCGTCGAGCACGACTAGGCGACCGCCCTGACTTCAGGCGCGTGCAACGAACTTTTCGCAGGATTTCGTGCCGAGAGGCGGACGCCAGGCGATGGATCTACGAACGTTTCGACACCAGCCTTGAACAACGCCTCCCGGATGCGCCGACAAGCGATCGGAGCCTTATAGTGGTCGGTTGGGATGCTGGAGTGCCGCTCCCAGTAGGCGACGGAGTTGACGTGCATAGCGGCTGCGTCGGCCAGTTCGTCCTGGCTCCAGCCGAGCAGTGCTCGAGCGGCGGCGATCTGTCTGCCGGTCGTGATCATTCGTGCGCTATCCTTTTTAGTGGTTCGGAGCGCCGGGCTTTTTAGGGGCTCCTAGAATTGTGGTATTTCCACAACGGGCGACCCGGGCCGCGAGACCTCGGGGTAAACTCAGGGCGGCGCCCCATCTCAACCTTGCCCTCACATTGCCCTCCGGCAGCGTTCGACCCTTAGTGCGACCTTAGTGTCCGCCCCCCCAATCCTTAGGGTAATCTTAGGGTGCTTCGTTTTGTGCGACGCGCGTTCTAGGGTCCGCTTTTGACCCAAAGCGGAGACCTCAATATCGCCGTTTGAATGCTGATCGGCGTGGGAAATGAGGTTGACCAACAGAAGCAGCGGCGCACGCCTTGATCCTCTCACGGTGCGGTCAACCTCAGAGCGGCAATTCCGTGCGCTGGTTCACCCACCGGCTCGGCAGGCCGGTCCTTACGTTCTCCACTTCAGTGGTGATGGGCCGAGACGCTCTTGACGCATTCAGCCAGCAGATCACCAGACGCTGAATGGCCGACATCGCCCAGGCTGAGGATGCCGACCATTCGTTTACTCTTGTTTATTACCGGTAACCTGCGGACGTTCAGCCCCTCCATGTGCTTCACCGCTTTGGCAAGGTCATCGTCGTCGCGGCAACAATGGATACCTGACGTCATGAC
>JAFECH010000313.1 GCA_018242255.1 Pseudomonadota bacterium | reverse complement strand
CACTTGATGCCATTCACACGGTTACCGGGGCTGCCGAGACGGCCAGCCTGCACCGCAGAAGTCGGGATCGACAGAAGAGCATCCACGAGGTCATCGCGAACGACACGGCGCGACCAGCCAGAGAGAAGCTGGCGAGCCGTGGAGCGAACGTTAAAGCTCGATTCCTTGTTGGCCGCACGGTTGTTGGCAACCGCAGTACGCGCCCAGTCTGCCCAGACCGGGAAGCCGTAGGAGTCAAGCTGCTCTTCATTGCCTCGCAGTGTGCCGGCGCCCACACCGGGACCGGACAACTGGTTGACGAGAGGAACGTTGATTTCCTTGCCGTCAGCCGCAAGATCGCTCATGCGGACGATGGGATTGGTCGAGGCCGTTCCCATGAAAGGATCGAGCCGGTTCTTGCGGAGGAAATCCGACGCAGCGGTGCGGCGGAATTTGATGAGTTCGTTATTGACGTGGTTCGTCGTGAGCATTGCCTCGTGTCCTTTTCAATGAATGGCCGTCACCCGCCCAATAAAAAACCCGCCACTTGGGCGGGTGCTTTTAGAGAGGCTTTCGCGTGGCCTATCCGGCGATCTGCTCGAATAGCACCTGATCGGAAATGTCGTCGTTATCAGACGACCGGGCGACAGCACGTGCACGGCTCGCGCCGCTGATGCTGGGTGGCAGTTCGACTTTGGAACGACTTTCAGGCTGAGAGGACTGCGCACCGTCGCGCCATGCATCCATTGCCTTCTTGCGGAACTCGGGGTCTTTCAAAGCCGAGTCCAAAAGGCGCTGGCGGTAGGCGTTAAGATCGTTGCCGATCTCGGCACGCTGCTTGTTTTCACGATGCCATTCGAGAAGCGTTTTGCCGGGATCGCGAGAGGCTTGCATACGGGCCTTCAGGGCCGCGTCTACAGCCTTGGTCGCTGCGGCATAGGCTTCGTCGAACTCTTGCGGGTTCGTGTCACGAGCGCGCAACAGGGATTCTTCCCGAGCATTGCCGAGAAGGCGCTCCTCAACACGACGTTCGAGGTACTTTTCATACCCCTCCGGATCAAGCAAAGGATCGGGCCTGTCAGCCTTGGGCTGTTCGACCTTCGCAGGCTGTTGCTGCTGAGAGACACGACGCAATTCAGCCAGTTCGGCCTTCATGCGTTCGTTTTCCTCAGCGAACCTGCGCTTTTCCTCGTTGATCTCCCGAACACGCCATGACGGGACATGCGCAGCTTCATCATCGACCGTTGAGGCCGTGGTGTCAGCTTGCTCGTCCGTTTCAGGCTGCTGT
>JAFECH010000312.1 GCA_018242255.1 Pseudomonadota bacterium | reverse complement strand
ATTTCTTGCCGAATAGCCCGGGCGGCGCCGCCTACCTCCGTGGTGAGCAACTGGGGGATGAGTTCTGCGCATTGCACGGGATGTCCGGCGATACACTTGCGCTCCAAGGCGAGAACGCTGACACCGCCGGCAGCGGCGACGCGCGCCGCCGTGGCGCCGGCAGGTCCGAGGCCGACAACGACCACATCGACTTTGGGCGCCGAGGACCTCATCCAGCACACATGGCTTGTTGACGAAGGGATGTGCCACCGAGCTTGATTGAACAGCAGGCATGTTCCTGATGATGTGTTCGGCCGATGGAGCGACACACTTCAAGAGTGCCTTCGGCCGGAAACGCGATCCCGTCCAACCCCGACATGACGGCGTAGGCATCAACCGCCCGGCGATGCATTCCCGCTGGCCGAGCACATCCAAGGAGGACGCTTTGTGTCGGCAATCGTGTCCGCGCCTCGGCGAATATCCGACCGACATCGTCGGGGTTAGGCGTGACGAAGTGGCCGCGCGCGTAAAATGGCATGATGACAACCAGCACGAGCGAATCGATGGGGTGCGCCGCGCAGATGTCGAGCGCCGCCGGTTCGCCGAGGATTTGCCCGAAATGCAGACCGATGACGATGTGAGGGACGACTTTCATGGACGTGCTGCAGAGGGCTGCAAGCGTATTCTCAAAATCCGCCACCGGCCGGTCCAGGTGGTAGACGCCCTTGATCGTTTCTTGTGCGCCGATGACGTCCATCATGGCCGTATCAACGCCGGCACTTTCCATGAGCCGGGCACGCGGCACGTCCAGCAGCGCGGAATGGATCGCGATCCTCAAAGACGGGAAGTCGTGCTTCAGGCGTTCGATGACCGGATAATATCGCTCGTACTTGATCTCATTGCGCCGGTTAGACCCCCCGGAAAGCAGGAAGCCTTGCAGGTTCTGCGATTGGATAAGCTCCCTGACCTTTGCATCGAGGATTTCAGGTGCAGTCGCTGAAATCATCGGCTCAAGGATCTTCGCTTGGCAGTGTTCGCAATCGAGCGCGCAAGCGGCGCCCGTAATCGAGAATGCCGGGAACGAATTCTTGCTACATCCTTTCACACCCTCGGTGGCGTAGGACTTGAACGTCGGCGTGGAAAACCTGATCGGCCGCGCAAGTGTCTCGGCTTTGTTGGCTTCGAAGAAATCCACCAAATCCCGATCAAATCTGGCGTCTTCCAGTGCTTCAATGCCTTCGAGCAGCGTTGACCAGCGCATGCTGTCGCCTTTCCGGAAGCGGAGCCACCACT
>JAFECH010000311.1 GCA_018242255.1 Pseudomonadota bacterium | reverse complement strand
CTGTGGGTTCGGTCGTCGCCCATGCTCTTGGCAAGACGAGCGTTACCAGCTGATCGATGATGCCAACGTGGAGAGCCGCAAGCCCGGAGCAAATCGGACAGCTCTTACCGGTTTTACTCGGGAGAGATCGTTGGCCGGAACCCTCGGGGGCAGCCATGTCGCCGGCGCCGGATCCCTGGTGGCAAATTGCTGTCGCATCAGATCGGCCATCTAGGGCAGCCAGAATAACGGTTCGCGTGTGAACCGTCAGCACCCATACGTTCAACAGCGCGCCGAGCATCGCCAGCGTGCTCGCGCACTGTCGGAACCGTCGGCTCGCGCTCTTTGCCATCCTTTATCCACCGGTGCCACGGTGCATCGTTCTTCAGCGCCACGCCGGCGAAGAACGAAACACTATAGTGCCTGACTTCCAGGTCTTTAGGAGGGTCCCTATCAAGGCAACAATCATTTTATTTCCCAATAGATCGCGTGCGAAATTCGTTTCATGGCTGCGACTTGGCCCCGCGCCGTGAACGCGTAGAAATACTCGACCGATAAGAAATCCAACGGGCTGCGCAGAAATCATCAATGCCATTAAGACAAATGTCGCACGTGCATGGAGCTCCTGCTCGGGACCATGCATGCAGCTCGCCCCCAGCGGCAATCTTTCTCGGTTTCGAGGAAAGACTTCTTCGCAAGGGGCGCCAAAAACAAAAAGGCCAAAAACAAAAAGAAGGTGATCTCTCCGTCATGTCCAATTGCGTATATTATTCCCGCGAAGTTCATGGACCCTACGATGTTTTCGAGTTGGGCGATTTGGATCTTGAATCCGGCTATCGGCTGAGGGGTGGGAAACTCGCCTATCGCACGATCGGATCGCTGGCGCCCAGCAAGGACAACGCAATCCTTTTTCCGACCTGGTACTCGGGGACATCGGGGATCATCGAACAAGCCTATGTGGGTGCCGGCCGCGCGCTCGACCCGAGCAAATATTTCATTATTATCGCGAACCAGATCGGCAACGGTTTATCGACCTCGCCAAGCAATTCGGCGGTGCCAACGGGAGGCGCAGGATTCCCGATCATTACGATCGGTGATGACGTTGTCGCGCAGCATAAGCTCGTCACTGAGCGGTTTGGCATTTCCAAGCTCGAACTCGTGCTTGGCGGCTCCATGGGTGCGCAGCAGACCTACGAATGGGCTGTCAGGTTTCCTGATGCCGTCAAACGTGCGGCGCCAATCGCCGGCACCGCCAAGGTCACATCGCACAATCGGTTGCTTGTCCAAACCTTTATTGATG
>JAFECH010000310.1 GCA_018242255.1 Pseudomonadota bacterium | reverse complement strand
CGAGCGCCCCCCACAGCTGGGCAAACGGACCATCTTTGAAGAACGTCATTAGGTCATTAGCGTCTTTGCTCTGACGGCGAGAAGTCCTGACCGATCGGCAACAAACTTTTTAAAGTCATCATTGAAAAGGCTTGGAGGACAAAGCGCGTGCTCCAAGATCTTTGAGTGATCAGTTGGCATCAGCTTTTGATACTCTGAGGGTTGCCTGCCGCCGATTTTGTTGTTGTCGGCGCGAGATATCATTGTGAAATTGGAGAGGCAATTGATCGCTGTTGATGGGAACTTGCCTTGCAATATCTTTTGCGGAAAGAGGTGGTGGAACTCTCGTTTGTTTAAATCGCGAAGCACTTTTTCCAGCTGAAGGAAGTTTCCGGATAGAAAGCTCAGCGGTTGAGCGTTCGCGAGCATCAAAATGAATGTCTTAGTGTTGACGGTGTTCAAGTTGAAGGGCGAGTCGGAAAAGAAAGAACCATCAATCTCTGCTTTGAAATCACCCAGGTTATGAGGCATGCCTTCTTTGAGTTTTTTTATTTCTACGATGTCAGTGTTGAGTTGCTCCAGTCGTTTCGAATAACGCCGTGAGAAGAATGTCTTCCAAAGCCAAATAAGAAGAGCCTTGCTTTGTTTCGCAGTTGGGTTCGAGCCCTGTTCGGATCTGGTAGCGAAGAACACAGAGAGCGGGATGAGCGCGGCGGAGAATGGGAGACTTTTAGCGGAATGAGCGCGCAAGTTCGCTTTTACAAAGTCAACTGCCCCTAGGACACCGTTGCGAACTTCAGCAAACCGATTTCTCAGCTCCGCCCCATTCAAACTTATGATCGCTGCAGGAGATGCATCGTGGGAGATAATTGCAGCACAGCACCTGAGTAGAAGATCGCTGTCTTCTCCCACATCTTTAAATCCGAAAGGTTCTAGTTCCTCTGCAAGCGATTGAAAGCTGTCAAGAAGGTCGAAATCTTCGTTCCAAGTCCAGGCAGAGAGTAGCTGAAGCGTATCAAGCTCCACTCCCAGACGATTGATCCGTTCGAACACAATGGCCACAGCGGCGCGATCATCACTTTTGAAAGTTTGGATTGGTATGCGAGCTTGATTAAATCGCTGGTAGAGGTCGTCAACTTTCGCAGAGATGCTGTCGTCCATTTTTTTCAGAAATTGCCTGTATTGCGGAGGATCAAAAATCAACCTCAATGGGAAGTGGATCTCAGGGTCCACTTCATCTGGTGGAAGGTACAAGAAGTTGCTATCTTGAATACCTGATGTGTTTTTCAGATCGTAATATATTTC
>JAFECH010000030.1 GCA_018242255.1 Pseudomonadota bacterium | reverse complement strand
TGTTTGGCGGTCTCGATGAAAGCATCCTGCCTGCCCTGATCGACGGCGAAGCGCGCGTTGTCAGCTATTACGACGAGGCTCTTACCCATTGCCCGCCCGCAGAGACGGCGACGCTTGCAAAGCAGCGTGCCGAGTTGCAGGCGAAAATTGATCAGATGAAGAAGCAAAAAAGCTTAGCGGCGTAGTCAGCTGCGCGGAAAGGCTTGTCCGATACGCTGAGCGCAGCGAAGACCTGCCCGGTCGAAAAAGCGGCAGCGTTGCGCGCTGGCATGTCCGACCAGGACGAAGGGAAAAGTTATCTTTGTTTGCTGCGACGCAGCAGCGTAAAGTCCATTGATGATTTGTCGCTACGCATGCTTGAGTGCATGTGCTGGCTGCGTATTGCTTTGGTGCGGCCTACACGTCAGCTTTTGGGGGCGTCGAGTGCGAGACAAGTTCGTCGATCTCGATGACGGGATGCGCTGCGAAGATTGGGCGTCGGCTACGTCAACCGAGGGCCAAGTCTCTTCCGCCCGCGCGGCCGATCTCAAGGCAAAGAGGCAACTCTTCATACTTGAGCGTATCGTAAGCGATCATATCGTTCCACGCCTACTACTGGCAGACCGGGTGGCACTGCCGTTGGCAGCCCCGTCAGCGGATCATCCCCATCTCTCAACAGTTGTTAATGAGTTTACCGAACTGGTAATCAAGCGGGACGCGAAAGCGTCCGTGGAGTTTTTTGCCGACCTGCGCGATAAGGGCTTGTCCGTGGAGACGCTGTTTCAGGATCTGCTTGCCCCTACGGCACGTCGCCTCGGAGAGCTTTGGGACGAAGACATAAACGATTTTATGGATGTCACGCAGGGCGTTATGACCCTTCAAATCATCGTCCATGAATTCAGCTCGGAACTCCAACGCGAAGCCCGCACTGTCGTCGTCAATCGTCGGGCCCTCCTGCTGCCGGTCCCCGATGAACAGCACAATCTTGGGGTGTCGTTGGTCGGCGAATATTTTCGAAGAGAGGGGTGGCGAGTTTGGGGTGGACCACCACGATCGACTGAGGAAATCGTCGAACTGGTAAGCGGTCAATGGTTCGATGTTGTTGGATTATCGGCAAGCCGACTTTCAGAACCCGCAGGCGTTGAAGCGCAAATCAATGCCCTCAGAGAAGCTTCCCATAACTCAGAATTGATGGTTTTGGTGGGCGGGCAGGTTTTTGCCCGCGCTCCGGAACTCGCGTCTGCCGTGGGGGCCGACGCGACAGCTGTCGACGGACGCCAGGCCATGCTGCAAGTGGCAAAAATGATTAAGTCGAGATGAGGCCTGGAGACCCGGATACTGTTTCTGTTTCTATTCGATCCATCGACATTTCGATCTAAGCAATAAACCGTGAAATGTGCCGATAGGCAGAGGCGAGCAAAGGACGAATGACAAGGCTCGCGCGATAGCTCGCCTCCAGCACGGCGCTTCCAATCGGCCCTGATGCCAATCGTTCAAACCACGTCAGATTGTAGAGGGAAGCCCAAAGGGCGACAAACGCCGCGCCTCCCGATACGAGAGAGCCATCTTTCGTCCGGACATGAAAACGAGTCATGGCGCTTTGACGATCAAGGCCTGCACCGCACGGTGCGGATGGCTGGGATACATCAACGAAACAGATACCTTTGGCGAGTGCGCGATTTCGGTAGTGCCCGATCTCTGCGCTGCATAATGGGCAGGAGCCATCGAAGTAGACCACCGAGACGCGATTATCGTTTGGACGATCCGACGTCTCCATATGATAACTTGGGAGGACTACAGTTAGTCCACCTCTCCTGTGTTCCCGATGCACTGGAACGGTGGCCGCTGGCAAACGGGGACAACATCCCGGTCCAGTGGCCACCGCCACCATGAAGATCACGAAGTCGCAAAAAAGGGTTTGCGGTGGGAGGCACCGCAAACCACCGCACGCGATGGGGAGGGAAGTTTACCCCTGCCGTGTCGGTCTCCTGATTACGGGGGGCGTCGTCGCTTGGTTCACCGCGGCACTTTTTGCCGCACTGAAGCCAGTGCACCGCCGAATGAACCCAGCTTACCAGTGAGACCTCGCCTGTTGCAGTCATCCTGTATGGAGTTGTGGGGCTTACGCAGCTGTGCCCCGCAGCACTCGTGATCGGTGAGGCTACTTTCTTTCGCTTGCCCATACGTGCTTGACAAGTTCAGCGCACTCTTCGGCAACGGTTTCTGCCAGTCTTAAAACGACATTTCGCCCTGGCTCGCCGCCAGCGTCATCCCACGACACGTGACAAAGACCCGCAGCGCCAAAAATATTTTCAGCAACGCCTATCGCCAAGCGAATGATGTTGCCTTTCTTGATCAAGTGCGGAAACCAATCGCATCATCCAGACGAACGTAAACAGCTGAGACGATCTGAGCCGGGCGGAGCGATACAAGATCTCTTCGTTCAGTAGATCTTGTCAGAGTGCTGGTGCCCCATCTCCTGAGAATGAAAGAAACCCAATTCACTGCGCCACCTTGGCTTGCCCGGGCTTTTGCGGCGTAACGTACTCTGAGGAATCCACCTTCCAATTGAGCCAACACACTCTCTCCCAACGTCAAGGCGAGATCGCATTCACGGTCAATATCCGATTGGCAAACTAGCTAAAGACAGCTCGCGAGGTGATCCAGCGTCAACCCAGACCTCGTTACATTGCGCGGAACGCAAAAGCCAGTGAGGTACCTATGAAGTTCGCACACATTGCTATCATCATTGCAGCCATTTTCGTGACCTCAGCCGGCGGTCGTGCCCAACCTGCCGCTCAAACAACCGCCTTTTCGTTTGACTTCACATCCATTGATGGAAAACCAATGCCACTAAAGGAGTTTTCTGGTCGCGTCTTGCTCGTAGTCAATACCGCATCATTTTGCGGCTACACCCCCCAATATCAGGGACTAGAGACGTTATCAAAAAAATATGAAAGCCGAGGTTTAACGGTGATTGGTGTGCCCTCTAACGACTTCGGACAACAGGAGCCTAAGAGCGAAGCCGAGATAAAATCCTTCTGCCAAGGGGCCTTTGGCGTGACATTTCCAATGACAAAAAAAACGGTGGTTGTGGGCAATTCAGCGCACCCATTCTACAAGTGGGCGGCCGATGTTCTCGGAAAACAATCAGTGCCATCCTGGAATTTCCATAAGTATCTTGTCGGGCGAGACGGACAAATTATTGCGTACTTCGGTTCGTCTGTCGCACCAGACAGCGGCGAGCTTCGGTCTGCGATCATCACGGCACTCGCTAAGTCCCCTCCGGCACTCTAAGTGTGGAACAATGTCATTGGTGTTTGTCGCCATTGGCTTCCACGCGTCGCTGCCGGAATCGCGAAGTTTGAAAAGAAGCTCGTTCGCCATTAAGATCTTCTCTCTTTGATCTGAGTAGCTTCTCTAGCGAATTGTTGCATTGCAACCCCTCACCATTCGCCTTCAGACGGCGTTGCGACCGCGCATCAGACTGTGATTTTGGACCGCTTTTGTTTTGCCTGTGAAATATGGCGCACCGTTTATTCGACGGTGGTCTGTTCGAGCCATCGCGATCAAGCCTATGACCGTCGAAACTCTTCGCATTATTCTTGGCGACCAATTAAACGAGAAGATTTCGTCGCTAAAAAATATCGATATTGCGCATGACGTCATTTTGATGGTGGAGGTTCGATCAGAAGGTGAATACGTTCCTCATCATCCGCAAAAGATCATTTTTTTCCTCGCGGCCATGCGATGCTTTGCGGACTCACTTCGGTCGCGTGGTATTCGCGTCCGCTACACTAAGTTGGACGACCCTGCGAATACGCAGACTTTGATGGGCGAAGTGCGTCGTGCTGTCCAAGAGGAAAATCCTAGCCGTGTCGTGGTGACGTGGCCCGGCGAATGGCGTGTGCTGGAAATACTGACAACGCTCAAAAGCAGTCTGCATATTCCGCTGACTGTTCTAGAGGATGAGCGGTTTTTCTGCGATTTGACGCAATTTCGCAATTGGGCCCGCGGCCGCCGCCAATTGCGCATGGAACACTTCTATCGAGACATGCGACGTCGAACAGGACTTTTGATGCGGGATTCTTCCTCGCCAGACGGAGGCCGTTGGAACTACGATTCTTCCAATCGGAGTCGGTTCTGCGGTGGACCGCTTGCATTGCCGGAGTCCCCTCGCCCAAAACATCCAGCCGCCGTCGACAAAACGATTGAAAGCGTCAAAGAGCTGGTCAGGCAGAACTTTCCGAACCATTTTGGTTCGCTTGAGGATTTTCGCTGGGCCGTGACGCGTGACGCAGCGTTAACAGCCCTCGACGATTTTATTTCGCAACGATTGCCGACATTTGGTCGTTACCAAGACGCGATGGTTTCAGGCGCCGAAACGATGTTTCATTCTTTGCTGTCGCCCTATATCAACGTCGGATTGCTCGATCCTGCAGAGGTTTGCCGGTCCGTGGAGGCGGCCTATCGGGGTGGGCGTGCGCCGATCGAGTCAGCGGAAGGCTTCATCCGCCAAATCTTGGGCTGGAGAGAATATATCCGTGGGATCTACTGGGTATTTATGCCCGAATATGCTAACTATGATTTCTTTCACGCGCGTCGCCAGCTTCCGGATTTTTATTGGGACGAATCTAAGACCGATATGGTCTGCATGCGCGAATGCATCGGTGCAACCCGCCGCCACGCTTATGCCCATCACATTCAACGCCTCATGGTGGCAGGAAACTTCGCTCTGCTCGCAGGCGTGCGCGTCAACGATGTCACCGAGTGGTATCTCTCCGTCTACGCCGATGCGGTGGAATGGGTAGAGCTGCCAAATACACTTGGAATGGCGCTTTTCGCTGATGGCGGGTTGATGGCGAGCAAGCCCTATGCTGCGAGCGGTCGATACATTGATCGGATGAGCAATTATTGCTCAAGCTGTCGTTACCGTCCGGAACGTCGTTCTGGGGACGGCGCTTGTCCGTTTACATTGCTTTATTGGGATTTTATGCTTCGCAACGAAGGGGTGCTCGCAACAATTCCCCGTCTGAAACCGATCCTTGCGCAAGTGGCTTCGATGTCTCTCGAAACCCGCGCTGCGATCCGCACAGAAGCTCGCAATTTCCTCGATCGGGTGGCACCCTCAACCACGCCGAATTGAGGTCACGATAAGGAATGCCGAATTCAAAACATTTTCATTGCGGGTGACCGCAAAGATCGCGCATTTTTAAGCTTTTTTGTCCCGGACCAGGTTGCCTTTGATTGCGTTTATCGTGGACTCTAGCGCTAGGAAAGATCGCTCACGCATGGTCAATGATCAACAATTGGCGCGGGTTATGTGACACCCAGTCTGACGCGCGCTCGTTCAAGGTCAAACTCGGAGAGTGTGATCCAGAGAACGAACTTGGATATTTAGAAGCTCATTTCGGGTTGTTTGGTATAGCGAACCCCGCGTCTATATCTCTGCATTGTTTGATTATGATTCTGCGTCCAAAGGCGTGAGCGACTTTCGTCTGGCGTACCGGGTTTGTGGCTCGGATTGATCGACGTATCTATCCTAAAATGTAGAACTCCGAAGCTTTGCAAAATTGAATCCCCCTCAGTCAGGACACGATTTATTTGCTTGCGAGGTTCGTGGACGACAACGATTTCATCATTCGATTTTGCAACAGCAGAAATATCGCAAAAATATCTTTGTTTGCGATCCTGGGATCTGACTGAGCGATGAATTCAGGACCATAACGGAACGACGAATTATCATGCTGAATGTCGACCGAGAATTCATACCCGTCAGATACGCGCAGCAGCGAGAAGCTTAATCCACCACTTCCACTAGCCCGGTCCGGGCGGGCGCTGGAGTCACCAGTTGTCATTCGTGCCCCAAATTTCACAAGTTTCTGAGGCCTACGCGGACGCGATCAACTTGGATCATTTTATCGCCCCTAACTCAACATTGGAAATATGAAGGCGCTCGAGCGATAGAGTTGGCGCTAGGCTTGGCATAGCGACAGCCCGCCGCAGATCTCTATTTGATCCAGACTGAACTTGCTCTCGTACACACGTCGCCGAAAAACTCGGTCTGTCTGAAGTCGGATCGGTCCGCAGAATTCCACGCGGGCTCTCAATCGGAGGATACCGTGAACCAGTTCGTTGGCAATTTTGATACGGTACTAAAGGGAATGGACATAAGAGTGCCTAGTCAATTCACTGAAATGATGCAGGCAAATCTCGATCAGGCAATCTTGGTCTATGAAAAAGCCGCAGAGAACGTTAAATTCTGTAGTGAGATCGCGAACTCGGTAATCAGCAAACAGCAAGCTATGACGCGCGAATTCGGCGAGAAGGCAATCCACAACGCCAATGCCAACGTAAGTGCAACGCTCGACGTCGCTAAGAAGCTGGCAGTTTCGCGATCCGTTCAGGAAGCATTGCAAGTCCAGACTGCCTTTGTAGAGGCACAAACGAAGCGCGTTAGCGAACAGGTCAACGAGCTCGTTACTCTCGCGGTAAAAGCCGGTTCGGAAGCCATGGCGTCGTGGTCATCTGCAGTTCTGAGCAACCAAACTTAATATCGCAAGTCGGTGAAGCCGGAGATAGCTGGCTTCACTCCTATCGCGACCTCCTGACATGCCCCGACGGGAACTCGTGCGGCATTCATCGACGCCATAACGTCACGGCTGAAGGAGAGCTAGCGGAACAGGTCGCCGGCGCAGTTCAAATAGGCCTGACGTACTGAGTTTGGAGAGGTCCCATCGAGCTGTAATCGGAGTGTCTCGCCGTCCGGAAAATGCAGCTGAATAGAAGCGCCGGACAGAAAAAACTGTTGGATAAGGGCGGTTGCGCCGGCCTGGTTGGGATCGGCTTCTCGCTCAATGGAACCGTCCTCCAAAGCATTTGAAGTCCCGAAGAGGTCGCCATCCTTCACCGACGCAGTGTCGATGGACAGCGAAGATATCCGCCTGCCTTCCACACGACCTCGGACCGTCAAACGCGCTGCGCGGTCGCTCCGACTAAGCTTGACATCGAGTTCGGCGCCATAGTCGACAAAAATGGTGCGCACGCCGCACGATCTAATTTCACCTCCGCTATTCATCTCGATGATGGGAAACATGGCGACTTGAGATGATAACGCTGGGTCGCTGCAAGATACGAAAGTTGCGCTGACAATCGCAATTGCACCGTAAACGTTTTTAAGCAGGGCATGCCTCGTGAGCTGTAAGCTAAAATATGGATTGGGAAACAAGGACACCGCTTAATATGGCGAGGCACGTAAACGTTGTGCCCATAGCGGCGACGCGGGGCGTGAACCAAAAATGCCGAGTTTCAGCGATTATCAGCCCGTAGGCATGAGCGAGGCGTGCCGTTGAAAAAGCTATACCGAGCGCGTGCACTGCTGATTTGGCTAACCCTTGGTACTCTGCTAGAGCCAGCAAGATAAGGAACAACGGCGCATACTCGGCAAAGTTGGCATGCGCGCGGATCCGCGGCTTCATGTCGTCGACACCCCCATCGCCTAGCGCAAGGGAATGACGCCTGCGCCCGCGAATGACATTGATGGATAACAGGATATAGAGTGCCGTTAGTGCTGCCGCGTAAAGCGAGGTGACTAGGGTCATCGCAATCTTTCGAGTCGTCGCTGGTTCTCGACAAGATAACTACGTGTCTTTTTCCCTTTTGGATTAGGGTGGCCATGCTGAGCAAACCCAATTCTGTCGCCGGATCGCTTCGACATTGCGAGCTAGGGAACGCAAGGTACACGCAAGCAGAGGTGTAACGACGGCACACGTCGCGCGTTTGATGTGATGATATTGTACGTGCTGCTTTGCTGATGTTTATGAACTCTTCAAGCTAGACTTTGGCCCGTCAGTTAGACGCGGGAACGCAGATGCATTTTGAAGCTGGGGTTGCAATCGCCATTGTTGCGATGAGCACGGCCTTCGTGGTCGATTGGCCGCGAGCGCTAGCTGGATTTTTGTTTGGCGCAATTCTCCGCTATTTGCCGTACAGTACAATACTTTTTCCCTTTGTCTGCGCCCTCATCGCCGGCGCCATGGAACTGATCTATCCCGTTTTCGGTCGTACTCCTGCGCCCAGTATGAGTTCATTTTTCGTTGGCTACTTTTCCGTTGCAGCAACAGCTTCAGGTCTACACGTGTTGATACGCAACCTGCGAGATAGGCTATGAAGCCGCAAAAAAGCCGGCGACGACCTCCCTGCAGCGATGCCGTCGTAGGATTTAAATAGCAGCGGAAAACACGGCGGGGAAACGTTGGCACGAAAGCTCAATAAGCCGCTGAGACGAAATTTATTGGAGGTACTTGCATTATTCGCGCATGACGAAACTATATCGCTTCATTGCCACCAAGATCGACGTCTCTGGCCAGCTTTCGCGCGCTGTCGCGATGCCCATCTTGTGGAGCAAGCTTGGTGAAGGTAAGCGAGATTTGCCCCGCCGCTAAAAGATTGCGGCAGGATCGAGAGGAAATGCCGATCACCAAGACAGCGAACGGCTAACCGGCGTTTATTCATTCGAAGAAGTACGGCGAGACCCGCAAACATGATGGCGTCCGGCGAAGTCATAGCAGAACTGCTGCAACGCGTGGCCCGACGAGATCAGTCGGCGTTCGCCCCACTTTATCAAGCTACAAGCGCGAAACTTTACGGCATCATCCTACGTATCTTGCGGCATCGGGAACTTGCCGATGAGGTACTGCAAGAGGTCTATGTGAGGATATGGGAGCGAGCTGGAGACTTCAGGGCCGAGATTGCTTCGCCAATCGCGTGGATGGCGGCCATCGCGCGTAACCGTGCGCTCGAAGATCATCCCGAGGCTCAGGATTTTGAGGGTGACAGCGAAACAGGACTTGACCGGCTGCTAAGCCAGGAAGAGTCGAAAAAATTGATGGAGTGTTTAGGGCGGCTCGATACCGTCCGTCGCGATATGGTTGTGCTCGCCTATTGCGAAGGACTAAGCCGCGATGAACTCGCCATGAAGTATTCTCAACCCGTAAACACCATAAAGACCTGGCTTCGCCGGTCACTTGCGCAATTGAAGGACTGCCTGGGCTCATGATTGGCGACGACGACATTGACAGCCTCGCTGGGGAATATGTTCTCGGCACGCTCGATGTCGGCGAACGATCGGCTGTTGCGGCCCGGCGTCAACGGGAGTCGGCGCTCGATGCCGCCATCATCGCCTGGGAGCGGAGACTGGCGCCCTTGAATGATGCCGCCGGCGACGTTGCTCCGCCACGCGCGCTTCTTGCGAAGATCCTGGCCCGGATCGAGCGTGGCGATCTCGGTGCTCGAGCTGGCGTAACGCTCTTGTCGCTGCATCGGCGGCTCAAAATATGGCGCGGAGTGGCGCTTTTCGCGTCCGCGATTGCAGCTTCGCTAAGCGTCGTAATCGGAGCGAATGAGTTCGCGCCGAAACCGAAGCAGCAGAATCTCGTTGCCGTCCTGCAGAAAGACGCTTCGTCGCCCGCGTTTCTCGTGACGGTAAATATCGAAGATCGATTGATGACGGTTCAGCCAATCGCCGCAAAGCCCGAGAGCGGCAAGAGTTTCGAGTTGTGGCTTGTGCAAAAAAATCTTGGCGCACCGCGATCGCTCGGCGTTATCGACGAGGGCAAGCCGAGTACGCAACCAACGCTCATCTCTTATAAGCCAGACGTGATCGAGAGCGCTACCCTCGCCATCAGTCTTGAGCCGGAGGGCGGCTCGCCAACGGGCAAGCCGACAGGTCCAGTAGTCTTCTCCGGAAGGTTCGTTCCTTCCAAATAATAATCATCTTACGGGTTTCAAAACGATTTGGATCACTGCGTCTTCGCAAAAAACAAATCGCTCTCATTTTGAAACCGCCCGCGATCTCACTCCGTAACTTCGGTCACGTCTCTCATTGAGGCGGAATAAACAACCGGAGAAAAAGCCCCATGTTCAGGATTAATCGCGCGTCGCTTCTCGGCGCGGTCGTTTTCGCACTTTCGTTATCGTCGGGTTTGGTCGCCAATAGCTTTGCCAAAGAGCAGACAGTCGAAGTCGGCGGCGCGGCAATGTATCCATCAAAGAATATCATTCAGAATGCGGTGAATTCCCGGGACCATACGACGCTTGTGGCGGCGGTCAAGGCGGCCGGCCTTGTCAAGACGCTTGAAGGTAAGGGACCGTTCACAGTATTCGCCCCAACGAATGAGGCATTCGCAAAACTGCCAGATGGCACGGTCGCCAATCTTCTGAAACCAGAAAATAAAACCCAGCTAAAGAACGTTTTGACCTATCACGTTGTCGCCGGCGACTATTCGGCGGAGAAGCTTGCCAAGAAAGCCAAAGCCAACGGCGGTAAGCTCGATCTCAAGACCGTAGAAGGCGAACACATCACCATCGAGGGTGACAACATGGGCGGCTGGTGGGTTGTCGACGGCAAAGGTGACAAGGCGAAGATTACGATCGCCGACGTCAATCAGTCGAACGGCGTCATTCACGTCATCGATGCCGTTCTGTTGCCAAACTAATCAATATTTGGCCGATCCTCGCGCTCTGCGTAACGGATATGTCTTGCCCCCGGAGCGCCGTCGCAAGGTAGGGAGCCGGCCGGAAAGAGCACCGTATTTGTTCTCTCCGGCCGGAAATTCTAGCGGCGATTAACCCGTCCGACGAAAGGCATATTTGGGGCGCTGCGAAATAGGCACTCTTAAATTCGACAGCAACAACTCTGCCATCGTCCTAGATCAAGTGGCGTCCCGATCACCGATGGAGATAGTTTTTGTCGTTACGGTTCCGGCGCGAAAACTGGGTGGCGTTCTGATCCACTAAACTCGGCGCCGACTTCGCGAAGACCTCGGCTGCGGCCTGACACATCTTCGCGACCGTTGCGTCAGTCGCTCGCCAGTGATCGTAATATTGACGTTAGTGTCACTCGCACGCGCTGAATGCATTGTAGTCGAAGTGTTGGACGTAAATGTTTTCAAGCAGCATCGATTGCTGCGTAGTTTCTTTCTTGAGTGCATTGGAAAGAACGAACACGTTGTCGTGTTTGTTTGTGTCTGCGACGTCGAGAGTCGCGACTTCTTCGAAAGTGGTCTTCATACAGCATATATTTCTAGGCTATGCCTTAGGAGGTTTAGAAGCGCACGTAACAAAACGCGCGCAAGACGGTGCTCGCGAGGCGGGTGGTTCAAATTGGGCGGGAATTTTTTGATGTTCGGCAGCTAGCAAAAGCTACTGCGAAGGGGATAATAGCGTCATTGCACTGAACTATCGTCTGCGGAGTATTGGAGCAGTCAGGGAATGGAATTTTATTTCGATCATATTTCAGGCAAAGTAGTGCGTGTCGAACAAAACTGGATGACAATACGAGACGGCGCGGGGAAGCACCGGTCTTTCCATTTGCTCGAGTTAATACCCGACGCGCTCATCGAAGAAATGGTCCACGCGCTGTTTGGCGCGCGAAATAAGACCTCTCAAAAAACTTTTGCAGGATTGCAGAACGTCAATCGCGGGTCACTTTCAGTTCGCCCTAACCACTTCAAAGAGTTGGCGCGTCCAGAACGATTTTATATTTTAGCCGCAATCAGCGCATCGCTTTGCTGTGCCATGCTCTTCTATTTTCGGAACAACACGGGCGATCTGTTCTCGCTTCAAAACGGATTTTTTATGCTGGTTCTTTGTGCCGGATGGGTCTTCCCGCTTTCAATTCTCGAACGGAAGCGAGTTACTTACTCACGCACACTCACCGACTATATTCGCGAGCTTGCACCAGCCCCCCTTGCAGCAAAGGTAGAAACGCAGGAACAGCCGCCGCCAACGCCACCACCTCAAGATGACGACGTCGAAATGATTTAGCGATTGCTTGGTAAGCTTCGGCTTCGGGTCTGAATAAAAAGAAAGACCGGCAGGTGTGAAGCTACCGGTCCCGGCTTTTGCAGGACAGAGGGCAGAATGCACTCTGTTGGGCATCGCTCGATGCCGGGGTTTGAGGTCGGAACCGAGCGACTATCCTAAGAAAATCCCTAGTGCGATGCTCCGACAAGCGCGTGTGCAGCGCACCTAGGAATTTGCCGACGCGTGTATCCTAAGCGCATCTAACTATGCCGCTAGGCGTATGACAGTACCCATTTCGGTGGCGTCGATGGCGGCGCGGCCAGCGGATGAAATCTGGCGCAAAACATTCGCCACGTATCCCGTGCTGCAACCGATAGAATTTGCTAGTGCACAAACGAAGGGCATATCAAAGTACGCGAACTCTAATGACACCACTTGGACAGGGCGAGCCCTTAAACCAAGGGCGGTAATCGCGTGACTTAAGAAGTGTGCGAATTTGTCGGACTTTGAAATCTGACGCGCTCCAAATCTGAATAATTATTCAGACAACGCACTATCGGAACTCCAAAGCGTCTCCCGCAGTTTTCTCGATGGTCTGGCGTTGGGCTCGTGATTGCTTCGCGCCCCCATGAGAGATCGGAGGAGATTACCGATATGAAGCTTCTAGCAAGAACTGCTGTAATTGCCGCGAGCTTGTTGGCCGTTACCGCAACAACTGCATCTGCGGAAATCGTATGCAACGACGATGGCGACTGCTGGCACGTTCGCGAGCGCCATGTTTATCGGCCGGAGTTTGGCGTGACGGTTTATCCAGACACTTGGCGTTGGCGTGACGCAGATGCACGGCGCTATCGTTGGCGCGAACATGAAGGCCGGGGCTATTGGCATCGCGGTGTATGGGTAGGATTTTAAAATCGGGCGGCGGTTGTTTGAACACAACCGCCGCTCACTTCTTTAAATTTGAGCTAACTCGCCCGCTCCATGCGAAGAGATTTATTTCTTGTAGCTTCCTGGGTTTGAAGAGCCCGAAGCGTCGTCTTTCTTGAGCTGACCCGGAGCATACTCAGAAGCACCGGGACCCGTTGAGTTGTTGTCGTTTTGCATTTGATGACCGGGCGTATAACCCGATGCTCCCGGAGTGCTTGTCGAGGAACCCGCCGTCCCGGATGACGCACCATTTCCGCTAGACGAGCTTGAGCCCATCTTGGACGATCCGCTGCTCGCATCGCCGCTTGATCCTGCCATAACCGGCGACGCGCCAAGCATCATTGCTGCGGCCACAAGGGCGAGATGGCTATATTTCATGGACTTCCTCCATTATCGATTGCCGCCGCGAATTGCGTGGGGCATGGAGGGTACGCTTCGAGTGGCTACTCGTTCCCAATCGCGTTTGTATAACCACCCGCAAAGTGATGGCGCTTGCGTATTTGAAATGGAAATTGATCAAGCTACGCTTTCGACAAGACGCTTGCACTTATCATGGAGATCGCAAAAGTCATGCCGTCCGGCTACGAAAAATCTACCGACTACGGCGGCCCCGAACCGAGCGGGAAATGGTGTTATTGCACTTGGCCTTCGTGGACGAGCAGCAGTTGAAATGTCGTAGTTCACATTTTCTAAACCTTGCGCGTGCGGTTCAGGACTTTGTTTGCCTTTAAAGCATACTCTCTTGAATGATCGCCGCCGTGGACCGCTGACGTGGGAAAACTCTTCTCCGACCAATCCTTTTTCGGCCAGCCACTCGGCCTTTGGCTGATCGTCGCCGTCATACTCACCTTACCGTACCTCGGACCGCTTCTGAAACGGCGACGCGGACCGAGGAATTTTCCCACTTCGGCGCTCGACAACGATGTGGCTGATCCAAGAAAACAGCTGCAATTCGTTTCGAGAGTGCTTTTTGAAACTCAACCGCTACTCAACAAAAGCGAGTTTCGAGTGTTGCTAGTGCTTGAAGAAGTCGCTCGAGACCTCAACTCCGGCTTTCGCGTGATGGCGCAGACGAACCTTGGTGAAATTCTGAAACCCAAACAAAGACTGTTTGGCGGCGATATGGACCTGGCCTATCGTTCCATAAACAGCAAGCGCGCGGATTTCGTTGTAGTAAACTCGGCGGGACACGCGGTGCTTGTCGTCGAATACCAGGGCACGGGGCACTACCGAGGCACGGCGCTATTGCGCGATGCGGTCAAGCGTGAAGCCTTTCGGACAGCTGGCGTAATGCTAATCGATGTTCCTGCGAGATTTGAGAAATCCGAAGTGGCAAAGCGGGTTCGAGAGGTGCTCGAACGCCACACGGGACGTCGTGTAGCTGCATTCAACTGAGGTCGCGGAACACTAAAACAACCCCGCCTGCCCATCGTCCTTCTTAGACTTCGAAGCCTTCCGCGTCGGCGCTTGCTCAGTCATCGTCCAACCACCGCCATCCTCGAACGTGCGAAGAACTGACTTCACGTCAGCCGGGCCGCCCTGTTTTTCGCCTAACCACGCTTCCCAATCTTCCGGTTGAAGGATGGCAGGCATTCTGTCGGTGATCTTCGAAATGAGCGCGTTGGCTGGCGTCGTCACTTGAATGAAGGTGTCCAGCGTCTCGTCGCCGTTCGTCCACTTCTCACAGATGACAGCAATCGCAATCGGCTTTCCATCATTGGGCGTGATGACCCATTGTTTGGTTTTGCCGTTCGGAAGTTGCTCGCCCTCATTAAACGTGTGGACTATGAGGATGCCGCGTCTATGCCGGAACGCATCCGCAAACGTCGGCAGTCTGTCGATTGTCTCAGAACGCGCGTGCATGTGCTTTGGACGGGATGGGTTCTTGTCTCCCTTGGCCGCGAAGCCCCAACGCATCGAGACGACTTCGCGTTCGCCGTTTTCGTTCAGTCGAATGATGTTGGCGAAGCGCATCGGGGTAGAAACGACTTCGCTATCCGGCTCAACCAATGGCTGAGAGAACGCATGTACGTTCTGCCATGATGACAGCTGGGTGAACTTACCGCACATATGAACGAGCATTCCGTACCAAGGGGGGCAATGGCTTGAATATAGTGCCGCAGCGTTTGTGGTGAAGGTGTTCCCCGCGACATCACTGCTTTGTTGCGGCTCTCTGGGACGAAAGTGCCGATCCATAAAGCCCGACGACGCGTATACTCAGAAATTTACGTCCTTGGCGATCTTCAGAGAGGTTGCGAAATTGACGGAGCGTTGGACTGACGAAGAACCGGGATGGGCTCTAAGGCTTGAAGACGCTCTGGAAGACATGGGGACGAAAAAGGCTGAGCTGAGATTGGCGCAAAACTATTGGGATGAACAACGGGCGGCATTCGTGATGAGCTGGATAGAACTGCAGGAACGCGAGAGATAATAGTCAATTGCATCCTGACGCCCTGAACCACACAAACTGATTAGCCCTCTGCCGCGCGTATCTCGTCAGGTGATCCCTGCTGCGCTCGCCGTAATACGAAAGGCCCACCAACGCTTGCACGACCTCTTCGTCTAATCCGTCGTAGTCGAAAGAAGGCTGCATAGCGACGGTCTCTTCTACGATGTACTTCCGAATATCGAGCAACAGCTGCGTCGTCGGTTCGTCGTGTTGAGCGTCTTCGATATGCTTGCGTGCTGGTGACATCCGTATCGTCCCTCGTTGACTGTGTTCTTGTTTTGTACTATCCGCAATCTATGATCAGACGCAAGGGCGAAATGCGCAGCCATCACATCGATAGTGGGTGGCCGCGGACGACGTGGGAAGTCCAACTAATATCGATCACAGCCATGAAGGTGTTGGCTGCTGATCCCTCTCAAGCGGACGTCACCGCATCGAGGCAGAGGTTAGCGGTATTTCGTTGAGCCGTCGCTAGACACACTCATCGTCGAACTTCGAACGCCGCGTCTATATTCACCGAGCTACGCCGCACGCCTGAACGCCGTTTGAGAAAGAAAAGAACGCACTGAGCGCGTTCGAGGTCCCGCAGCTCGACAGAGCACATTTGGCTACCTAAATTTACGCGCATGTTCGAACCTCTAGGATCTGACCTTTGGGTCGCCGATGGCGGAATTGTATCGTTTCACGGTTTCGACTACCCGACGCGAATGGTGATCGTCCGCCTCGCCGACGGCGGGCTTTGGCTGTGGTCGCCCATCAAGAAGAATTCTGAAATTGAAAGTTTGGTGCGCGCGTTAGGTCCCGTTCGGCACATCGTAAGCCCCAATAAATTGCACTATCTCTTCTTGGGTGAATGGCAGGCGGCATTTCCAACCGCGAAATTGTGGGGCACGGCATCCACGATCGCCAAATGTCCCGAACTCATATTCTCGGGGACGCTAGCCGACAACCCGCCAGCCGACTGGGCCGGGCAGATCGACCAAGCCTACTTCACCAACTCGCCGTTCTTGGACGAACTCATATTCTTCCACCGGTCGTCCCGCACTGTCGTCATCGCGGACCTATCGCAGACCTTCAGCGAGGCGTTCCTGAAGCTTCACTGGCCATGGTGGATGCGGTTCATCGCGAGGCTGTCGAAAATGGTCGAGGGGTGGGGCTATCCGCCCATCGATTACCGGATCAGTTTCCGTCATCACGCAAGCGCACGGCCTAAAATCCAAGCCTTGATCGACAAGCATCCCGAGCGTGTGGTGGTCGCGCATGGTGAAATAGTTCGGGAGAACGGAGAGGTTTTTCTCCGACGCGCCTTCGGATGGCTGTATAAATGAATCAAATTCTGCAACCGGTCACAAGCGAACATTGACGACGGTCCACTTGCCATCGGTGCCCGGCGGTAGCGCGCTCGCTCGATCGTTTCCTTGAATTCCATAACACCGAAATTCCGATGCCGCTTAGACCGACAGAAGTTATCGAAGGTCGACGTGGATCTGTTGCCCTATCAGTAATCCTCTTGAGCCAATGTCCGCTGCTGGCCCTGAGCGTCACCTGGCTTACGGCGGCTTTCGGACCGTTGCGACAGAACGCTATCGGCTGAAGGCCGATCGACGAACGGTCCCAGAAGCGGAAGTCGGCGCTCGTCGGCTCGGCGACCGCGCAGAGGTCGTCAACTAGGTCCACTAATTGACTAAGAGCGGTCAAGTTGCTGAATGGGAAGTGGTTGCTCATGATCCGAAGCAGTCGACGGGCCGACACGATGCCCATTGCTGAATTTTCGAGGTGCTTCCACGTTAGGTGGGGACGTGCATATGCCCCGAGCCACAGGGACGCGCCTTATGAAATACATCGCGACGATTGCCGTAATTTCGATCTTACTTCTCCAATTCTTTGGCGCAGTTCCGCAGTCGAGTGTCGGTGGTCCGATGACCCTCGCGCTGGTTTTTTTCGCTGTTGCACTTGCAATCGGGGTCTACGAGGCATGGACGAACAAGCGGAGTATACTCGGCTGGATTGTGAGCATTGTTACGGCAGTGGTTGGGGCGTTCCTGGCCGCCGAGGTCGGCAACCTGATGATGGGATTGCTGCTTCCGCATCTAAATCTGAACGGGTCTCTGGCTCAAACACAGGGTCCGCTGCTTTATATCGTGTCTGTCGCCATGCTGCTGCTTATGCTGCTCGGATCGTGGATCGCGCTCAGTTTCGTCGAGAGGTGGCGGTGAGTTTTTTATCGACAACTGCGACGGCGGCTCTAGTTTTATGATGGCTGCTGATGGCCCATCACCGCTGTTTCGTATCGGCAGATTCGTCCCAATAGCTGCCATGGTGTAGCAGAGATCGGCGACGCGAGGAGCGCCGCCGACCACGTCCGGTATCGGAGGCAGTGCGTTAGTCGCTCAGATATCGATCTTCTCGGCGATCTCGATCGCGTCGTCGACCTCGATGCCGAGATATCTGACCGTGCTTTCGATCTTGGAATGCCCGAGCAGGAGTTGGACGGCTCGAAGATTTCCTGTTCGCCGGTAGATGAGCACGGCCTTCGTCCGCCGCAGCGAATGCGTGCCAAATTTTGCCGGGTCGAGACCGATGCTAGCGATCCACTCTAGCACCAACCGCGCGTACTGCCGCGTCGTCAGCCCGCCTCTGTCGCCACGGCCGGCGAAAAGGAACTGGCCCGGCTTGCGTTCCGTCAGACGCAGGTATTCGTCGATAGCCTGTCGAGTCTGATCGGTCAGTTCGAAGCGAACCGGCCTGCCGGTTTTCTTTTGCCGAATGGTTGCCCGATCCATTGAGTATCCGCTTGGAGCAACGTCATCGACGCGCAAAGCGACAACATCGCAGCCGCGAAGTTTGCTGTCGATCGCCAGGTTGAAGAGTGCAAGATCCCTCTTCTTGCCCTCGATTTGCAACTTGGTTCTAATCGACCAGACATGGCTCGGCCTTAGCGGCGGCTTTGCGCCGACAATTTTCCCTTTGTTCCACGGCACGCGAACTGGCTTGATAAGCGAATTGGCATGTTCCTGTTCCATGGTCTGTCTCCTTTCTAGAGAGACGAACGACCATGAGCTCGCGCCGGCGGCGCGGACCGATCTAATGGTCGCTACCGGCCCAATTCTTCCTTGGCTTGGTTACCGGGCGACGATTTTGACCCAAAGCGGTCATCAACGACATTTGGCTCAGGGCGTCGACGGTCAACGTGATGGAGAGACAGCGGACATCCCGTCGATTGACCAGCTTAATGAGTTCGCCATTTTCGCCGATGCCTGCTACCCCACTCATAGCGACCGACCACTCAAACCGAAGTTGAGCAAGGTTAGGTATCCGAACCGAACCGTGGTGTCTGAAGTGCTCTGGCCAATCATCGTATTCGCGGAGATTAAGCTCGATAGCCGATGTTGGTTGAAGTGGGTTGATCAGGCGTAGGCTAAATTCTGGTGCTGCTATCCAAGCGTTATGTCCGAACCAGCGATGCAGGTATCGA
>JAFECH010000309.1 GCA_018242255.1 Pseudomonadota bacterium | reverse complement strand
GAAATTTTTGAAACCTGCTCTGAAATGATGATCTCGATTGCTAGGCTTCGACAGCCGGTGATTGCGCAAGTGCAAGGCGCCGCGACAGCCGCAGGGTGTCAGTTGGTAGCGACATGTGATCTCGCGATCTGTTCCGATGAGGCTCGCTTCGCTACCCCGGGTGTGAACATTGGGCTCTTTTGCTCGACGCCGATGGTCGCGCTATCGCGAGCAATTGGCCGCAAAGCGGCAATGGAGATGCTGCTTCTCGGCGAAATGATCAATGCGCGCCGCGCCTATGAAGTCGGCCTGGTGAATCGAGTCGTCCCTGGCTCTGATTTGGAGCTTGAAGTTAAGAAGGTGGCAAAGCATATCGCGTCGAAATCCGGAAGCGTGTTGGCGATTGGGAAAGAGGCCTTCGGTCGACAAGCTGAGTTAGAACTCGAGCAGGCTTACGGTTACGCGGCGAAGGTGATGACGGAAAACATGTTATTGCGCGATGCGAGTGAGGGCATCAGTGCATTTTTGGATAAGCGCGAACCTAAATGGTGCGAATAATTTATACGGCACATTCAATCCGAAAATTATTCGCGATGTGAAATATCTAATCAACGAGCAAGAAGGCCAAATGTCGGAACACGAAGCGAAAATAGACTGGATCAGAAGTCCCCACCCGCTGGAGTCGGGGACATACTCTCGTAGCCATAAAGTCGAGCTGAATGCCAATCAGAACATAAAGATTTCGGCCAGTCGTGAATATAAGGGCGACCCCGGCATTGCCGATCCCGAGCAATTGCTGGTTAGCGCAGTTGCGAGTTGCCATATGCTTTTTTTTCTCGCCTTGGCAGAGGCCCGCGGATTTTTCGTGCTTCGTTACTCCGATAATGCGGTGGGCTACCTTGAAAAGGGAGAGGACGGTCGGACGCTTTTGGCTCGAATTTCACTTCATCCGATCGCGGCTTTCTCCGGAGAGAAAAAGCCGACTGAATTAGAATTCCGCAATCTCAATGAGGCTGCGCACAAACGATGCTTCATAGCAAACTCTGTAAAAGCTGCAGTATCGGTCGCGGGGGCTTTAGAGGATGCGGATGCGACGGAGTGTAGTTCAACCACGTAAATACGAAAGTATTGGAAGAAGCGATAATCGCGCATCTCAATTCGATTTAAAACATAAATCTTATTTTGGGCGGGTTATGCGCTGAGGCCGCGCATTTCTATCGATGGATTGCGCGGCAACTTCTGGTCGAAACGAAATAGAACTCTCTGTTGAGTGATTTGTTGCGTCGAAAAATAGCTATAAAGGGGA
>JAFECH010000308.1 GCA_018242255.1 Pseudomonadota bacterium | reverse complement strand
CTCTTGATTAGGTTCGTTGTCGCGTGAAGGTTGGGCGGCGCGCCCAAGTTTGGCGTCGAGTTCACCTCGCCGGTCGAGCGCGTAGAGGTCATCGCACCCCCCGACGTGCTCGCCATCAATGAAGATCTGCGGAACAGTGTAGCGGCCTCTTGTGCGGCTCAGCATTTCATCACGCTTTTTGTGATCCGCTGTCACGTTGATGGTTTCGAAGGCGACGCCCTTCCCTTGCAGCAACGCTTTGGCCCGCCAACAATAGGGACAGTGATCCGCCTCATAGATCTCGACCCTAGCCATCGGGATGTCTCGTCGGAATGGCAAAGCCAAAGAGAGATGCAAGGTGTTCGATTTTAAGGTTCATTCGACTGTCTTCGTCGATAGCAGCATAGATGAGGTTGCAGTCGGTTCTCCGCTCGGCCCACTGGCGGTGTTATGCAGCAACGCAAAGCCATATTGCCCCGCCGCGAACACGACATGAGCCACGATCAGATAGGCAATGATGGCGAATTGGTTGGGCAGCTTGGATCCCATGAACCCTGCTCCGAGACCGGGAAGCAGAATTGTGAGGCCGGCAAGAGTGCTGATTAGTACGCCGACAACCACCACAGGCAAAATGGTCGGCGCCGCGATATAGCCCGGCCCCCACAGCGCCACTATCGCAGCGGCATACGCGACGCCCACCAAGTAGTGAAAGAGCCAGCCGACGATACGCTCTGCGTGAGTCGGAGGCGACTCATCGGCAGGGTCCAGAATGAGCTGCCCTTTGCCGACACCAAGCAACCAACGTCCAACAGTCCCCCAGTCTGTGGGTGGAATGCCCGTTGGGCGGTGTACCAACGAAACGAACACGTCCAGCACGACCGTAGATCCGATACCTACGATCAGGCAGAAAATGATGACTTCGCTCACATTGCCTCTCTATCGGTTAGGTCCGGTCGGGCAAGGGAATTGCCCATCTTGGCCGCAATCTCGTCCTCACGGGACAGTTCAACCACCAGCGGCAGGCCAGCGAGGAAGCGTTCGGCTTCGAGCGCCGCCATGCAACCCATTCCGGCCGCTGTGACCGCTTGGCGGAAGACGTCGTCGGTCACATCGCCCGCTGCAAACACGCCGGGGATGTCCGTTGCGGTGCTGTCGGGTGCGGTAACGAGATAGCCGCCATTTTTTGTTGGCAGCTGTCCGGCGAAGACCGATGTCGCCGGCGTATGACCGATGGCGACGAACAGGCCCGCGACCTTCAACGCTTCTATGTCGGAGCTCTCCCGGTTCCGAACGACCACGCCGTCGACACC
>JAFECH010000307.1 GCA_018242255.1 Pseudomonadota bacterium | reverse complement strand
GGGGCGAGATGGAGCAATCCATCAACGGGCTCGTCGACGATCTACTGCAGCCGACGACTGAAGTGACGCGCACGATCGAGGCGGTCGCGCAAGGCAATCTGATGCAGCCAATGCGGCTCGACGTCGATGGCCGTCCCCTCAAAGGCGAATTCCTGCGCTCGGCCACGATCGTCAATACGATGATCAAGCAGCTGTCGATTTTCACCTCGGAAGTGACGCGCGTGGCGCGCGAAGTCGGCATCGAAGGAAAGCTTGGCGGCCAGGCTCAGATCGGCGAGGTGACCGGCGTCTGGAAGGACCTGACCGAGAGCGTCAACCTGATGGCATCGAACCTGACGGCTCAGGTTCGCAACATCGCCGAAGTGACGATTGCGGTCGCAAACGGCGACCTTTCAAAGAAAATCACCGTCGACGTGCGCGGCGAGATCCTGCAGCTCAAGGAAGCCATCAACACGATGGTGGAGCAGTTGCGGTCTTTCGCTGCGGAAGTGACGCGCGTTGCGCGCGAAGTCGGCACCGAAGGCCGTCTGGGCGGTCAGGCGGTCGTGCCGGGTGTCGGCGGCACATGGAAAGACTTGACCGATAACGTCAACCTGCTCGCCGCGAACTTGACGACACAGGTGCGAAACATCGCCGAAGTGACGACGGCCGTGGCGCGCGGCGACCTTTCGCGCAAGATCACCGTCGACGTCAAAGGCGAAATTCTCGAACTGAAAAACACCATCAACACGATGGTCGATCAGCTCAACGCCTTCGCATCGGAAGTGACGCGCGTCGCGCGCGAAGTCGGCACCGAAGGCCGTCTGGGCGGCCAAGCGGCGGTGCCGGGCGTCGCCGGTACGTGGAAGGACTTGACCGACAACGTCAACTCGATGGCGGGCAACCTTACCGGCCAGGTGCGCAACATCGCTGAAGTCGCGACAGCCATTGCGCGCGGCGACTTGTCGAAGAAAGTGACGGTCAACGTCTCCGGCGAAATTCTGCAGCTGAAGGAAACCATCAACACGATGGTCGATCAGCTCAACGGCTTTGCCGGCGAAGTGACGCGCGTTGCGCGCGAAGTCGGCACCGAGGGCAAACTCGGCGGCCAGGCGCAGGTGTCGGGCGTTGCTGGTACGTGGAAAGACTTGACCGACAGCGTCAACTCGATGGCGTCGAACCTGACGACACAGGTTCGCAACATCGCCGAGGTGTCGGGCGCCATCGCCCGCGGCGACCTATCGAAGAAAATCGACGTCGATGTCAAAGGCGAAATTCTCGACCTCAAGACCACGATCAACACGATGGTGGACCAGC
>JAFECH010000306.1 GCA_018242255.1 Pseudomonadota bacterium | reverse complement strand
GACGCCGAAAGCAGCGCGCGTCCCGACGTGCCGACTTGATTGAGCCAGGACGTATTGAGGATGATCGAGCCGCCTTTGGACATGAGCGGCAACACGGACTGGATCGTGGAGAAAACACCCTTCACATTGACGTCCATCATTGTGTGGTAGGATGCTTCGTCAGTCGTATCGATCGGCGTTGCAAAGGCCACGCCCGCATTGGCGAACAAGACGTCGAGCGCGCCAAATTCCCGGGCGAGTTCTTCTCTGAGTTGCCACAGATCGTCGAGCGAAGCGACGTTGCCTTGGATCGTGAGGACACCTTCGCCCAACTTGGCAGCGGCTATACCCAGCTTGTCCCGGCTGCTTCCGGTAATGGCGACACGCGCGCCATGCTCCCGGAGCAGTCGCGCGGTGGCGAGGCCGATGCCGCTCGACCCTCCCGTGATAAGCGCCGTCTTGCCCTGAAGCATTGGGAAATAAACTCCTTTTCTCTGCAAACTGGCTCGTCCGTGTTTTTCGCACGAGGTAAATTCCGCGCATGACAAAGAAAGAAAATCTTTGCCGTGAGAGCGCATGCGGGCTATCCTATGGCCGATATGAGGTTCCTGACACGGTTGAAATCCCTGCAAGCCCTCGAAGCATCCGCTCGGCATGGAAGCTTTGTCGGTGCCGCTTCCGAGCTAAACGTCACGCCCGCTGCGGTCGGACAAATGGTCCGATCGCTTGAGGTTTGGGTGGGCTATCCGCTTTTCAAGCGCTGCCGATCCGGTACTGAGCGGCTTGCGCCGGTGGATGAAGCGCAGTCAGCACTTGAGGACATCGCTCAGGGTCTGGATCTACTCGAAGCCGGGCTGAAAAAACTGCGGGGACGCAAGGCGCGTTCGGTCATCGTGGTTACGGCCTCTCAGGCACTTGTTGCAAACTGGCTTCTCTCGCGGCTCGACGATTTTACCTCCGAATATCCGACCATAGATGTCCGGCTCGACGTATCGGACCGGATCATCGACCTAGCGCAGGATGAAGCCGACATTGGCATTCGGTGTGGCCTTGGATCGTGGAAGGGCGTGAAGGCCACCCATCTCATGGACGAGGAGATCATCGCCGTCTGCCATCATCGGTTTCTTCCTAAAACCGGCAAAGTGACGGCTAGCTGGATCGCAAGGCAAACTGTGATCCACGATGGTTCGCCACATCCGGATGGCGACTTCCCGACATGGAGCGAATGGCTCATGCGATCGGGCGCGAACCACGCAGCGGCCGATCGCGGGCTCAAGATCAACTCCACTGTTGCGGTCATCCAGGCTGCGATCGCGG
>JAFECH010000305.1 GCA_018242255.1 Pseudomonadota bacterium | reverse complement strand
ACCTGCAGGTCCGGCGAGCAGCCATGCATGGTGCATACGCCCACCGGCAAGCGCTTCGGCGAATACGTTTTGCGCCGCGTCCTGGCCGTAGAGCGCACGCGTCTCGCGCGGATGCGGAAAATCGTCGAGCCGATCCGCTTCCGGCAAGGCCTCGATGTCGGCCCCCAATGGCGCACGCGCCATCAATCGGCCTCGGCGAGCAGATGCGCACTCACCGCTTGCCACACCGCCGTTTCGACACTTTCGACCGGCAGGTAGCCGTCGATCAGCACGCAGCGTTGCGATTCCTGCTCTGCGATTTCGAGGAAGCCCTCTCGCAGCGCCTCATGCGTTTCGATGCGCTCGGCGTCGTAGCGCGAAAGCGTGCCGCGTAGCTCGGCCCTTTCAATACCGGCGCTCGCCGGCAGATCGAGGATCAACGTCAGATCCGGATAGTCCGGGGCAACGATGAACTTTTCGAGTTGCTCGATGAAGGCCCGCTCCAAGCCATAAAGCTTGCCCTGATAGACGCGGGTGGAGTCGATGAAGCGATCCGAGATCACCCACGTGCCATCATAGAGCGCTGGGCGGATCACCGACGTCATATGCTCGGCCCGTGCCGCGGCGAAAAGCAGAAGCTCGGTTACAGGATCGGTCGGGCGATCTTTCATGATCAACGCGCGCACGTCTTCGCCGACCGGCGTGCCGCCCGGCTCGCGTGTGACGATGACCGGAATTCCAGCGGCTTCCAGCCGTTCGGCCAAGCGCTTCGACTGGGTCGACTTCCCGGTGGCCTCGCCGCCTTCGAAGGTGATAAACTTTCCGCGCTTCATGGCTCGCCTCAGCTTTTCGGCGGGCGTAATCTAGAGTGCCAGCCGACGCAAGGCCATTAGCACAAGCGAGTCGACGCCCTGGCGGACGATCCCACCGTTCGTGACGTCCTCCGTAGCATAAAGCGGCACTTCCGCCGATGCGCTGCTGGAACTCGAAATGCGCAGCGTCGCGACCTGATCGCCTTTCTTCACCGGCGGCTTCAGCGGCGCCTTATAGACGATTTCCGCTGAAATCCGCTGATTTGCCGGATATTTAGGCATTGTAAACATCACGTCGCTTTCGGCGGCGAGCGGCACATACCAAGTCTTTCCACCCCAGACGCGCGCGCGTCCGACAATCTCGCCGGCATTGAAAAGCTTGACCGCACTGAACGACTGAAAGCCCCACGTCAGAAGTTTGGCGGCCTCGTCTTTGCGTTGATCAGCTTTCTCCAGCCCGCTGACGACAACGATCAGCCGTTTGCCGTCCTGGACGGCCGAACCGACGAGGCC
>JAFECH010000304.1 GCA_018242255.1 Pseudomonadota bacterium | reverse complement strand
GTATCCTCAGAGATTATGCGGCGCGAAGATTGTCCGCCGACGACTTGCCGGTTCGACGATCAGCAACAACATCAAACGAAACCTTCTGGCCTTCATTTAAGCTTCGCAGACCGGCTCGTTCGACGGCACTGATGTGAACGAAGACGTCGTTCCCGCCGTCGTCCGGCTGAATAAAGCCAAATCCTTTTTGGCCGTTAAACCACTTCACTGTTCCAGTCGCCATGAGATAATTCCTCGTTATGGTGTGCGCGTTCAATGCCCAGCCGAATTCAGGACAGACACTCGAGATTTTTTGGAAGGTCGTCGGTCAGGCGCGCACTTCGCGGCGAGGCCAAGTCGTTTTCAGCGAAGCTCGATCTGGACAGCATAGGGTGACGGGCCACTTATCGCAAGGCATGCATTAGGTTGCGTCGAAAATGCGGCTCTGATGCTGACGCGACCGCAGATCTCGTGCTCACTGACACATTGGGCTTTACCTGCTAAGGTCAATCATCGGCAGTTATAGATTGGGCGCTGCCGGCTGAGAGTGACCATCAATACGCTCCCGCCAGTGACGAGACGGGAGTGTTGTGATGAAAGTTGTGCGTCGGGTTGCGACAGACAGTGATATTGAGACCATCTTGCTCAAGCGAGCCATACGCGTTGCGTGCACCGAACTGATTGAAGTGCAACACGTTAGCAACGCGAGGCTTCCGTCGCTCTTCGCAGTCATCGCAGAAACGATCCTGAAGCACTACAAAGAAGGCAATTGCGACGCCACAGTGCTGGGTCAGCAGGCGGCAATGAAGGCGCTTGGGCATATCGGGCGTAGACCGCATTAGCGCCGGGCAGAGCATTCGAACTTGAGAGACAGCAGAAAGGCCCCGGCCGGATATCTGGGATTTGGACCGGGGCCCGTATCGAAGGTCTGCATAGAGAATGTCAGGGTGAGCTGCTTCGCGGTGGCTGTCTAGCTACATCGAAAGCTCGCACAGTTTGTGTACGGTTTTTAAGACCGAGGTGGTCGGAGAAGGTGCGGCGCGGAAAGCAATAGCTAGTCCCGCTCCGATGTCAGGCGCCCCACTGAACGCACAAGCTCGCCGTAACGCGAGCAAATTGATCGGGGGCCAGGGCTCTCTCTCCAACTACTTGAATGCAGACGCGCAAATTCTTCCAACATGCGTTCGCGCATCCATGCCTCCGGAGGGATCTCGGAACCGCTCCTCTTTATTTCCGGCAGGGGGGTACGAGCCAAGTTGACAAAGTCTCGGATCAGTTGAGCTACGCCAACCACACCCTTTTTGACTTCTCTTCCGGTGCGGTATTGGTACTCGATCTCGGGAGA
>JAFECH010000303.1 GCA_018242255.1 Pseudomonadota bacterium | reverse complement strand
AAGCATTTAGGCTGTCGGTACCGTTTTTGATTAGTCGTTGGGCACCTGCCAAGTCAGACAAGCATTGCGCCAGAACCAACTTGAAGAAGTTAAGATTGGCGCTGGCTGAGCAAGCGGACTCTTTGAAAACTGCGATTGAGCATGCAGATGGCAACGCAGTGCTGACACAAGAATAGCCGGATTTTAAAGCGGGCCCGATTTATGGGAGAAGGTCTATAAGCCGGCCTTGATCATCGATGGCCCGAATGCGTCGCTCTGGGTACGTTCGCTTGGCACTCTGCATTTCTAGCTGCACTCTTTGCGAATCCAAGCTGGGCAACGTCGTTACTGTTTGCCACTGGCCATTGTTGTCGAACTGGATAAGCGCACGGTTATTCATTGGTTCATTTCTCGGATTGCGTCCAGCAGCACGATCATCGCGCGGCAGTCGTCCTCATTATAAATGAGGATTCGATCCAGAATCGCGGGATCGTTCGTTTCGATGAATCGGTGATACCACTCGATTGATGCCGCACCTGATGGGTTGGTATCGCGCCATTGAAACCCGAGGTATTTGGCCAGCGTCTTGAGAGATTTGTTCCATGTTGGAAACTCAACGCTTGATCGCACCACTGCGTAGAGATCAACAGTTCGGGCGGGATCAAACAACGCCTCTATTTCGTCGGCAGTAGCCACATCGGGATAGCGCTGCTGTAGCTTGCGGTACTTCGTTCTCTCATGAGTGGAGTACACATACACCTTGGCGTCCGCTGCTTCTCGGAAGAACGCCGTTGCCTGAGCGAAGGCGCTCTTCTCCGCTTCCGGTGTCGGCGATTCGGCCACAAAGGAGATGAAATTCGGCTCGGGCAGCTTAGGGTCACGAACGACGATACCGTGGAGGTAAACGATGTCCCTCATTGGATCGTCTTCGATATCGAAGTGCAATTCGCGTTCGGACACCGGCAACTTGATTGGCTGGGTCAGAAACGGTTGTGCGTTGGGAGTCTTCAGAAGCTGGGCGCGGGCTTGAAATTTCCTTAGAGTGTCGGGACCGATGCCGGAGAAACGCGTTTTCTTCCCGACAATGAAGGCATCGGCATTCGTTTCTGCGAGCACCTGTACAGATGGTATGTCGTCCACCATTGCATCCCGCCTCGAACGCCCTAGCTCGGCGATCTGGGTAAGATCGTCTGCTGCGATGACGGCTTCCCGACAGGTCGAATACCAATGGCAGTTGTTGCAGATCGAGGCCGACGCAGCGCGTGTCTCTCGGGTGCCATCGAGTATCTGCTGAGCGTCTAGGAGCGCTTGTTTGTAGAACTGCCAGAGCGTTTGTTTGTTCTTGGGCCCTGTGGCTGGTCGAAGTCGTAGGTCACCTCTTCTC
>JAFECH010000302.1 GCA_018242255.1 Pseudomonadota bacterium | reverse complement strand
GACAAGGCCGAGAAAGCGTTGAGCGACGTGCTCGACGAAGTGAAGCGACGTTCGAACGATCAGATCAAGACCGAGATCCAGCCGGGCGAGGGCGCGTTCTACGGCCCGAAGCTCGAATACGTTCTGCGCGACGCCATCGGCCGCGATTGGCAGTGTGGCACCACGCAGGTTGACTTCAACCTCGCGGGTCGCCTCGGTGCGTTCTATATCGACGAGAAGTCGGAGAAGAAAACGCCGGTGATGATCCACCGCGCAATCTTCGGTTCGCTCGAACGCTTCACCGGTATTTTGATCGAAAACTTCGCCGGACATTTCCCGCTGTGGCTCGCGCCGCTGCAGGTCGTCGTCGCGCCGATCGTGTCGGATGCGAATGACTACGCGGTCGAAGTTGCCGAGAAAGCCAAGGCGCTGGGCTTGCGCGTCGAAACGGACCTTCGCAATGAGAAGATCAACCTGAAAGTGCGCGAGCACTCGCTGACCAAGGTGCCGGTCATCCTCGTCGTTGGCAAACGCGAGGCGGAGGAAAAGAAAGTCTCGGTCCGCCGCTTGGGTTCACAGGATCAAACCGTGCTTGGCCTCGACGAGGCGTTAACAGCGCTCAGCACCGAAGCCGTTCCGCCGGATCTGAAAAAATAGCAAGTAAGACACTAAGGTGTCGGCGCCAGAATCGGAAAATGAGAATGAGCGCCGAAAGCAAATTTTGCATTGATGAACTCAGCAACGGCAGCACCAACGGGCTTCTTGAGCTGTGTCGTCAACGACATTACATGAGCTGAAAATGCATCGTCGATCGTCCGCCATTTTTCATTCCATTTTTCATTGGTGTCCGTACCCTTTGGTCGCAAGCAAGGCAGTAATCTATGAGCCATCCAGCCAACTTCTGAATATCTATTGAAAAACAGAGCAACGGATTTCTCGCTAAATTCAGGGACTACAGATAAGGAACTCTGGCCCTTCATCCAATCTATCGCCTGGGTCAGAGACAACCGCCCCCCGTGAGTCTCCCAGTCGTACATGTCGTTCAGTTTTGCGAACTCACTGCGTGCGCTGGTGCTCAGGTTGCTTTCTTCTCCAGTCATCATTTTTGCAACGTTTCGTTCAGTTGCCTTGCGGAGTTTTTTTGTTTTGATTGGATCGAAAGAACCGTTCGGATGCAGTCCCTCGACGCTATAAAAATCAGCTACACCCTGTAGGGCAGCGCTTAAAAGAACGAGACTGTCAAAAGCATTCCTAAGAAGCGTGTAACCTTCATATGGGTAACCACGAAGGGAAATCCTTTCGGCGCCGCAAAGTGTTCTGAAACATTGAGCCAAGCGAGGCACGAATATCAAATAGTGCTCGGCGTCTCGCGGCGTTGGAAAACTCGATGCAGCGGAAAGGTTGATCAAC
>JAFECH010000301.1 GCA_018242255.1 Pseudomonadota bacterium | reverse complement strand
GGCCGTTAGACGATCCTGCATCGCCTTAATGACCTCAGCACCGCCAATTGCCAAGAAGGCTTGACCATATTGAGTATCATAAAGTGTCAGTACCCCAATTGCCTGTCCCTTTGCGCGGGCTGCTAACGCGTTTTCCCTGTCGGCAGCGATCCCCGCAATATCAGCGTCCAGCAGGAGCACCAATTCGCCGAGGAGACTGGGATCAGCCAGACGGCCAATCGCGCGAGCCACTTCCGATCTACGTTCTCGGCCCGACATAGCATCGGTTAAGGTCTTTTGTGCCCAAGCCCTGACCGTTTCAGTCAACGTGTTAGATTTGATCTCCTTTGGCGGATCGCCGCTGTGATCGTGCGAGTGCCCCGCTAAAACCTCAGCAAAGAGGCCAATCTTTTTTATTTCGTCGGTGTCACCAACAGTTACCAGAGCTTCCGCGAAGGGCTCCGGTTTAGTGGCCTGAATGACATCCTTTAAGCCATAGAATTCATTGCGTTGTTGCTCGGACGACGAACGATTCAGAGCTTGGCGGCGCAACGCAAGCTCATTGAGCAGGGCTTTGATAACGACAGCACTTGCGAGCCGGGCAAGACTAATTTCATCCCCTTTGGGCCTACCTGCTTTCAGAAGCGCTTGAGTCAAGTTGTCGTCGTCAGATAGAGGTGCATTATCCAGTAAGCTCTCGGAGCCATAGGGAATAGCCAATCCGGCTCTGAGACGGGTGACTAAAGCTGAAGTTACAGCCTGTGGAGCTTTTTTGTGCAGTTCTTGCAGGAGATAAGCCGCGTTCCTGTCGTCAGCTTTGAATTCGGGGTTGGCAATAGCCTTTGAGATCTCCGTTTCAAATGCCGAACCAACTTCGCCATTTAAAAGGTTCGAAAGAAGTTCGTTTGGATTCGTGATTTGCTGGGTGAGTTTGATCAGCTCTGCCTGAAGACGAGGCCCAGCAGCCGTCCCGGCAAGCTCGCGGCCATAGCCGCGTTTGGCTAGGTCCGTCCAAACCTGCTCCGGCGCTTTCTCCAAAAGCTTCTGCACCCATCGGCCGGATTGGCGAAAGGTCAATGCCTGTATGATCTCCGAGAGCACCTCGGGATCGCTTTCGGTAAGCGCATAGGTTGCGACCATCTCGATTGCGTTGGCATCGCCATGATGAATGAGTTCAGATGCGACGACCTCACGTTGCTCTGTCGGTAAGGCCGCCAATCGAGCCGTGGCGTCAGGTCCCAACACGCCAGGTCGAAATCGACGGGCAACCCTAAGTGCTCGCAACTGGGTTTGGTTGTCTTGGGCAGTAATAAGAAGCCAAATCTCGGTGGCAAATTCTGCCTGTCCGGTGGTCACCATAAATCGAAGAGCACGATCGACGCGGCCTTGAATGTGCCAGCGGCCTACGAAGGCAAGGACATCGTTTTTGACCAAAGA
>JAFECH010000300.1 GCA_018242255.1 Pseudomonadota bacterium | reverse complement strand
CGTTTCGTACGAGCGGCGCCAACAATTACGCGAAGACCCGGAAATCGAACGCCTGCGTGAGCAATTCGGCAAAGACCGCCGCCCACGATCAAAAGACCGCGGCCCTAGCCGTTAAGGGCGCGAGAGCGAGGCGAGAAGTTACCACCTCACTTCGCCCGTTCCAGCACGCCGAGCGCCGCGATCTTGTCAACCACAAGACGTTCGATGACTTCACCGGCCGACATCTGCATCCGCCGTCCAAGCTTGGCCGCGCCGCGCCACACATCGTCCGCAAGCGGTACAGCGTAACCCGATGGACCGCCATTCCGGCGCGCCACCTTCAGCGCTTCGAGCATCAATTCCATGACTTCGCCTTCAGTCACTTTGCGCGCCTGCGCATTCCCCTGCTGCCGCTCGAGCTCGATCTCGGCAACCGTTCGCCGCACGTCACCCTTGAAGCTCTCGCGCACGCGAACCGCATAGACTTCTGTCCGCCCCGTCACCCGCGACGGCCGTGATTTCATGCCCGTCACTTGTGGTGCTGCCGTTGCCGGCGCTGCAAGCGGCAACTCACTTTGCCCCTGCGGCTGCTCCTCCATTCCGCCGCCGCGTCCGAACTTGCGAAACACGCTCATCTCAGTCCCCTTCAAGGGCTACTCAATCATCAACTGACCGTCGGCGGCGCGCACCAGACGCGTCGGCCGCGTTGCCGCTTTGGCAGCCGCCAATCGCTTTGCCAGAAGCACACGCGACCGATCGCGTTCGACCGTCGCATCCAAGCCGGGCTTTAATCCGCGCAACGGCAAGGATGCGAAAAACAAGCCAAAACCCGCAGCTCCTTCCACCAGCAGCGCCACCAACAGGATCAAGCCCTTCTGCACCCGCCTCACGCCGACACCCGAAAACCTCGATAGGATGCCGGCTTGAATATCGCCATCAAGCCGCGCGCCCGATTTGATCAGCGCATCGATCTCCGCCTCCACCGTCACGCTCCGCGCCTCGAACTTGTCGCGCTCGAGGGCTGCGGCGAACTCAACCTGCAGATCGGCGAACGACGCACAGAACGTCCGGCTGGAGGCTGTCGTCGCGTCTTTGCATTCCTCTGACGACTGCCAACGCCTATCTTGCTTGGCGCGATCAAGCGATGCCACCACCACCGGGGTCGGGCGAACCTTCGCTACCATGGCGAGCTCACCATTGACGTTGTCGAGTTCCTTCTTCGCCGCATCGTACCGCAATGTTTGAGCGGCGCGGCTTTCCACGGTTGCGCCACGCGTCCAGGCGGCAAACCCGATGGCGCTCATAAACGAAAAAACAAGGCAGCCGGAAAAGAGAAGAGCAGCGAGGACGGCGCCGAGGCGGTACCGTTCGATCCAGGCCCAGGCAATCGCCAAAGGCAGAAACGCCTTGAAGATATCGATCGTGATCGAGACGGCGCC
>JAFECH010000002.1 GCA_018242255.1 Pseudomonadota bacterium | reverse complement strand
TCCCAAGCGATGAAGTTACCCATACGCTCCGGCTTATCCGGGCCAGGGAACATCGAAAGCGTAGCGCCAACGTAGGGCTGACCAGCCGTGTACGAGACCTTGAACGGTTCGTAGTCCATGCAGACGTGGTTCGTCGGAACGTAGAACAGCTTGGTCAGCGGGCGTGCTCACAACCTTCCGTGTATATCCGTAAGGCGTGAACTGACCGCGGAGCGATCCCGGCAACATGCCGCTCTCAAACGATAAAAAAGACGGATTTGAGAACAAAATCGCCGGGGTCGTCGGCCAAAAAATGGGCGTCGATATTTCCTTTTTTTGGCGGCCCTATATCGAGCGCGGTCTCACGCGCGAGACGTTCGATAATCATGAATGTCAGATCCTCCTCGGCATGCCGACGGATTATCCGGATCTTCTCACCACCGTTCCGCTTTACCGCTCGACATACGTTCTCGCGTATCGCTCCGACAAGGGTCTCAACGTCAAAAGTATGGATGATCCGATATTGCAGAAACTGAAGATCGGCGTGTTTCAGCAATCGGCGATGCGCCAAGTTCTGGCAGACCATGGTATCAAGGAGAATGTCGATCTGCAGATCGTCAGTGTCGATGCCGATTTGGAACCTGAGAAGCAGCCTTGGCGACAGGTTCAGCGCGTTGTCGATGGCAAGATCGACGTAGCGGCGGTATGGGGGCCGTTCGCGGGCTGGCTGAAGAAAAAGGGCGAGCCGTTGACACTCCAGCCCGTGAACATGATGGTCGACAATACGCCGCTCGAATTCTCGCTCGGCTGGGGCGTTCAGAACACTGATGTCGTGTTGAAACTTAAAATCGACATGGCGATGGAAGACGCCAAGGACGAGATCGCTAAAATACTCGACGACTACGGAGTGCCCCTCGTCAAGTGCTCGAACTGCATCGTCGAAGGCACGCTACCATCGCGAGGTGTTCTTCAGCAGCAACAAGGTCAAGCCTATGAGGACCGCTATCTGACGGTTCAAAAGACGCAGCAGCACACAGCCGAGGCGTCGCCTGATCAAGTCGTGACGCGTGCCCGGCTGGAGGCGTGGCTGAAGCAGGGCGTCGATGTTAACGCTGAGCTGATGAACGCCATCGTCGGTGCCGACGCCGATCGCATAAAGTTCCTGATCGAGAAGGGGGCGGACGTTAACAAGCCCGATCAACTCGGCGCTTTGCCGCTTGGCGCGGCCGCGAGTATCCGTCGGACGGATCTGATGCAGATTCTTCTTGCTGCTGGCGCCAAGGTCGACACCGAAGACATTGATGGAATGACGGCCCTTCAGCACGCAATAAATGTTAATCATGTGCCGTCCATTCAGCTTCTTGCGAAGCATGGCGCAGACATCGAGAAGGGAACGACGAAAGGTTACACCGCGCTGGAGATCGCGCTCTCATATGGGCAGTTCTTTGCAGCCAAGGCGTTGATCGAGGCGGGCGCCAAGGTCGATGCAGCAAGCGGTCCGGAGAAACTGACGCCACTAATGGTTTGTGCGACGCAACTTCAACCGCAACAGCGTTTGAACCAACTTGCGCATGGTCCCACCCCACTCGTGCTTGCCGAAGAGTTGATAAAGCGTGGGGCGAACGTGAATGCACAGTCCAAAGATGGTGTCACGGCTTTGATGATTGCGGCTGGCCAGAACAATGCGCCAATGATCGGCCTTCTATTACGCGCCGGGGCTGATCCAAAAATGACTTCGGCGGCGGGAAAAACCGCTCTCGACATCGCGACCGAGGCCGGTAATGAAGCTGCATCGGGTGCGCTGAAATTCCTGACCAGCGCGACGCCTGCGCCATCTAGTGGCGGGCCGAAATCGACGCAGTGAGAAGTACAGAAGATGCGTATGCGAAGTCTAGCTTGGCTGCTGCCGTTCGCTATCATTTCAGCGGCCAACGCTAATCTCGCTCCATCGCCTGGTATTAATGTCGAAATAGGCTATCTGGGGCGCGATTATCCCGAGCCCCTGCCGATTTCTCTCGTCGAACCGGCCATATCCGACGAGGGCGTGCAGGGCGCTCGACTAGGACTGGCCGATAATCTTGCCACAGGGAGATTTCTCGGACAGGCGTATCACCTGTCGGAAAAGATCGCACCGCGAAACGGCGACATCATTTCGGATGCGAAAGCGCTTCTTCAGACCACGCACCTGATCGTTGCCGATCTTGAGCCGGATGATCTTCTGCGCATTGCTGATCTTCCGGAGGCTCGTGATGCCATCATCATCAACGTGCGCACGAGCAACGATGATGTTCGCGGTAAGGACTGCCGGCGCAATCTCTTTCATGTCGCGCCGAGCTGGACGATGCGTGCCGATGCGCTCGCGCAATACATGGCTTGGAAGCGCTGGAATCGTTGGTTTCTTCTCAAAGGTAATACCAAAGAGGATGTCGACTACGTTGATGCTATGAAGCGCGCCGCGAAGAAGTTCGGAAGCTTCATTGTCGAAGAGAGAACGGTCGTGTTCGATCCGGGCAATCGTAACTCTGAGACGGGACATCAACAGATTCAAACGCAAATCCCGATGCGAACGCAGTCTGCACCACAGCATGATATCGTCTTTGTCGCCGATACCCAGGATAGCTTCGGCGATTATCTTCTGTGGCGAACGTCCGTCCCGAAACCTGTCGCCGGCACACAGGGGCTCGTGGCCGTCGCTTGGTCGCCGCTTTATGAGGAATACGGCGGCATACAGCTGCAGACCCGCTTCCGCGCTCAGAACAAGCGACCGATGACGGAACGAGATTACTTGGCTTGGCTGGCGATGCGGGTTTTCGGCGAGGCCATTACGCGGTCGGGAAAGTCGGACGTCGATGGCTGGCGCGCATATATCATGTCGACGCAATTTCAAGTCGCGGGGTTCAAAGGGCAGGGGATGTCTTTTCGTCCGTGGGACCGTCAATTGCGCCAACCGATCATCCTCACAGGTCCACGAACAATCGTATCCATGTCTCCACAGGAAGGCTTTCTTCATCCGACGTATCTGACCGACACGCTCGGCGTTGATGCGCCGGAAACGGCCTGCAAACTATCCGGATGATTGATGCGCATTAAGGATCACTACGCATGTTGAGACCTTCGACTCGCACGATCCTGGCTGCTCTCTTGTTGAGTGCCACGACGTCGGCTCACGCTGATAAGATTTTTGTTTCCAATGAACGTGACAACACCGTCACTGTCATAGACAGCGATACGTTGAAGATCATCAAGACCATTCCAACCGGAAAACGTCCGCGAGGCATGGCGATGACGCCGGACTACAGGGAACTGATAGTCTGCATCGGCGATGACAACCGGCTCGACGTTATCAATACGGACAAACTCGAGGTCATCAAATCGTTCGCAGCATCTGGTCCCGATCCTGAGCTCCTCGCTATCAATCATAAAGGCGATCTCATCTACATCGCCAACGAGGACGATAGTCTGGTGACGGTAATGGATCGGTCGACCGGAGAGGCTATCGCGGAGATTCCCGTAGGTGTCGAACCCGAAGGCATGGCCGTTTCGCCTGACGACAGCCTTATAGTCGATACGTCCGAGCAAACGAGCATGGCGCACTTCATCGATGCTAAGACCAACAAGGTTCTGGCAAACGTCCTTGTCGACACGCGGCCCCGAGAGGCCACTTTCACCAAGGATGGAAAAGAAGTCTGGGTTTCGGCGGAAGTCGGCGGCACCGTCGCGATTATCGATGCAAAAACATTTGAGACCAAGAAGAAGCTTTTGTTCGACGTGCCCGGAGTTCGGCCCGAGCTGATGCAACCAATCGGCATCCGCTTCACGCTAGATGGCAAAACAGCATTTATTGCGCTCGGGCCTTCCAACCGAGTAGCGGTCGTCGATACTGCAACATACCAAATCAAGAATTACATTTTGGTCGGTCAAAGACCATGGCATCTCGAGCTGAAGCCAGATGGCACAAAAATGTACGTTGCCAACGGAATGACGAACGACATTACCGTCATCGACGTTGCCACGCAGAAGGCAGAAAAGTCGGTTCCAGTCGGTCGCTTGCCCTGGGGCGTCGCGGTTAAACCGGGCCAAAAATAGGCGCATCTCAATCGATCTGTGGTGGAAAAAATGACAATGCGAAGTCGCGCGGTCATCTTCTTGGCAATGATCGCGAGCGCAGCGTGGGTGACCGAAGGCGCCTCTGCAGCGAAATTATCATCGAGCGAAAAGATAGAGATCAAAGTCGATCGGAAGGCCGCCAAGGACAATTCAAAACTGCTTTGGGAGCGGTTCGGCAATTTTTGCCAGATAGCCGAGTGGCACCCAGCGGTGCGCTCATGTACGGAAGGCAAGGAAGATGGTGTTGTCTACCGTACTCTCTCCTTGGAGGACGGTGGAAAGATCAAGGAGAGGTTGCTGAGTCTCAGCCCGTCGGGCTACCGCTATGCGATTGTCGAAAGTCCACTGCCGGTAAAAAATTACGAAGCGAATTTTTCGGTCAACTCCACTAACGATGAGTTGGATATCGTCTGGTCGGCTTCGTACGATGCGGCCGACGGGAAAACAGATCGCGATGCCCGCGCCGCCATCGACAGTGTGTTTAAATCTGGCATCACCAGTATCAAATCCAAACTGCCAGATGGGTTGAAAGACCATGTGACGGGAAAGGCTGATGGCGCCGTAAAAAATTAGCCTAAGCCGAAATATCGCGTACTGGTTCACCGCCAACTAAGTTATTGACGATCGCTCGCCAGCATAGGCTGCTCAACTTTCTATCAACTCGCACAAAACCTTACTCTACTTGACTGAACCGCCGCACACAGCGCACCGTCAGGGCTGCAATCAGGCCGAGGGCGACTCAGTATAGTGCGGATCGACGCTCGTCGAATGAATTCATCGAGACGCGCACGCGTCTCGATGATGTCCAATGCACTGAGCTTTGATCTCTGCAGTCTAGAAAAAAAATGACCCTAAGCCGACTGGCGCTGATCGCAGCCGACGCTCATTCAGGATCAGTCACTCATTTGGCCCCCAGCCACTTGAATGGCGTTGCGGGCTTGAACTTGGTCGTGACATCGCCAAGAGGCGTATCGAGGTTAATCGGGATGGTTCTCGCGCCCGTGCCCTTATCAAAATTAATTTGCTTCAGGTCGACCCAAATCAAAGCCGGCAGGACCGCAGACTCGAAGTAGTAGGTCTTTGTGCCCTGGTCCGCCGCCGTGCGCCACAACGTCATGGCAATATTGGGATGGTTCGGATCAGACATGCCGAGCGGCACACTAATCGCGCGCATCTGCGAAACGACCGAGGCAACCGCGAGAGTCTCGTCTTTGTATTTCGGCGAGGACTTGAGATTGTAGCTTAAGCGAACGAAGCGATCTGCGGCGCTGATCGTTCCCGGTAGAAAGCGATTTCCGCCAACCTTCTCCCAATACGTATTCAGCGCGAGCTGCTGGTTATAGGGGGGAGAGTTGGTCATCACCGTGTACTGCGGACCATGATGGATGATGAGATTTCCACCAAGGTACTCGAAGATGGCTGAATCGCCGCTCGTATCCGAAAGCGAGAGATGCACGGTGGCTGCCTGCCCGTTGGGAAGCACCGGAGCCACGATCGCGAAGGGCGGATCCTTCAGGGCATCGACCGCCTCTTGCACGGTCGCATAACTGTCGAGGGCATATTGCAGCCAGGCTGCAATGGAAAGGATCGGCTTGCCTGTCTTGGCCGCGTCACCGTAATCGGCCTCGGTCAGATAAAGCAAGTTGCCCGCGAGGCCCTTTTCATTCATGCCATCGGCCGTGGCAGCGTCGTAGAAAGAAGCGACCACAGAACCGTATTTTGAAGTCCATTTAAAAGGATTGTTTCCGGTGCCATCACGCTCCATGCCCTTGGGAAACACCCAGAGGGCGGTCCGGGCAGTGGGGTCGCTCCAGTCCATGCTGCGACCCGCGATGTAGGTCCCTTTCCCCGTTTCGTAGAGAATACGGGAACAAGCGTCGGCGGACTGCCAAGGTGTTAGCGTAGTCGAAGTCAGCAGCACGAGCGCGCCCAACGCGGTTACGCATTTGTTCGCGTGTCTTTTCGTGGATCTCATTTCTTTCCGTTCCATGTCGTTGCTCATCTAATTCCGTACACTGATCTGTGATCAGGGAGTATTCCAAGACGGTGCTCTCGTAGATATTCGCGCCTCCCACGATCAACACGAGGCTCTCGCCGAACGGCTTCAAATATAAAAAAAGAGGTGTAAACAAATCTCACACGGCACCTCCTCGCGTCGGCGCGCCAGTCGGCTTTTTTGCGTCGATTTTATCGAAATTTTTTGCCGATTTGTCTCGCTGAGAAAATGTGGGCCATCCGCCAAACAATCGTCGTGACTTCACCGATGCACGCGGAAGCATCTCGATGATCTCGAATGCATGCTTGGCACTCCCAGATTCACGAGGTCGAACGAACCAGCTTCGAAAAGCTAGCCGGCATATCCAACCGGCCTACGCAAAGCTATTTCCTCACGGGTATATTCATAGGCGGCAGTCATAACTTCTGAATGTCGACGCCAGTCTAATGCGCCCATTCCGAGCGGCGTGGGGGGTACCAGCAGCCAATCACCTACTTGCAGATAACGTTCGAAATGATCGCGATTGGCCATCAAGCTACGGACCAGGACTGTTGCGGCGGATGGGGCCGACGGCAATGGTTGGTTCGAGAAAGGATTGAGTGTCCGCCAAATTAAGTCGGTGCGTTTCGGAAGGGACGCGTAGTCGACTTCAAATTTCTGTCCCTCCGATCCTTGAAAGCTGACAACAACATTTGGCCCGTTCTTTAGCGCATGCATCGTCTCGACCGGCACGTTCGAAATGACCGACCCGTCTACGAGCATCCGCCCATCTTCAGTGTAAAATGGTGGCAGCAATCCGGGTATCGCCGAGCTCGCGCGGATGGCCTGCCATAGATATCCCGTGCGATGGACGTAGGTTTCATAGTTCGACAGATCGGCCGAAACAGCGAAGTACGGTTTCCAAAGATCTTCGATGCGAACGCCTCCGTATTCGCGCCTGAGGTGAGTATCGAAATGGGTGTGATCGAGCAGGCCATATCTGGGCAAAGTATATCGTGAAAGGGCTCGCCCTTTGACAAACATTCGCTGCACACCAGACGTGATGGAAAGCGGATCGAGGTCCTGTGCAAACGCGGCAGCCATCGCAGCGCCTCCGGAGGCTCCTCCCAATATGTCGAATTCTATGCTCGCTTCCCGAAAAGCGCGGTACACCCCAATGTGAGCTGAGCAGTAAGCGCCGCCACCGCAAGCAACGAAACCTAAAGCTTCGCCCGCCAGAAATCGCCAGAGGCGTTCGACATCATTCGTGCACTGCAGAGCCACATGATGGTGCATGGCAGGCTCTCTTAAAGCAAGCCAATGGCGCGTGCCTTCTGCAATGCCGCCGCTTCTGTGCACGATCGCCAGCCTTCTCGAAGACTGCGGATGAACCGACAGTGCAAAGGCTTCGAGATTTCCGAGCGGGACCGTAGCTGTTGCGTGCGCGTCAACGGAACATGCGACGAGCAGTACCTCGTCGGCCTGCCGAATGCATTTTTCGCTCCAGCGGGTCAGTTCTGGATCTGCGATAAATATGATCGTTTCAAATCGACATTCGAGTTCGTTTAGCGCTGCGGTGAAATCCAGATCAGTATTACACTGGCCCCCGATTACGTCGCTTATTGTCGTGCTCGACACGACCAGCGTGCCGGATTTCGAGGAAGCCGAGTCTGCGAATGCATTCAGGAAAGGTGGTGCCATAAATCCGGAAGTCGCTCCGACAATAGCAATGGTGCGCGCTCGTGGCCTCGCATTTGTTGCCAAAAAATTATTGCTAATCTCAGATTTGCGTCGTGTTTCTGCTGCGAGACGCTCCGCCAACGTCGCCGTTATAGCGGCCCAAGCAGCGGAGGAATTCTCGGAGATTGAGTCGAAGTCGGTGCGAGTGAGACGTACGACTATTCCGTCTCGTATAGCGCGCACTGTCGCCGTCCTATTGCAGCCTGCAAAAAAAGCGATCTCGCCGATTGTGGAACCGCGCGAAATTTCTGCGACCGTGCCGGAGTATCCTTTGACCTCGACGGCGAAACGCCCAGATACGACGACGTAGAGGGCGTCTGCAGCTTCGCCCTCCCGCACAACAAACTCGCCGCGACCGACATGGATTGGCTGCAAGCGATCCTCGAGAAGCCGAAGAGCTGCAAATGGAAGATCTTTGAAAGTCGCGACACTGGATAGCGTCAATCGCTTGGGCGACATTGGGCGGCCGAATAGCGAGCGTTTTGGTTCATTGTAGCACGGCGGTCCGCTGCTTATCGTAACGCTGCGCCGCAAAATGCAAAAAATCTGCACCTGACTTCAATGCCCGGTACTAGACCTCTAAGGTCTCGTACGTGGCCCGCTTGCGATGAGGCGAGGCTAGCAAATTGCTTTGCTGCGCCATCGCAAGGCCGACCCCAGGCCGATAGAAAGTTCGATGTCGGTAATCGCCAACGAGTGGCGCGCAGATTAACGAGCTGCCCTATCTGCGTCGTGACTTTTCTCCTAAGACGATCTTAGTTCGAGCAAGAGTCTCTCCTCGCCAAAGCGCGCAAACAACTGGCGAAAATCTCCGCGACGAAGTTCCGGCAAAGACCAGTCCCTCTTTCTGCAAGCGATATTCGGGCTTAAGATTTGTCCATAAAAGCCGCAACTGGCTTGTCGCTGCGCGCCACAGCATCCAGCTAAAACATGGGCGATGTTCAACGACCCATCAGACGTCCCTCGGAATGCCGGGGCCCGTCTTCGAGCCGCGCACCACCCCGCCGGTCCTTCGATTCATCGGCGCAAACCCTCATGAGAAGGATCAACCAGCCATGTCACAAGGTATGCTCCCCAAGTTTCGGAACCACACCGTTCTCTTCGGTGCCACAACCCTTTCCGCCGTCCTTGTTGGGACCGCTGCATTCGCCGGCAGCGGTACTCCGGCTTCCATCATCGCGTTCAATCAGAAACCTAAGAACAGCGAAGTTACCATCACTTACGCTTACCTTCCCAAAGATGGCGCCCTCGACATCTTCGCTGTCGGAGCGAACGGGATGCGCGAGGGCAAATCTCTGGGCAAAGTCGCCCTTAAAGCGGGGGATCACCGCGATGTCGCAGTGGCGCTCAATGCCATGCCGGCCAAGGGCACAAAGCTCGTCGCAGTGATTGAGAAGGACAAACCGGTCAACAGATCTGGCGACCGTCCCGAGCGGACATTCTCAATCCTCTGATCTCTCCTGTGCATGAAGGCGTCCGTAACGCGGACGCCTTCCTCTTATTGAATCCGCATCGTCTGCATCCCGAGGTCTACATGACAAAGTGTGTCCCGCTGTCCTCCAGCATTGTTTTAGCGTGCGGCATCGCCTGCGTCGGCCTTCTCGCATACACCGCTGCCGGCGTTGCGCAGGTGGCGACCAGCGAAGATCCCGAACTCGCTTTCAATGGCCATTGCCGCGAATGCCATTCCTTCGACAAGGGTGACAACCGTATCGGTCCGACGCTTTACGGCGTCGTAGGGCGAAAGGCGGGAACGGTTCCGGGATTTACCTATTCGGAATCGCTCAAGGACTCGGGCATCACCTGGAACGAAAAGAACCTCAATCAGTGGATCACCAATCCGAACGCGGTCGTTCCTGGCAACAATATGGGCGCTATATTCAGCGGGTTGGCCGATGCAAAGGAACGAGCAAAAATCATTGAGTTCCTAAAGAACGACACGCACAAAAAGAAAGGCACGACTTAAATCTCGTTCTTCCGCCAGGTGGTCGCTAGACCGACGTGTTTTGCCTCGCGAACACCTGTAAAGTCATCAAATCAATTGCGCCCGCAATATTCAAACATGACCAGAATTTCATCGGAACGAGAGTTGCGCCTTGCACGTTCGACGTACATCGACGCGACCATTCAAAAAATATCTCAAAAATAAGCTGAATCATCATGACAAGATTAGCGCAGATCATCGGCGGCACACTGGTGTTAGGCGGAATTATCGCAGCGGGCTTCGCTTATTTCTACTGGGATTCAGCGGTGCATTACGGCTCGATGGCCATAAACTATGTCCGCTATCTTGATGCGCCAAAGGGCAAGATTACGACTGAAGTCGCTTCTTCCGCCAAAAGCACCGCTTCAACAGGTGCGAGCGAAGCGCCGGCAACGCCAGCTTCGACATCCGAGGCGCCCACAGCAAGCGATACAAACTGGCCCAGCTATAACAAGACGCTGACCTCCGACCGCTTCTCGTCGCTCGCCGATATCAACGCAAAAAATGCCCACAAACTGAAGGTTCTTTGCACGTTTGATACTGGCGAATACACCGGTTTCAACTCCGGCATACTTGAGGTCGATGGCGCGCTGTACTTTGCCACTGAATACAACACCTTCGCCATCGATCCCAGCACTTGCCGCGAGAAGTGGCGCGCGCACGAGAGCTACACACCCGCTACGCCGCAGGGCGTCAACCGCGGCGTAGCCTATCTCGATGGCAAAATCTTCCGCGGCACTCAGGACGGCCGAGTCATCGCCTACGACGCGAAAACCGGTAAGCGGTTGTGGCAGACGTCGATTGCTGATCCCAAGAAAGGCGAAAGTGTTCCCGCGGCGCCGATAGCATGGAACGGACTCGTCTTTGTCGGAAACGCCGGGGGCGACATCAAGGGCATCAAGGGTCGAATGTATGCGCTCGATGCGACAACCGGCGCGATCAAGTGGGAATTCTACCTGGTGCCAAAATCGAAAAATGATCCGGAGCGCGGGCCGGAGGCGGCGTCGCCGCTGACGGGTGCGAGTTGGAAGTTGCCTGCAGGTCAGCCGATTACGGGTGGCGCGACATGGACTTCCTACACGCTCGATCCTGAAACGGGGCTGCTGTACATCCCCGGCGGCAACCCCGCTCCTGATTTTGGTCTCGGGATGCGGGAAGGGAGCGATCTATATACCGGATCTGTTGTCGTGCTCGATGCCAAGACGGGTGCGTACAAGACGCACTTCAAGCTCGTTCCGAAAGACTGGCACGACTGGGACGTATCTAGCGCGCCGGCTATTATCAAGACTGCTGCTGGCAAGAAAATCCTGGCCGTCGCTCCCAAGGACGGTCATCTCTATGGCATCGACCTCGGCACTAATAAGGAACTCTATCGCCTGCCGGTCACGAAAGTCGACAACGCCGATGCGCCGTTTACGCCGGGAAAAGCCGTCCACTTCTGCCCCGGTTCTACTGGCGGCGCCGAATGGAACGGCCCAGCTTACGACCGCAGTAACAACCTTATCATGGTCGGAGAAGTTCAATGGTGCACCACTGTTGACCTCATGAAGAAGGACAAGATTGAAGACGTGAACGCCGGGGCGCCATGGTCCGGCGAGAACTCAATCAATCCTTTCAATACTTGGGGCCAAGCCGATCCCACTTTTGACTGGGCAGGCTGGGTCTACGCGGTCGACGCAGATAGCGGTCAATGGCGTTGGCGGGCTAAAACGAATTACCCGATTCAGAGCGGGATGACCCCGACGGCAGGTGGCGTCGTTTTCTTCGGCGATATGGGCGGCAACTTCTACGCCCTCGACGCTCAGGACGGGCACAAGCTCTGGGGTCAAAAAATCGGCGGCGCGATAGGCGGCGGGGTCATCACCTACAAAGATCGCGGCGCGCAGCGCGTCGCCGTGGCGTCCGGCCTTACTGAGGTTTTGTGGCCGACCGAACTCACCACGGCCAAGGTTTCAGTCGTCGGCATTCCCGACGGAACATCTTGAACCAAAAGCTCCGAAACAAACGCTTCGACATGACCAAAAGCAATGCAAAAAGCGAGAAAAAAATCCTCGTTCTCCAGGGCGGCGGGGCTCTCGGTTCCTATCAAGCTGGCGCGTTCGAAGCCCTAGAAGAAGCAAGCTTAGAGCCTGATTGGGTCGCTGGAATTTCGATAGGGGCGATTAACGCTGCGATCATAGCGGGCAATGAAAAAGAAAAGCGCGTCGATCGCCTTCGCAGGTTCTGGGATTTGGTTTCGAGCCGGGTAACTTTCCCGCCGCTTTCAAATGACAATTATTCGCGCAAACTTTTCAACGAGGCCAGCGCTGCCCTCGTTGCGGCAACGGGAGCGCCGGGGTTTTTCGAGCCGAGATTTCCACCATCTGTGTTGATGCCGCCTGGGTCTCTTCAAGCTGTTAGTCTTTACGATACCAGTCCTCTCAAAGACACGCTGCTTGAGCTCATAGATTTCGACCTGCTCAATCGCGGGAAAGTCCGCTTCAGCATTGGCGCCGTTGAAGTGCAGACGGGAAACTTCAAATACTTCGATACTGAGCGCGATACCATTGGCCCCGATCACATCATGGCCAGCGGCGCACTCCCGCCGGGCTTTCCCCCAGTAGAAATTGACGGAGAGCTGTATTGGGATGGTGGGCTCTTGTCGAATACGCCTCTACAGTATGTCTTGGATGGCGGCGCCCCGCTCACCGACATGTGCATTTTTCAGATCGATTTGTTTTCAGCTCGCGGTCGGATTCCCGAAAATCTTTTTGACGTGCAGACGCGCGAAAAAGAAATCCGCTATTCTAGCCGCACGCGCCTCAATACCGATTACACAAAGCGGCTCCTGACTCTCCAACGCGCCATACGCCGGTTAGGGTGCGCACTTAGCGATGAAGTCAAGTCGAGCGCGGATTGGAAGATTCTGGCTGAACTTACGAGCGACGCCGCCATCACAATTGTGCATCTCATCCATCGGCGTGCGATCTACTCGACACAAGCAGAGGATTATGAGTTTTCTCGCTTCACCGTGAGTGAACATTGGCGTGACGGCAAAGATGATGTTGAGCGGACACTCAATAACCCGGAGTGGAAGTTCCGCAAACGCCCTGATGACGGAGTGCTCGTGCTCGATCTTACAAAGGAACTCGCGCCAAATTAGCGGGCCGTAAATTCGCGTTTTAGGGTGCCCGATTGGGTCGCTACACAGAAGCGGAATGCAGCCCCTTGGCGCTATCAAGATAGCTGTCGAAGCAGGACGCAATCGTGCGCACGAAGGGCTTGCCGCGGGTCGTGAGCGAGAAGCCGGTTTCGCAGCGTTCGATAAGATGGTCGGGGTCCGCAGCGGCCAGTGCTTCTGCGTCGGCCAGAACGGGCGCCGCGGCATCGCCAAATCGTCGGCGCAATTCGGCGGCTGGCAGATTGAAATCGCACATCAGACTTTCGATTGCGAACCGCCGTGCGCGGTCGTCGTCGGTGAGGCGGGCACCGCGCACCGTCGCGAGCCCAGCCTCCGCGATCCGTCGCGCGTAGTCTGCGACGGCGACGGCGTTCTGGACGTATCCCTGCGAAAGCGACCCGATGCTCGACGCCCCAAAGCCGATCAAATGTTCGGCCGTATCGGTCGTATAGCCCTGGAAGTTTCGTCTGACGGCACCTTTGGTGAGGGAATCGTGCGCGCGCGCAAAATGATCGAGGCCGATGCGGATATATCCTTCCGCCTCGAGAATACGCGCCAGCCGGTTCGACTGCCCGAAACGCTCGATGGCATCCGGCAGCGCCTTGTCTTCGATAAGCCGCTGATGCCGGATGCGCGCAGGCAGATGCGCGTACCCAAAAGTCGCGATTCTGTCCGGCGCGAGCGCCAACACTTGGCGTATGGTCTCCTCGACGCTGCGCCGCGTCTGATGTGGTAAACCATAGACGAGATCGACATTGATGCCATTGACACCGTGATCGCGGAACTTCTCGATCACCCGACGCGTCAAATCGAACGGCTGAACTCTGTTGATTGCTTTTTGGACATCCTCGTTGAAGTCCTGGACACCGATCGACACCCGGTTGACACCGGCGTCTGCGAACGCCGCGACGCGATCATCTGTGACGCCGCGCGGATCGACTTCGACGGCAAATTCAGCGACGGCGCCGATGTTAAGCCTCGCTCTGATTGCGGCTGCAAGCCGGCCGATATCGATCGCGGAGAGCATGTTGGGAGAGCCGCCGCCCCAGTGCACGTGCGTGACCTCGTGCCCGGCAGGCAGCAGGGCCGCGACATTGGCGAATTCGGCCATCAATGGCTTCATGTAGTCGGAGATCGGCTCGTAGCGGTGAACTGCTTTCGTGCTGCAGCCGCAATACCAGCACATTTCCTGACAAAATGGGATGTGGACATAGACTGACAGCGGCTCTCCATTCGGAACGGCCGATAGCCAAGCGCGATAGTCCTCTACTGTCACTTCCGGCGTGAAGTGGTTCGCTGTCGGATAGCTGGTATAGCGCGGCACGGGTCCGCCATAGCGGTGGATGAGTTCGCGGGTCATTGAAATCCCTGAGGCACGTTCCTCTGCGTTCAACTGATCGCAAAGAGCATCTAGGGCGCCCGCAGCCGCACGGGGTGATCTCTCGCGCGGTCGCGCACGCATGACGACAGTGAATGCAAAGCACGCTAGTCGGCCGGCGCGGGGGCAATCTTGATCTCAGTCAAATCCTACCGATTATTCTTCTTCAATGCGTTATGCCGGTTCGCGGTCAGACCGGTCGACGGGGCGGCAGTAAAAAAAGTGAGAACTTGCGGGCACACAGATGCCCGTTGAGCGGCGCGAAATTTCCAAATAGGTTCCAGAATGCGGAGATGACTAGCGCTATCGGACGGCACTTATCCGTCGACCTAAGGAGTTTCCCTGAATGCCCGGGATGACGCTATCTGATGCTCTCCAGGAATGCACAACGCGATGTCAAAACATGGACGCGCCGTTGCCAGTACGCCTTCAAGCATTTGCTGATGACGTCCGCACGCTCAGCCCGGATTTTGCCGATATCGTAGATCGCATGGTCTTGCATCTTCGCGAAATTGGTCTGGGCGACAACGCGCCGAAGCCAGGTGAACCGATGCCCGAGTTCATGATGCCGGACCAGACGGGCAAGCTTCGCAATCTCGGCGAAATAATCGAGTCAGGACCTGCGGTTATTGCTTTTCATCGTGGTCATTGGTGCCCCTACTGCCGCATTAGTGCGGCCTCGCTCGCGGCAATCGATGGCGAAGTGCAGCGGCTGGGTGCCCAACTGATCGCTATTACGCCTGAGACGGAGCGTTTCAACGCCGAACTTCAATCCGCAGGAGGAGCGAACTTTCCGATACTGTCTGACATGGACAACGGTTACGCCCTGATGCTGAATCTCGCTTTTCTGGTCAGCGACGAAAAGCGACGCGCAATGATCGAAGCGGGCTGGGATTTCTCTCCCTATCAGAGCAATACCAATTGGACGCTTCCTGTGCCCGCGACCTTTATTGTAGGAGCTGATGGCCTGGTCAAAGCGCGGTTTATTGATCCCGATTATCGCAAGCGCATGGACACGAGCGCCATTTTGGATGCGCTCAGGTCACTGCAGCATTAACGGCAATAGCCCGGGTGCGCTCGCAGCCACTTGCGATAGTGAGTTGCTCTTCGATGAGCCGCCAATCGGCCGCCCTCAGCATTTTGATCAGTGTGCTTGCGGCCGTAGAGCGTTGTCTGCCCGAGACGGCGTAAACATAAACGGTTCTCTCGATCGTCAGGCCGTCAATGTCTAGTTGCTTGGATTTCATGCTGAGCACTGAGCTTCGTGGCGCAATGCCGATACCAAAATTGCTGTCGAGCAATGCGGTGAGATCCTGCTCTGTCGAGACATCGTGCTTTTTGTTCGGACGCGCGCTGCGCTCATCCAGGAATTGCATGATTTCCTTCGAATGTTCGCAGTTGCTCCGGCAGAGCAGACGTTCTTTCATGAGTTCGGAAGGTGGCACGGCTCCGACCGCAGATGCCAGCCTATGATCATTTGCGACCACCAGCCGATAAGGTTCAGTGAACAGCGGCCAGGAATCGAGCCTCTCCCACGCTCCTTCAAGAGAGCCTGCGATACCGATGTCGACCTCGCCCTTCTTCAGAAGTTCAGCAACTTCATTATTGGTACCGCGATAAAAGCGAAGTTCCAGACCGGGAAATGCGCGTACAAGCTCCGACAAGAATGAAACCAACAACATAATATTGACGGTGACGGAGAGGGCAATCGACAGAGGTGCGATCGCACCGCTTTTCATCGATTGAGCCAAGGATTTTGCCGTCAACGCGCTCTCGTAGCACTGCTGGAGCATCGGCAGCATGCGATGACCGAGCTCGGTCAGATGCGAAAGATTGCGCTCGCGTCTGAAAAGCTCCCCACCAAGCTCGTCCTCAAGCTGCTTGATCGCTCGCGTCAGAGACGGTTGAGCAACGTTGCAACTCTCGGCGGCGCGCGTGAAATTCAGTTCCCGTGCGACAGCCAGGAAGTATCGAACTTGGTGCATTTCCATAAGGATTAGTCCGAATTATCAAGCCAGTCGCCGCCGCTTGGAAATCAAGAGAACGTCGATAGCCAAAAGGCATGGAAACTTAGCTCAAACGGTATTTCTGTTCCAGCGCTCTCAGCGAATAGTTTGTGTGCCAACAAAGCCGAGAAACTAGGCATGTGTGCGGTTCCTGTGTTCCGCACTGGGTCACGCCGAAATCGAAGCGCGCAGACCGCCATCCGACCTCATTTGTGGCGTTCGGCATCGGGGACCAGGCGATATTCATTCCAAGAGTCAGCCGCGTCCTTAAGTTTAGGACCAGAACAATGGAGCTGACCATGCAGTTGGTAGAAGCCACGAAAGAAAAAACGAAGATCTACGGGAGCCTGAGAGGGAAGTCGGCCGTCGTGACGGGGTCGACCAGCGGTATCGGATTGGGGATTGCCCAAGCGCTCGCGGAAGCCGGAGCAAATGTCATGTTTAACGGCTTTAGCGCGCCGTCCGATTTTGACGATTTGCGCAAAGAGCTGCAAGTTAGCCGCAAAATCAAAACAGCGTTCTCCAATGCCGACATGTCCAAGGAAGAGGAGATCGCCGGCATGATTGATGAAGCGCGAGCAGCTTTCGGCCAAGTAGATATACTCGTCAATAACGCCGGAATACAGCATGTCGAGGCGATCGAGACGTTCCCGATTTCGAAGTGGAACGCGATCATAGCCGTTGATTTGTCGGCAGCCTTTCACACAATCCGCGCCGTCGTGCCCGAGATGAAGCAACGCGGGTGGGGCCGCATCATCAATATTGCCTCTGCACATGCGCTCGTCGCTTCACCCTTCAAATCGGCTTATGTCGCGGCAAAGCACGGCGTTCTGGGTCTCACAAAAACGGTCGCGCTTGAGGTCGCTGAGTACGGAATTACAGCCAATGCGATCTGTCCTGGATATGTGCTGACGCCCCTCGTCGAAAAGCAAATTCCAGAGACGGCAAGGGCGCGCATGCTGACGGAAGAACAAGTCGTCCATGACGTTCTTCTTCATGCGCAGCCGACGCGTCGGTTCGTTACGACGGAAGAACTCGGCGAGTTCGCCGTCTTCTTGTGCCAGGACGGTGCCAAATCGATCACTGGCGCTGCATTGCCAGTCGAGGGTGGCTGGACTGCGCAATAGGAAATTCTATGCGGCGCTGTGGTTCGTGCGTCGGCGGTCTCCGCCGGCGCACGTTCTTGTTTCTGCGACTGCCATCCCGATAGCTTCGGGCTATCGAACAGAAACGCAATCGATATTTCAAAACGATCCTTCGTCTTGGTCATTGTGCCCATGGAAAGCGCAAACGCGCTTGACGGATGAAACCCAATTCGGAGTGACACACGATGACTTTTTCTCTGAGTACGTCTTTGATCGCGCTATCGATGGCCGGCGTCATGCTTGTCAATGTTGCGCCGGCAGGAGCTGGCGAGTGCCCCACAAATAAGGTTGTGTCCAGCGACGGCCAGAAACCCGGAGCAACGGCACACAAGGGAGTTCAAGAGAAGCTTCTGGGTCAGATCGATCTTTCGAAAGAAAAAGTTCTCCTGGCCGATCACCATTTGCGTATGCGCCGGCTCGTAGTAGCGCCCGGCGGCGAAGTCGCGTGGCACAGCCACGACGATCGGCCGGCTCTGATTTACATCGTTTCCGGCACCATCTCGGAATACGCGAGCACGTGCTCGGTTCCTATCATTCACAAGTCAGGCGACCTTTCGATCGAAAGTCATCTGTCACATTGGTGGAAGAACGCATCGAGCAAGCCGGTCGTGCTGCTCTCCGCCGACATCGCAACGGATGTCAACGACCACAACATGTAGCGCTTTCGCTTCTCCGCGCGCCGTCTCCGCCCAGTGGTGAAGGATGACGCGCGGCGATGGCAACGCCGCAGGTTCAAATGCAATCGAGATCAGGAAGTCGACCATGCCTATAAGCCTGATGCGCCGAGAATTGGAGACGGCATTGATGCCGGCGGTGACGGTGGTGCCTGCCTCTCAACTGCTCATTATTACCCTGATCGCCTTCCTCACAGTGGTCGACCTGTTCGCAACGCAAGCGCTCCTTCCAATGCTTGCTGCCCACTATCAAGTCAGTCCCGCCGCGATGGGGCTCGCCGTCAACGCCTGCACCCTCGGCATGGCTATCGGCGGCCTCTCGGTTGCGCTTCTGAGCCAGCACATCGACAGGCGCAGCGGGATTATCAAGAGCCTGCTTGTTTTATCGGTACCGACATTCCTGTTGGCTTATGCACCAAACCTCCCGATTTTTGCGTTTTTGCGCATCGTGCAGGGGCTTTGCATGGCGTCCGCATTTGGGCTGACGCTCGCATATCTTGGCGAACGGTTCACCGCCGAGCAATCCGCAGGTGCTTTCGCCGCCTATATCACCGGCAACGTCGCCAGTAATCTCGCCGGCCGCTTTGTTGCGGCCGCAGTCGTCGATCACGCGGGGCTCGCTGCAAACTTCTTCGTGTTCTCTGCGCTCAACGTGGCGGGGGCCGCCTTGGTCTACGCGAATGTAAAACAAGCGACGATGCCCGTGGTGTCTGTCGTCGTCACACAGACGCCGCCGGATCCTTGGTGGATAAACCTCAAGAAGGCCGACATGCGGGCCGCGTTCGGAATCGGATTTTGCATCCTCTTTGCTTTCATCGGCACGTTTACCTACGTCAATTTCATTCTCGTGGCGCCGCCACTTTCGGTCGGCATGATGACGCTGGGCTTTATCTATTTCATCTTCTTGCCATCGATCATCACGACACCACTTGCGGGGGCGCTAGCTCACAGAATTGGCCATAAACCTGCGCTCTGGTTCGCTCTCGCTGTTGCTGTCGCCGGCTTACCGTTGATCGCTATTCCGTCGCTGCTATCCGTACTGACAGGCATGGTTCTCATTGCTGCCGGAACATTTCTCGCGCAGGCCCTTGCGACGGGTTTCGTCGGCCGGGCGGCGAAGAGCAACCGCGCGGCGGCAAGTGGCATCTATTTGGCAAGTTATTTCACTGGCGGCCTTGTGGGGACCGCTGTGCTCGGCGCGATTTTCGATCGCTTCGGTTGGACGGCCTGCGTTATCGGCATCGGGGCGTCGCTTGTCGTTGCCGCCTGGTTGGTCCGCTATCTGAATACCGGAGCGGTTAAGGTCCTCAGCAAGCCGGATGTCAATTGACCTTCCAAGCGCCGGTCTGCAGCGATGAGAGTTGGAGAGCAATACGCACCAACTATCGACTTCGAAGCCAACGGATATTTCCACGAAACGCGGGTTTTCGACATCCTCAGAGCAAGAGGTGGGCCGGTCGCTTTCCTCGTCCGAATGACAAGGAGGAACTCATGACATTCAAGCTAGCCACGCCTTTGTGCGCAGTATTTATCGCAACAACCGCTGCATTGGCATTGCCACTCGCGAGTTCGTTTTCACCCGCGCTTGCCACGGTGAACGATGATGGCGTCATCAAAGTAAAGAGCGTTTACGGCTTTGACGAAACGATCGCGCGGCTTAAGGACGATATAGGCAAAAAAGGCATCAAGTTCTTTCTCGCCGTAGATCAAAGCCAGCTCGGTGCTTCAGCAGGCATCAAGCTCAGTCCGTCGACCTTGTTGATTTTCGGAAATCCGCCGCTTGGGATTCAATTTCTGACGTCAAATCCAGATTCAGGGCTCGACTGGCCGGTTCGTCTTCTCGTGAGGAAAGACTCAAATGGCCAAGTGTGGGCCGTCTATACCGACTTCGCGTGGATCGCAAAGCGCCATGGCATTACCGACCGCGAAGCACAATTCAAGATGGCGTCTGACGTTATTGCATCGATCACCTCTAGCGTTGCTTCAAAGTGATCAATTGTTGCCGGCCAATCTGGAGGATCCATGAATCTCGTCTCGAAGAATGAAGCAGGTAGCGCGAGCCGGCTAGGCCCCAATTCTCGAACGGCAGGGTATGGGCAGATCGTGCTTGTCCTGCAAGGCGGCGGGGCACTCGGCGCATATCAATCTGGCGTCTACCACGCGCTCCACGAAGCGGGCATCGAGCCCGACTGGGTAATCGGAACATCGATCGGAGCCATCAACGCGTCATTGATCGTCGGCAACGAACCGAACAATAGGCTTGCGGCATTGCAGGAATTCTGGGGACGAATGACACAGCGTGCAGCCTGGGATGCGTTGATGTTCTGGCCCCAGCTTGCCTCTGGCCTGTCCTATTGGCAGGCCGTGACGAGCGGAATTTCCGGCTTCTATAAGCCTAATCCAATGGCCTTTTGCGGACCGCATGTACAGCTTGGATCCGAGAAAGCCGGCTTCTACTCCACGTCGGAACTTGAATCTACACTCAATGAGCTTGTCGATTTCAAACTCATCCGGCGCAACACCCCACGTCTGACGGTTGGTGCAGCGCAGGTTCGTACGAGTCAGATGCACTACTTCGATAGTCAGGAAACCGAGATCACCGCGAAACATATCATGGCGTCCGGTGCGTTGCCGCCGGCGTTTCCCGCTGTCCAAATAGACGGCGAACTTTATTGGGATGGCGGTATTCTATCCAATACGCCAGCCGAAGCGATATTCGACGATAATCCCCGTAAGAACTCGCTCGTCTTCACGGTGCACGTTTGGAACCCGGTTGGTCCCGAGCCGGAGACGATCTGGGAAGTTCTCCACCGCCAGAAGAACATTCAATATTCGAGCCGGGTCGCGACCCATATTACGCGTCAGGCGCAGATCCATCGGCTCCGTCACATCATTAAGGAGCTTGCTAAATACATTCCGGAAGAACTACGGACTCGCGAGGAAGTGCGACATCTAACGAGTTACGGCTGCCTGACGCGAATGCATTTTGTGCGTCTCCTGTGGTCGGGTCACGAAAATGAAGACCACACAAAAGATGTCGACTTCAGTGCATCGGGCATCAAAAAGCGCTGGCAGGCGGGTTACGAGCAAACGATGCGCGCAATCGAGCAGGCGCCTTGGCAGCATGATGTTGACCCGATCGAGGGCGTTTTCCTACATGAGCCCAAAGACACGATCTCGATCGAAGAGATGATGTCTCGCGACGCGCTGCCTCGATAGGGATTTCAGGCGGCCGTCATGCTAATTGGCACTGAGTGTGGAACTCTCGACATCACGCCAACTGGTCGGCGCGATCCAGCGCCGACAGAATTTCGGTGATTTCCATGCGATTGCGAAAATCAGGATCGACCTGGCGGCCAATGATGATGCCGTCTCTTCCCACCACGAACGTCGCCGGTATCGGAAGAAACCAAGTGTCGTTGCCGCTATATTTCTGCAGCTCCACGCCGTGTTCCAAATATAGACGACGGACGTCATCGCCGACCCAGATCGAAAGACCGAGTTCCAGCGCATAGCCGTTGTCGATATCAGACAAAATCGTAATTCCGCTTCGCTCGTCGAGGTTCGAAATATAGGCCTGAGATTCCGGCATGATGGACACCACGCGCGCGCCTTTCTGCGCGAATTCGTCCAACGCGCCGCGTAGTGCGGCAAGTTCGATCAGACAGTACTCGCACCAGTGTCCGCGATTGAAACTGACAATCGTGGGGCCATCCTGGAGGAGAGCGTCTAGGCTCACCAGCCGATTTTGAGAATCGGGAAGTGCAAACGGCGGCATCCTGTCGCCGATCCGCGGAGCGGTGATCCCAGCTTCGCCCGAGCGGATACGTGTGACCAAATCATCGTAGGCCTTCGCAAAGGGGAGCGAGAAACGTTTCACAGCTTCGGAAAATGCGGTCAAGCGCTCCCTCAACGGGATCTCCATTGCACAAATTCGGCGGAAGGCATCTTCTATGCTGGTGTCACTCATCGAATTGCAAGGTTCGCTGCTGTCAGATCCGTTCCGACGTTAGCGTCGTTTGCAGAACGGCGTCTACATTGAAGGCTCAGCGGCCGTTCTCCCATTCAACCGATATCGGCGGGAGGTGGCATTCCGGACGCTGAACCCGGCGAGAAAACGCCGTTTTATTGACCACCGAGGTTGTGGCGGATCTGAGCCATGATCTGCTCGCGGATATCACCGAAATACTTGCTGTCTCCCGCCATGCAACGATCATAGCCTGACACCGCCATGCGCATCATGGCTGCGCGGTGCCCGGCTGCCATCGTAACCGGGCTACTGATTGCTTTTGACAGCGCATCAAATTCCTCGTCGCAGCCAGCGAAGGCGGGGGCGGACGAGAAAAGAACAAGAAGCACACTGCCGACGAACGTTTTTTTGCCCATGGAACACGTCTCCGAAAGCTGTTGTTGGTTTGCGAATCTTGCCGGCACCACAGTGCGGCGGAGCTCTCAACTAACATGGTCCGGCACTGCTCCGGGGCTCTCGATGTCATAGCTAAATGGTATCGCCGATCGGGCGTCTGGCAGGTCAATATCTGTCAAGGATGCGACGGTCTATCGTTGCCGAATTTGACGATCTTGACGGCTTGCCGATCGCAATATTGCTAGGACACGGTGAAAACGCCATGGAAAGCACAATTTTGCAGAGAAAGGCGCCAGGCGCAGAGTGGTCTAAGCTGATGCGTGCTGCAATGAGTGGGGATGAGGCGGCCTACCACACGCTCCTCGAAGACCTTTCACACGTGTTGAGAAAGGTTGTCCGGCGAGGTCTGGGCGGCGTCGCCACTCCGCAGAATGACGTTGAAGATGTCGTGCAGGACATACTCCTTGCGATACATTTGAAACGTCATACGTGGGACTCATCGATGCCGTTGGGTCCATGGGTCAAGGCGATCACGCGCAACAAGATGATTGACGATTTGCGACGGCGACGTCGTCGCCCGGAAGTTCCTATTGATCTTTGCGCAGTGGATTTCGAAGATCACAGTCAGCCGGCATCGACTGACGCATATGACTTGGGGCGCGTGCTCGAAAAGCTCCCCGAACGCAGTCAACAAATTGTCCGTTCGATGAGCGTCGAAGGATATACTGCACGCGATCTGGCAGCGAGACTTGGAATGACGGAGATCGCTGTACGCGTAGTCCTTCACCGAAGCATGAGAACGCTCGCTAACGCCTGCCAATCGAAAGCTATGCTACATGACGGCGGAAGATCTTAACTGGAGGCAGACTGCCCAACGCGCGGTCGATCAGCGCCTTCCTTGCGCGCGACGAAAGCCAAGAAGATCTTGAAACTTACCTCGAAGCGGTCCGAATGTTCGTGGCGTCGCTGTAGTCGATCTAGTGACGAAATGCTTTGGTTCTCTGGCGGCGTAGGAATGAGCGAGCCGTTCCGAAACCGCTCGGACAATCGCAGCATCGATCGACCGATCATTCTCAATCTTCGAGAGGATCAATTCCAGGAACTGCTTCTGCCACCATGTTTTCAATGTCATTCCTCGGATCAATTCCGAGGTGAGTCCTTGGGGAAAAGGCCACGGTTCGGCGACGCGGGCGGCAGCGAAATTCAGCTTGGTCAATACGCACTTGGTGCAGACACCGCAATTTTCACCGGTGCGCGGGCCGGCCCAACAGACACGTAGGTGCGGAACCAGTTCGCGATGGCGATCGACGTACCGAGCCCTGTCAATACGGTCATAAGCACCGCCATCGGATTCGATTTTTAGCCCTGACGACGAAAAGAAGCGATCAGTCCAGAAACTGTTTCCCCACACGGGAAGGCAGTTTTTGTAGCTCTCCTCCGTCGCGATCAACGCGACGTCGTGCGCTTTCGAGAATTGATGAAGAACCGAAGCCAACCCTGCACCGAAAGTCATCTCCCAGTCGGGTACTATGCTTCGCCAATTCGTTTTCACTGTAACAAGGTTTACTCCGAGATCCGCACATATGGCTGATCCGTTACGAGCTAGCGTTTCAAAACCGTCGGCCGCATCGAGAGGCATATCGAAACCGTGCACCATCACCGCGGTCTGAACGTCTCGTACCGCCCGGCCGGCATCTCCCTTTGCATGGCGGCTCAAAGTGAAGGTGCTATCGAGACCTGAAGAAAAAGCAGCCACGGCTTTAGGCGTGCGATTGTTGTTGGGGCTGCGGACATACTCACCGTCAGTGGAAATCTTGCTCTTCTTCTTGAAGATATCCGGTCGCCACGCGCGCCAGACGTCTTGAAAGTGATCGAGCCCATCCAAGAGCGTCGAATCAACTTCGAATTCGGCATGCAAATCCGCCATTGCGTGCATTGCGATAGGTAACATCGCGATAAGCGCGAAGTCGCTGGATTCAAATTCCGGCGCGGCGGCACCGTCTCTAGGATGCATTTCAAAAAACAGATCGGGTAGTTCGCCGTCGCTGCGGACTTCGCGACGAAGTCCGTCATCTGAAACGTGCACTTGGAGGCGAGGCATTATTGAATCCCGACCATAAAAACAGATAACGTTTCGAGTGGTCCCAGTAGCAAAGTGGTGAGAAGCCGCGAAAGAGAGGGACGTCGAAACTTCATAAAGGACTGCAATTACACATGGCGAAAGTTCGAGTTCTGAAAGACTGTCGCCGAGACCAGCAAAAGCTGAGATCGCAAATCATCTTTCGCGGCGAGACGTTCATGGCATCGCACCGCGTCGCAAAAAATCACGTGCAAGACGGTGGGCGCGATTGGCAGTTTTCGCAAATAGAGACTTCTTTCGTGGCGGCTGGTCCGCGATCCTCGCACCCGCGCTTCGCTTAAAGGAGATACCGTCAAAGCGATGGAGGCTGTGCGCGTAAACCTCCCGGTTCTTGCTGTAGGAGTTGTCGAGAAGCTCGCAAGTCGTCCCGAGAAGAGCGCAAGCTATGGCGACATGCAGCCGATCTGTGATGACGCGCTTCGCAACGGAGATCGTTTTTAAGAAACACCACGCAGTCAGCGTGGATGTTTCGACGTCGGCGACGCTTCCGAATGCAAGTGAAACATCGAGGTCGGTTGCAATTCTCGATGACCGGGCCTCGCGATCTGTGCGCATGAAGCGCACGACAGATAGCTCGGCGAGCCGTTCAAGGCTTGTGCCGCGACGCTTGAGGCCGTCATTCAATAGGAGCGTGCCGATTTCGTTACATTCTAAGTCGCTTAAGAATTCCTCGACGTCACAATGAAACGCCATGTCGTGGCCAATGTGGCAATCCAGATCGGGATTGAGCTTGCGGACATGCTCGAAAGATCGTCTCTCGCGGCACCATATAGTAAAGCGCCCGTCAAGAGACGCTATCAGTTCGTCGTTGCCCCGGATCGTATGCGGCAACAAAACAATGCGCGCCGCTTCAGAACGGCAAGCTTCGATCGTTTGGCACGTATCTGGATAAATACCTACGAGATTACCGCCTCCGCCTAAGAAGACTGTCCGGTTTTTGAAGTCAGCGCCATCATCCGCGATTTCAAAATTGACAGAAGATCTGCTCATTGCGCTTAGCGTCGAAGCGAAAATCAGGCAATCGCCGGCATTGCCCGCATTGGGAACAAACAACACGTTCTCGCCGCTAAACTGATCAAGGAAGCGGCGCATATCGGTTCGCATGTTGGAGGGAAGGCGGTCCATGATCTTCCAATGCGGATCGCGATTTCTGACACCGCGACAGTAGCGCAAAAATTCAAACATTCGCCAGCTGTCATACGGCGACGATGTGGATAAGCAGGATTGCGTCGCCGACAAATAGCAATTGTTCCCACTTCGCCAATTCGAACGTTGATAACTATGTGGATTTCGTGAGCCAAGCGAATAACCGCAATCGAATTGTGCTTGCGACGCGGTAATCGAGATACGATAAGGCGATAATCCTAATTCGTTGAAAATTTCGGCATTTTGTCCAGTCGGGCGCGCACATATTGCTGGAGCCTATAATGAGCTTCACGAGTGGACGCGTTGCCGACGATATTCAGGACAGGGCGCATGCCGGCCACGTCTAGCAGCTCACCGGACCGTCCAGCGCCAATGCAACGCAAGGCGCCAGAACCTGCAAAGGGCTAGATTGCCCTGCAGGTCGGCCGATTTGGGGAATGTCCGAATGAACGTGTTGCACGGCGCTTGCGGGCTCGCGAGCCTATTGCTGATCGCGTGGCTTCTCAGTGAGAACCGCTGGCGTATTCCGCTACGCATCGTCATCGCCGGAGTCACCCTGCAGATCGCTCTTGCTTTTCTATTCACCAAATTTCCGCCTGCGACGAAGATCTTTCTTATATTGAACGACGGCGTTACGGCCCTGCAGAAAGCGACCGACACCGGCACGGCATTGGTTTTCGGGTATCTTGGTGGAGGCACCCCGCCGTTCGTCGAAGCACATCCTGAAGCAAGCTTCGTGCTGGCATTTCGCGCTTTCCCGCTTGTGTTGGTGATCAGCGCCATCGCTTCGGTGCTGCTCTATTGGGGCGTTCTGCAGCGTATTGTCGGCGCACTTGCATTCGCACTGCGACGCACACTTGGCATCGGCGGCGCACTCGCGCTCGGCGGAGCGGTGCATATTTTCGTCGGCATGGTCGAGGCACCGCTTCTCGTGCGCCCTTACCTCAAAACGATGTTTCGCGGAGAGCTGTTCGCGCTGATGAGTTGTGGGATGGCCGGTATCGCCGGAACCATGATGATCATCTACGCGGCGTTGCTGGGCTCAGTCATCCCAGATTCGCTCGGCAATATTCTGATCGCATCGATCATCAGCACACCCGCCGCTCTTGCAGTCGCCGCGCTCATGGTGCCATTCGTTCCCGATACAGAGGAAGCAGGCGAGCTTTCGCTGTCTGATCCGCCGCACAGTACGATGGAAGCGATCGTCCGCGGAACGATCGACGGCATCGGCATCGTCGCCACCATCATCGCCATGTTGATCGTTCTCGTCGCTCTTGTCAGTCTGGTGAACCTCGCATTGGGACTGTTGCCGTATTCCGGCACGCCGATCACTCTGCAAAAGTTGTTCGCTTATGTGTTCTGGCCGTTGCTCTGGCTCATCGGCATCCCCGCCGCGGATCTTTCGACGGCTTCGCTATTAATGGGAACGAAGACCGCTCTGAACGAATTCGTGGCATATCTCGATCTCTCGAAGTTGCCTGCCGACGCGCTGAGCCCACGTTCTCGCCTGATGATGACTTACGCGCTTTGCGGCTTCGCCAATTTTGGCAGTCTTGGCATTCTCGTAGGCGGCATGACGACGATGGCGCCCGAGCGCAAAAGCGACATTATTTCTCTCGGCGCACGTTCCATTCTTTCCGGTACGCTCGCGACGATGATGAGCGCTGCCGTGATCGGGATGATCAACTGAGGCGTGGCCGATGCGGCTTGTTCTTTAATAAACCGTTCATTTAGAAGGGCGAACTCGAAAAATATAGCACGACGGGTACTGGGAACCTCCGTTTCGGTCACTACGTTCTTTAACAGCGTGGGCAGGGGGCTGCCTGCTTTGAGGGATGTTCCCGATGAGGACACACGGATATTCGGCGGAAGAGTTGTCGCGATTTTACGCCGTCTTGGATCGCGCCGTGCGCGAAGCCGCGGAGCGCGAAATAGAGCTTTCCATCCCAACCATGGTGCAGCGCCTGTTCTTTGCTGCCGATCACGGCGAGCGCGAAGCTGACGGTCTTATGGCAGCCATATTTGGCGGCGCGGCAGCTTTTGATCGTGCGTCCGCTGCGTAATAGAAAATTGCGCATTGCGAAAAAATTCGCTGTCGTCGAAGCCAACTACCAATTTGTTGGGCGCCTGTAAGCCAAGCGCCAGCTGGTAACTGCTGGTAAAGCTCGGCCCTCCTGACTCGCATATTCTGTAGGCTGTTGATAAGTCGGCTGCGATGCTTGTCTCGAATCGGCCATAAGCAGACGCTGCGCGCGTCTCCCATCATTGGCAAATCTTGGAGAGATCTAGCACCCCGGCAGCAGCCCTCGCTCGTCCGGGGTGTCCTTTTTTGCGAAATGCCCGGCGCTGCTCGCGCTATGTCATCACAATAAAAAAAGAACAATAAAAAAGAAAAATCGCCGGACTTTCGGAACTGATAGGGGCCGAGAGCGTCGTTGCTCGTGCCACGGTTTGGCGTCCCCCCGCCGTCCCCTAGATCGTGGCCGACCCGAACACCCCGGCTCCCGCCGCGCCGGGGTGTTCCCTGTCAAAGCCCGGTCGGATTGCATCTGCGCAGCCGAATACCCAATTGCCCGTCATGCCCAGTGACCGTATTCTTCAGCCGGATTTGTTCAGCCCGTACACGTTGCCGGGACTTCGCTATCGCGACGGCTTTCTAACTGAAGCGGAGGAGAGCGATCTCATCCGCGAGATCGACGACGAGGATCTGGCGCCATTTCGCTTTCAACAATGGACCGGTGAGCGCCTCACGGCGACGTTCGGCTGGAGCTATGATTTCGAGACTGGCAAGTTCGGACCGTCACGGGCTCTGCCGACATTTCTGATGCCGTTTCGCGAACGTGGAGCGAAGTTCGCCGGGCTACCCGCCAGCAAACTCGAACAGGCACTTCTCATCCGGTACGACGTCGGAGCGGGTATTGGCTGGCATCGCGATCGTCCGGTCTTCGAGCATGTCATCGGAATTTCGCTTGAAGCTCCGGCGCCGATGCGTTTTCGGCAACGGCTCACACAAGGCTTCAAGCGGATGACTGTTCCGCTTGCGCCCCGGTCGATCTATCTGCTGTCCGGCGAAGCGCGTCACGAGTGGGAACACAGCATCGATCATTTGTTCACGTCGCGCTGGTCGATCACGTTCCGGACGTTATCTGAAAAAGGCCGGGCAAAAAGCTCCGGCCTAAGTGAGTTTACATAAGGCTATTTTAAAAGCGGCTCTGCGCAGCATCGATAAGCTGGGCTAAATATTTCTTGGCTCGCCCTTCAATCTGAGCCGGCGAATAGCCCTCTTCGCGCAGACGCTTGCGTAGCGTTTGAACCGTATCGACAGCACCCGAGCGAGCCATATCGACGGCACGATCAAATGACGCAAATTTCTGGGGGTGCGAGCGACGGTACTGCCAAATTACCGCTCCGACAGCAAAACCGATGGCGCCGGCTGCGATCATGGCGACGGCCGGCTTGCTGAGAATGCCGTCTTCAGCTTCTGTGGTTTCGTTATCCGGCGTGTCGTGTGCATACGTCATTTTGAAATCTCTCTCCATGGATTGAACATCAGGAAGACTGCGGCTGCTGTTGGGTCGCGTCTCCGTCTTGCGGAAAACTGAAAACGTAGAGACCTGCCGCGACCGCCAGAACCAACGGCCAATTCTTCGTTGCCGTCCTCAACAATGCAGGCAGAATGATCGGCGCTGCAGTTGCGGCGATGCCCATCAGCTGCTCATTGTCGAAAATCGACTTGATATCTTCGGCAGGTTCTTCGCTTGCCGCGGTCTCGGCCTGCTCCCGCACGGGCGGCGACGAGCTACGGATCTTGACAACGATTGCAATGATGCCGCCCAGCAGAACGAAGGAAGCGGCAACGATGAGATTGCCAATCTCCGCGCCATACGTCCGATTGACATATATTGACAAGCTCGCGGCCGCAAAGCCGAACGCAACGATAAAGGGGATGGTGATCAACACACGATTACCTAGGTCGGCGATCGCATTGTCGACGCTCGCCTCGGCTCTAGCAAATAACCTTGCAAACATTGGCGCGCTCCGATCTTAGGCTTTCCAGATTGCGCCGAGAATGAAACCAGCGGCGACAGCCATGCCGAGGGTTGTCATCGGTTGCTCGGTTACCGATTTGTCGACGGCTTTCGAGAAATTCCTCGCGACTTTCTGCATGTTGTCGCCAAGTTCGGCGCTCTTCGACATAAGTCGCTCGCCTTTTTCTTGAAGATTGATCGCAGTTCGCTCTAGTGAGTCGACCGCGCGCAACCCGGCGTCGACTGCCTTGTCGGTCAGGTCGTGCGACGCTGATTTGAGGTCTTCCGAGGTCGTTGGATTAGCCATGCTCTTCCTCCCGAAACCGAACAATTTGGACAACAAACGCCTGCGAGGGATCGTTTGTTCCGGAAAACGCTAGGAGGCCAGACGATAGGAGGAGTGCAGATCATTGCGCGTATCGTCGGCACGACGACGCGCTTCCTCAAGCTCGTAAAGACGGTCCAATCGTTCGAGGATCGGAACGGAAGTCGTCCAGTCCATATCTTCCTGCAGAATGCGCTTGAGATCTTCTGCCGTTCGACGGGCGAAAATTTCTACCCAATGCGTCGCCTCCCCGCGCTTAAGCGGCAAATCCGGCGGCGTACGCAAATTTGAACTCTTTTCGCTCATTGGTGATTAATGCGGTGTGCTGATGGTGGTTCCAGACCCGCGCGTGCTGGAGATCCGGTCGGGTGTTAAGGTGTTGAAATAAATGACATTCCAGTTCTCATAAATTCTCGTAATCAAAGACGCATGGTTCTGATCCAACCTGCTTTGTGGCTCCGTGGCCGGGCTGTCCCCTTCTGAAGCGTGTTTTTGCTGGCCAGTAACTGCCTTGCGAAATAGCCGCTCTAAGACACCCTCCGGCAAGCTTCTTCAGGCAAATTGAACCGAAGAGACGCGGAAAAGAGGCGGAGATTGTCATGAAACGGCTCGTGGCTATTGCGGTCGCTTGCACGGTGCTGAGCGGAGCGGCTGTTGCCGGTCCCATGGATTGGCGCGGTGGTCCGGGCCGCCCAGGTGGGGGGGACGGCCACGGTCAAGGCCAGGGTCAAGGTTGGGGCCAAAACTCCGGCGTCTTCGTCGACGTTCCTTGGTCGGCGATCGACAACGGCAACAATTCCGGAATTCCGCCTCGCAGCGACTACGAAAACCATTGCCGTGACGTTCGGCACAGCTGCTTTGATCAGTGGGGCGTTAGCGAACCGGGCTACGGTCAATGCATGGCAAGCCGCGGTTGCTAGGGTGCGCGCGCCACAGGCGCGCACGCCTGTTTTAAGCAACCACTTTGTCTTGCGTTTTCGTCTCAAAATCGCTGGCGTCGTGGCGCTCGCGTAACTGCCGTTCGAGCGGTCCAGAAATGCGATTGACCATGCGCCCCCGCTTCACGGCGGGACGATCCGCAATAGCGTTCGCCCAACGGATGACGTTGGAATACTCCTGAACCTGCAGGAACTCGCCGGCGTCATAGAGCTCGCCGCGGACGAGATTGCCGTACCACGGCCAGATTGCGATATCCGCGATCGAGTAGTCGTGCCCAGCCATAAAACTATGTCCTGCAAGATGCCGGTCTAGAACGTCGAGCTGCCGCTTGGTTTCCATCGCGAAACGGTTGATCGCGTATTCGATCTTGATCGGCGCATAGCTGTAGAAATGACCGAGCCCACCTCCCAGATACGGCGCGCTGCCCATCTGCCAGAACAGCCAGTTTAGCGCTTCAGTGCGCGCGTCCGGATCGACAGGCAGCAGGGCGCCGAACTTTTCTGCCAGATAAAGAAGAATGGCGCCTGACTCGAAGACGCGTCGCGGCTTGGGCCCGCTGCGATCCATAAGCGCTGGAATTTTTGAGTTCGGATTGACTTCCACGAAGCCACTGCCGAACTGATCGCCATTATTAATCCGGATTAGCCACGCATCATACTCCGCGCCTTTATGCCCGAGCGCGAGGAGCTCTTCGAGCATGATCGTGACCTTCTGGCCGTTCGGCGTCGCGAGCGAATAAAGCTGCAGCGGATGCCGTCCGACGGGCAGCTCCTTTTCGTGCGTCGCCCCTGCTATCGGACGATTGATGCTGGCGAATTGGCCGCCGCTTGGTGCTTCCCAAGTCCAGATCTTCGGTGGCATGTAGTCGGGTGAGTTTGTCATGGCTGGAATTCTTGCGTTGAAAGACATCGTGCGACTTCGATTGGATCGACACGCGTAAGGGGGACGCCGCTCGGTGTGCAGCCTCCCCGCCGAGACCCTTATCATTCATTTGGGCCAGCCGCATGCCGCGCCGACATGCGCGTCGATTTGCAACGCCGCTGTCCGCCCCGAACGCCAACATTGTCTGCCGGACGTTCGGAGCGGGCGCACGTTTATCTTCTGCTTCAAGAAAACGGGTATTGGATCGCTGATGGGTCTGAAAGTCAGAGCAGCGGCGTCACGCTGCTTTCTGCCACTTTGCAGGCCCTTGAGCCTTGAGCTGTTCTTCGAAATCAGCGACACCAAATGGCAGAGCCGGTTGGAGATTGTCGTCGAGAAAAACGAATAGGACATCCTCGGCATTTCGGAAGCTGAAAAACACGATCACGTCTTCGTCACCGCCGCCTTCGAGGTGCGGATCTCCATTGGCAACGCCGACGACATAGCTGCCGACCGGACGGATCTCTTTCATATCGCCGTTCGGTTTGTAAAACCGCAGCTCCCCTTGCAGCACCAGCGTGATATAGGGCACCTTGTGCTGGTGGAGCATTATTTTCGACTGCGCACGAAACTTGAAGATGGCATCGACGATGCCGTTTTTGCGGTCCACGTTGTAGACGTAAAACCAGAGGTCATCGAAGCCCTCAAGCTGCCGCCAAGGAATATTGCTGTCATCGAATTTGTTGTCGGGCACGATGTTCCTCCGTTGTTTCACGATTATTACTCGGCGCGGTGCCGCGTCCAGGAAGGGAGCATCGGCCAGTCCGCAGTCGCCGACTACGGCGAAACGCCTACCGGCCGCCGGGCAAATTTCCTGAGGAAACGGGGCAGCGCTTCACGCGGCCTGCGCGTCCCGATAGATTGCAAGCAGCTTGAGATCACCGTCGCCGGAGTTTGCAATGACGCTGAAGTGGCTGCTCGTTCGCCGGATAACGCTGGTCGCGATTGCTTGTCTTTTTGCAGGTTCGCTGATCGCGATCTATCGCGTGTCGAGCATTGCGAAACACCAGAACGAAGTGCTGGCGCAATCTGTCAGCCGCCAACTGAACCTACAGCTCCTTCGGATCGACACGATGCTGGACATTCCGAAGAGGTTTCCGGATTGGGATCTTGTTACGAGCTACGCCGTTCAGCCCGGGCAGTGCGTCCAGTTATTGAAGGGGGATGGCACGGAATGGAGGTCGAGCTGTTCCGGCATCGACACGGTTTCGAATCCGTCGCCACAATGGTTCATCGAAGCCTACAAATATTTTGTCGGCGGCGAGATGTTGGCCTCGCGTCCGGTTTCTTATCGCAATACGGTTGCGGGTAGCGTGGTCGCGACCTTCAATCCCGCCGCAATCGCCAGTGAGATGTGGCACACGATTGCGCCGGTATTCGGCTTCTCGGCGCTTCTCGTGGCCGTGCTATGCATCGTCTCATATTGCGTGATCGATCGTGCACTCCGCCCGACGACGGTAATTCTGGATCGCATCAATCGCCTGGCGAGGGGTGATCTCTCAAGCCGGCTGCCCGCATTTCGTTTGGTTGAAATCAATCGCATCAGCGAAGTCTTCAACGCTTTGGTAGCCGATCTCAAACAGACGTCGTCGGAACGTGCCGAACTTGCGCGTCGTCTGGTCGACGCCCAGGAACAGCAGCGTCGGCATATCGCGCGCGAGCTTCATGACGAAATCGCACAGCAGCTCAGCGCGCTGAACGCGCTTGCCGCCTGTCTCAGAATGGCGGTGCAGCGCGATGCGACCGAACTTGAAGGCGAGGCGAGGGAGCTCGAAGATATGGCGTCGAGCCTCATGGTCTCTCTGCGCAAAACATTGACCTATCTTCGCCCGCAGGAAATCGATGACCTGGGTTTGCTGCCGAGCCTTGAAGGGCTTGTTGCGACATACAATACGGAGGCAAAGGGCCGGACGCGCTACACCATCCAGGCGAGCGGCGATATTGAAGACCTCAATTCCGAAACCAGAGCGCACGTCTATCGGATCATTCAAGAGGCATTGAACAACGCCGCCAAACATGCCAACGCCCAAAATGTCAAAGTGACGCTCAACCAAATTTGCAACGCGGCAGGCGAGAATATCGAGCTGGTGGTGACCGATGACGGAATGGGGCCAGTGCGCGATCCCAAATTGAAAACGTTCACCGGATCGGGGTTGATCGGGATGCGCGAGCGCGTTCTGGCGCTGAGCGGATCGTTGGACGCCGGCCCTCGGGCGCAGGGCGGTTTCGGGCTTCACGTGCTGTTTCCGTCTCATGCGAACGGGGGTGCCGCGTGAGAAATATTCGCGTACTCCTAGTCGATGATCACGCAGTTGTCCGCGAAGGCTATCGGCGTCTCATCGAAAAGCACAACGGCATGGAAGTCGTCGCCGAGGCAGGAGACGCACCGTCAGGATACGCAGCCTTCAAGGCCGCGAAACCGGACGTGGTTATCGCCGATATCTCGATGCCGGGCCGCGGCGGCATCGATCTCGTGCGCCAAATCCGTCAGCTTGATCCGCATGCGCGAGTTTTGATGTTCACAATGCACGCCGATGCAACTTACGCCCAGCAAACGTTCCGTGCAGGCGCCCGCGGTTACATTACCAAGAGCAGCGCGCCTGACGTTTTGATCAATGCGATCCGCAGCGTCTACGCGGGTAGGCCAGCGCTTTGTGACGAGATCAATCGGATCATCGCCGAAAGCCGCATGACGGATGACGTCTCGCCCATCGATGCATTGACGCCCCGCGAATTCGAGATCCTCCGCATGATCCTCGACGCCAAGGCAACAGACGAGATCGCGAGTGCTTTCAATCTCAGCCCGAAGACGATTGCAAATCATCACTACACGATCAAATCGAAGCTCGGCGTTCAATCCGACATCGAACTTGTCTACCTTTGCATGAAGCACGGATTGATCGCGTCGGTGGTCGAGGCGGCGTCGATTTAGTTGCAATTTGCTGGAAGTTTTCGATGCTTTTGACTGGTGCGATGCAATGACGAATGTCTGCGTCGACGGAGAACTTCCGCTTGCATGAACTTCGTGCAGCTGCCTACATGCTCGGCACCGGGGCTTATTCAGAGTTTTGTCAGCTACGTTGCCCCGTCGCGTTGCTGTCATCCTGGGACTGCCAAGCCGCAAAGACTTGGCTCCAAGCGGAAAGCGCGACCGTATCGCGCCGCAAGGTACCCACTATGACTTCACTCAAATACCTTTCAGTTGTGATCGTTGACCCGGATGGTGAAGCTGCGTTTGGCCTACGCCAGTCGTTTGTTGCTGCGGGTGCGAAGGCGCATGTCGTCGAGAGTCTTGTTTTTGCAGAACGCTTGCTCGACGCAAAAACCATAGACGCTGTTGTGCTGCCATATTCGCAGGATCCGCAGACGATTGGATTTTGCCGTATGCTCTCTGAGCGCAATATCCCGTCTGTGTTCACGTCGGAACCGCCTGCTCGCTATCCGACGCGGCGGCAATTGTCAGGCGCGATTATTGCCGTCAAAGGTCTGATCGACGAGAGCGGTCGGCAGACTTATCAATCTATCAATTGAGCAGTTCCGAAGACGCCGAGTGCGAATTAGCGCTCGGCGTCCCTCTTTCCTCAGTCGTTAAATGCAACTGAAAATTTGCGACTAGCTCTCGTCATCCTCGTCGGGCACAGCCTCGTTCTCATCGTCCCGTTCATCGTCGGAATCATCTTCGTCGCCAGGGTAGGACGGAGTATCCAAAGGCAGGCCCGGCATTTGCACGGGCACAGGCGAAGGTTCGTCCGGATCGAATTCTTCCGGTTCTACGACGACTTGCTGCTTACGCTTGTCCATTGTCTTCCTCGCTCTCGAAAACGCCGCGCCGCAAAAAACTGGGTGATAGGCTGGCAGGTCGGTTAGCGGACACGACGTTACGACAGACGCACCAGGATCGCATCCGGAGATCCGACGTTGGAAACGATCTTGGCTGCAAACGCGTCGTCTCCGCCGATAACGATATAGGCGAATTTCAGATCCTTCGCCTTCGTGGTGTCATCAGCGGATGTCGGCATCAATTCGTGAAACGCATCACGATTGAACATGCCATCGTCAAAGATCTCTGAGATCGCAGGGCAGGCATAATAAAAGTACTCGCGCTGCTGTTCGATTGTGTCGATGAAGATCGACCCGAGCGCTTCCATGATGGCGCGCCGATTGCGGTAGGTCGGGCTACAGCCCACGAAGATGCGCAAAATGCTCGGCGGGTGGGTATGACGGCTCATGTTAAACAATTCCGCAAGGTTGTCGGAACTCAAAAGCGCCTCGAACCATTTTGCACATGGCCTATCACAGGCATGAGCGCACTGATCACGAAGCTTGGCAAACGCAGATAGCGGCGAAGCCGGTGATTAGGCGAGCAAAAAAGTGTGGCTGGCGGGACGCCAAGGTGTCGCGCGTTCAGGCCACGCGTCAATGCTCATGCTCACAACGACAAGAAGGTCTGACGAAAGTAGGATTCCAAGATAAGGAGCATCGCAGTGGACGGTCGCATTTCGCAATTGGAGCGCGCATTCGAGCTGGCAAGCTCAGGGCGTTGTGCCTCGGTCGCGGACATCAAGCGCAAGTTGCGTGAGGAGGGCTATATGGATGACCAAGTAGAAGGACCGTCTCTCTTCAGCCAACTGAACAGTCTCATGAAAAAAGCGAACGGCCAAGTTGCGCGCGACACCTCCGCCCCTACCAGATCGGATTCCAGCGCAGCTTAAGTAGCTCCGGTTAAGAGCTGGACGCACCCCGATCCCTGCCGATCGGGGTGCTCCATTTCGCTACGACCTTTGGGGGCAGTCGCACTGAGGGATAGTGCGTGCCGTAGCGCCCTCTCTACCATCTGAGCCGAATTCGGTTCCCCCGGAACCAGTCCAGACCCTAACTAGCCGATGTACCGAGGGCACTATCGGGAACTTCGAGTTCGCCGCCGCAGTTGCTCCCCCCTAAAGCAAGAGGTGGCGAATATGGAAAATTTCTCGATGTTGCTCGTGCGCCGATGGCTGATAGGCTCCGTTTCGATGAGCTGTTTCGCGGTGGCAGCGACCGTAGCGCGCGCAGAGACTACGGAACCTGTACCGTCGCAAAAACCTCCGGCCTCGGCAAATCAGTCCGGCCAAGTCCCGCTGAGCAAGAAGCTTGAAAAGAACGAGGGCGTAATCAAACCGCCTCGCGGCATTGATCCCGAAATTCGTCAGCCGCCACCGGAGAGAACGGGCGACAAGATGCCGGTCATTGTCCCGCCGGGCGAGCCGGGAGGCGATCAGAGCATCCAGCCAAAATAGTCAGCAGGCGAACAGGGTTCCGTTGGCTAGCGACGCGCGACTTTTCTTTACTTTTCGGTAAGCTCGTCGATCGCGGATTGGCAATCATCAACGACAGTGTTGGCATAACATTCGTCTACGGACGCAGGCCGTTAGTTCTTCGCGACGTCGAAAAATGGAGAGGATGCGATGAAAATTGTTCTGGTAGCTTTGATCAGTCTCGGCATGTGTAGCGCTGCGCTCGCCGATGCAACATGTAGCGCAACTGCGAAAGAGAAAAAGCTCGCCGGCGCCGCGCTGAAAAGCTTCATGACGAAATGTACGAAAGACGCGAACTCAAAGTGCACTGCCGACGCAAAAGAAAAGAAACTCCACGGTGCCGCCGAAACGAGCTTCACCAAAAAGTGCGTTCGCGATGCGACGGGTGCCTGACGGCCTTACGCGCCGCTGAAATTACCGGCATCTGGAACCGCAGGCCGAAGCTGAGCGTTCACGGCTTCGAAGAATAGCAGCGGCGCGCTTGGATCCAAATTACGGGCCGCCGCATCCGAACGGTTAGATAAAATGAGCGATATTAGCCCGCAAGTCATCGGCAATATCTCCAACTCCGCCGCCTGTGAGCATCAGTCATCTTGGAAGAAAAGACTGCTCTGCAGGTTCTCAGAATTTGCGGGTTGGTCCGCCGTTGTTATTGGTTCAGCCTCAGCATTCGTCGTCGCAACGTTATCCGTAATCGTTTGGGCCGCCACCGGCCCGATGTTTCATTATTCGGACACCTGGCAGCTCATCATAAATACAGGAACGACGTTGGTGACGTTTCTTGCCGTCTTCCTCATTCAGCACAGCCAGAACAGGGACGGCAAAGCCATCCAGCTGAAGCTCGACGAACTTATTCGCAGCACGCAGCAGGCTCGAAATAAGCTCATCGACCTTGAGCATTGTACCGATGAAGAGATCGAGCATCTGCAGAGGGAATTCGCCAAGCACAGAAATTCTTAAGTCTGTGAAGTGGCAACACAACCCTGGTCGGAGGAACCCTGAGCTGTAAGTCGCGTTCCATGTGCATACGGCCGTCGCAACACAAAGGATGTCGACCATGCACGCCGAAAATAGATTTCTCGAGACAACGGATATTCCTGGAACGCCCGTCTATGACGGCCGCCACGCCGAGATCGGCGCCGTCGACGACCTTATCGTCGATACAATCACCGGCAAGGTACGCTACGCGATATTGAGCTTCGGCGGATTTCTGGGCCTCGGAAAAAGCCAATACGTCGTTCCATGGACGGCCCTGAAATGGGATTCGGAACTCGAAGGCTATGTGACGGGCATCACCGAAGACCAGCTTCAGTCTTCGCCGGACTATGATCCCAACTCGCTGCGCAACCGCGACGCGGAGACACGACTTCACGAAGCGTATGGCGTCCCGGGCTATTGGCAGCCCGAGCCACAAGGCTAAATTGACGTCATACTGCCGCCGTGCGGCCTCTGGCGTTGTGGTCGCAGAGCGAAACTCAACTGCTCAGGTGCGCGTTATTATCATCGGTTTTCATAGGAGAACGATGATGCACCCTGCAATGGCAGTTTGGATTTGGTCGGTCGCCATGGTGCGCGCATGGCAATCATCGATCTGGCAAGGCGACAGTTATTATCCGTCGTTGGAAAAAGAAACGTCACACCCTCTCACGCGTCTCGCCAACCCTGATATGCGCCTCGTGGCTGCAAACGACTATCTGCATTTCGAGGTCGCCGAAAAGCCGCTTCCCGATGTGATTCTTGATCGTCTAGCGGATCTTTATTGGGCCGAGCGCGACGCGGAACTCGCGATCTAAAAGGATCGCGAGCTATTCCTTGAAACGCTTTTGCTCACCGTCAGGGGGGGCATTCTTGAGCTCGGCCTCATCCAGTAGCTGAAGGCGTTGCGCTAATGCCTCGGGCAGTTCGCTGACATCGACTGAAAACATCCTTTTCAATCGCACCGCCACCTGCCTTTCAAAGTGAAACATCCAGTCGTCGATATCTCGCACGCGCCCGTCCAATAGTTTGCATCAATCTTTGCATTCGTAACGTGTACGTCGGAATGCTGTTCCTGATACTGTGCAGGTGCGACGAAGCAGGCCCGAACAGCGTCGAAAAATACCTCAAAGGCCCCAGAGCCGCGATGGATGTTGAGGGAATCCTGAAAGCCCGACGCGCGTTGCAATTGCGAAGACGAAGCATGACCATAATTTAACGGCCGCGTAGGCGAAGATTACAATTATCGCCGCCAAACGCGCGCTGGGTGCGATACCATCCGTTTGCGATAATCCGCACGTATGATTGCGGACATCCCGCAAATCGAACACAATGCTTGTCATGTGCGTTGTGACAATAGCCGTTATGTGTCACGGCGAGAGGTGGTTTTCTCATGTCGAAGCAGAAATTCGCGCTGGCCTTGGGCGGTGGAGCCGCACGGGGGTGGGCGCATATCGGCATTTTGCGCGGCCTGGCAGAAGCCGGATTGGAGCCTGAAATCGTTGTTGGCACGTCGATCGGCGCCATCGTCGGCAGTCATTACGCGTCTGGATGCCTCGATGCGCTGGAAGAATTCGCCAGAAGTCTCACCCGCCGGCGTGTTTTCAGTTTTCTCGATCTGAGTGTTTCCGGATCTGGCCTTATCGCGGGGCAAAGACTGTTCGATCGCTTCGACGATCATTTGCGCGGATACAAGATTGAGGATTTGCAGACGAGGTTTGCTGCAATCGCGACAGATCTGTCTTCGGGGCAGGAAGTCTGGCTACGTCGCGGAAATGTGATCGACGCCGTCCGCGCCTCGTCGGCTATTCCGGGCATCGTGAAGCCGGTCAACGTCAACGGCCGCTGGCTTGTCGATGGCTGTCTCGTCAACCCCATACCCGTCTCGGTGTGCCGCGCCCTCGGTGCGCGCGTCGTCATCGGGGTCAATCTGACCACGGAGTTTGGACGTGGCGGAATTTCGATCGGCGACGAAGACGACGAACTCTCGGAGGAGGTCGTCGTCGACGAGGCGCCAATTACGCGCTGGAACGGCCGCGGTGCGTTTCAGCTTTTGCATCGGCAGTTGTTCGGGCGCAGCGACGGCGCGCCGGGAATTACCTCGGTTATCCTGAATTCGTTCAGCATATTCCACGACCGTATCTCACGGGCTCGGCTTATGGGCGATCCGCCGGATCTTCTGGTCGCGCCCAATCTCTCCGATATCGGCGTTCTCGATTTCCACCGTGCCGATGAAATGATCGCGAGCGGCCGTGCGACGATCGAGCCTCATATTCCGATGATCGAGAGTTATCTGAAGGCTCCGCCTCCGGCGCTGATCAACACCCGGCTTTTTGCCGGCTGAAGCCCGACCGTCAGCTTCTAGCACGCGTTGAACAGTGAATAGTATCGCGTGCGTCAGTGTACGGCACATCGTCACGCAACCGAAACCGTTTTAGGCTCGCGTGCGTCTACGTCTCGTGATTTTCTTCGGGTTTAGCTGCGTGGGCTTTCTCAGGAGAGAGCGGGCGTGTGATGACGGTAGTCGCGACCATGCAAGACGTCAGGCATTTCGCTCTCGCTAAGCACGAGGGCCAAGTGCGCACGCACGACGGAAAGCCCTACATCACACATTTGGACGGCGTCGCGACGATCCTGCGAGAGTACGGATATACGGCGCCGGAAATAATCGCGGCGGCATTCCTTCACGACACTCTCGAGAAAACCGATACGGCTCTTGAAGAGCTGATCGAGAAATTTGGTATGAGTGTCGCCGAACTCGTCTTCTGGCTGACGGACACGGAGCAGGGTAGCGCCGAAGCGCGCGCTTTGCAGGCGGCTTGGCGTCTTTCCCGCGCACCCTGGAATGCCAAGCTCATCAAACTTGCCGACATCATCGATAATGGTACCGCAATCATCATGTGCAATCCGGACTTCGGTCCGACGTTTCTCGATGAGAAGCGGCTGCAGTTGAAAAAGATGGCAGAGGTTGAAAACAGCCGGCTGTTGCGTCTTCCACTTTTCCAGAAGGCCGCGTTTGTGACGGAATCGGCGTCGCTGTAACCGGCGCGTCCAAGCCAATTCATCTTGTCGTTTCGCTCAGCTTGCGTGTAATCCTTTGGCCTCAGAAACGCGGCGCCGATTAAGGACGCCGTCAGCCAGGCTTGCACGCACGCGCGGCAGCGAGCCGGGCAACTCTTCCTGGATGAACGCGATCAATTTTTCGCGGACTTCGCATCTGAGGTCCCACGCCGAAGGCGATGTACGTGCGCTGACGAGCGCCCGGAGTTCAATCGTTCCTTCGGTTGCGTCCGTCACTTGCAGATTGACGACTTGCCCATCCCAGAGAGGCGAGGCTTTGGCGATTTCCTTCAGTTTCTCGCGCACTCGATCGATCGGCACCGTGTAATCGGCATGGACGAGAATTGACCCGATAATCGATGAATTCTCGCGCGTCCAGTTTTGAAAAGGTTTCTCGATGAAATATGAAAGCGGTACGACGAGACGCCGCCAATCCCAGAGCTTGATGACGACGAAAGCTGACGTGATCTCCTCGATCCATCCCCATTCGCCTTCAACAACAACCGCGTCGTAGACTCGGATCGGTTGCGTCATCGCGATCTGAACGCCGGCGATGAGGTTGGCGAAGACGGGACGTGCAGCAAGTGCAACGACGAGACCGGCGACACCGGCAGAGGCAAAGAGGCTGATGCCGAACTGCCGAACAGCCTCGAATGTCATCAACGCCGCCCCGACCGTCACGATGACAATGAGAGTCTCTGCCGCCCGCTGCAATATGCGGACTTGCGTGTAATGCTTGCGTGCGAGCAAATTGTCGTCAGCCTGTACGTCGAACCGACGCAGATAGAAATCCGCCGCGATCTTGGTTGCGATCAACGCAAACCATCCGCCGAGAATGATGAAAGAGAAGACGAGCGCTCTGCTGAAGAAGGATTGGACGCTCGCGCTGAGCGGGGCTGCGGGAACGGCGACCGAAACGATTATGATGATGAGAGCAAGCCGCGTCGCGCCCTTCGTGTTGGTGAAAACCGATCGCAGATAGGGGTGATTGACGCCGATCCAACGGCGCATCGTGGTGATCAATAAGCCATGTATGGTAATGGCAAACGCTATCGCCGCGAGCGCCAGACCCACCGGCAAGAGCCAATCCGGCAACTCGCTGAGATAAGAAGTAGTCGCTTCAAGCATAAATGTCCCCACGAGCAATTTGCTGCTTTGCAGCGTAACGCTCGGATGAGGCGAGGGTTTCGTTGTTCAGTGCGCGCAGTGCAGTACGAGCGGGCTGAAATCTCGAGGCCTCGGGATCGTGCCGGAATGTCGCAGGAACGATTGGCGGGATCAGATCGTACTGCTGATATCACGGCCCGCACCTTCCCCCCAGGTGCCGTCCCTCAAGTCGTGATCAAGTACGTACACCCTGGCTTCCCCCCGGCCAGGGTGTCCTTTTTTTGCTCAACGGCGGTCTTGTTCGACCAGAGCTAAGCGTCTCAGCGGCTCCGCGATTATGTCGGGAAGGGCCGTAAAATCGCGTTCTGAGGTGAAGAGTTTTCTCAAACGCGGCGCGGCGCGATCCTTGAATTCGCTCACCCAGTCGTCGTGTAAGGAGCAGGTAACTTGTGCGAATTCGGCCATCGCAGTCATTCTTTCGCGCGCGTTCAAATCCAATACGATAAGAATACGCGAAAAGTGTTTCCAATTATTTGCCTGAAAGCCGATTGATCTCGCTCAGGGGCGCATCAAAACTGATACCTCCGTTAGGAATTCGGTGACGAGCTGAGGTCGCTCTGGTAGGAGAGCCGGACTGATCCCGGCCGTGGGAAATGCCACGCTGGAAATCATCGCATTTGAAAGGAAGGATAAAACGATGCCAACGATGTCGGACAACCGTCGCCGGCGCATTATTGCCCGTCAGCGCAAGCTGGAAAACACGAAGAAGCGGTCTGCGAAGATCGCTAAAAAAGAGCGCAACGCCTAACCTGCGCACAATGCGGGGCGGTCGTAGAGCATTAAGGCTGCCACTTGAAAGTCTCATTACTTTCGAGAACGGCAGCAAGCCGCGCAACCGCCGCCGCATGTTGATTTAGGCGGTCTTCCATGGCCGCCGTCATACTGGACTTTACTGTTTGCGGCCATCGTCGCGCATGAATGAGGTTGAGCTCGATTGAAAGCTCAGTGATGATCTCATTGTGCCAATAAAGCGCGTCTTCGACTGTATAAGCGTCAAGGGCGTTTTCTACGCAGATTTCCAGGTATTCGCTGGCTTTCATCATATTCGTATCCGGCTCATCGGCACGTAGGTTTGGAGACGTCTCGCGAAATAAGCCGCGCCGCAGACGAAGCGCCTGCAAAAGTGCACCGGCTTTCATGCGGTCGACCAGCTTGCGGATCAGTGTCGAATGGTGAGTGCTGCCAAAATCGGGCAAAGGATGATTGCCGTCCGCCATCGCCAAGCCCTCCCTCTACAACTTCTACGCTGCGCTGCCTTGCCCCTTGAGCGATCCGCCACTTTTCGAACGACGCGCAATTGCCCGGTTTGTTCCCATCGTCGCAGAAGAATTTGGCGTAATTCGACGGAGCGGGCGAAAAGATGGATGGGGGGCGAGGCAGCCGCTGCAACGACTTGAGGCCTCCAAGTAACCGCGCCGAAACTTGTCATTCGTCCCGACGGTGGGGTTCGTCAATGGAGCAATGAAAAGGTCAATTTTCCTATCGAACGAAGCCGAGGCTTTTTATTTTGAACATAGTCGATTGGGGAACCTCTCAATTCCCGGAGGAGTTGAAGGCGCACAACGACAGGAGGTTTGTCATGAATTGGGATCGTATCGAAGGCAACTGGAAGCAGTTCAGCGGCAAGGTCAAGGAGAAGTGGGGTCAGTTGACCGACGATGACCTTGCCAAAGCAAACGGCAATCGTGAGCAGCTCGAAGGTATTATCCAAGAGCGCTACGGCTACGGCAAAGATCAGGCCAAGCAGGAGCTTGATCGCTGGTCTGATTCGCTCTGAGACTGACAACGATAACAGCAGCTCGCTAACTGAAAGGCCCAAATTTTGGGCCTTTCTTTTTGTCATCGGCGTTTAAAGTGGGGGCCGACAGATGATTCTGCACCGGGGGACATCAGGCCATGACCGAAACGTTCTACGCCGAAATTCTCACCCGTTCCGAGCAAGACCGCGCGAACGGACGTCTTGAGATCTCGCTGTGCAACATGGCCGGCGACTGCCAGACGATCTCACTGAGCGCTGATGCGGTCGCCGCTCTCGCATCGCTCATCGCCGACGCGCAGAAGCCAAGCGCAGGTCTGACCAAAATTCCGGATAATTTCGCTGTCGGCCATGGTCGACACGAGGCGGTCGTTATGTTGCGTTTCGAGGATGATCCCGCTTACGGCCTTACGGCGGAACAAGCATTCGGCCTCGGCGAAGCGCTTCTCGAAGAAGCCGAAACGGTGACCACAAAGATGAAGTACGCCGTACGTCAGTAGACAGGCGCATTCATCAGTCGTGGCAAGCAGCAAGCTTTTGCGCGCTTTTCGATCGCAAACAAAGTCGACGCATGCGGTCACGTTCTCGTCGTGATTGCGAATGCGCGGGACGGGATGCGGATGGATGAGGCCCGGCGCTTTCATCAGTCATAATAGAATGGGCGCCGGAACATGGGGTTCCGGCGCCCTCGTCTGAGGCAAGTCAGGGAGCGCTGCAAACCTCAGTCGTGGAAGGTCTCCCTTGAAGAGCCAGATCGAGGCATTCGGCCTCCGCAAGCTTCGCTCACCCTCAAGCCGATCGTGTACTTGATGACCGGCGTCGTAAGCCTGGTCATTCCTCTCTGCAGCCGTATTCACCCGAAATAGCTCACGATCATCGACGCCGCCGATACGCGGGCAAAGCGACTGCATTCTCAGGGCGCACAAAAGTTTACCGCAAGTAATGTGCCAAATGGCGCGTCGCAGCAATGTCGGAGGATAAAACTAGGTCTGCTTGCGATGCCTGCCCGCCGGTTAGGCAATCGGAAAACTTCTTAGGCGGGCCATCAAATCAGCCGACCTTCGTCAGCACGTCGTGTGGCTGGTCTTCAGTCTGGCGGCGCTATCGGCCAGTCCGCTTCGACGTATTTCCGGAACCAGGCGCTGAAGCACTGCGGCACTGCCTCCATCTGCTTCCTGATGACATCCGGGGCTGACCAGCTATAGCCGTCGCATTCGATCGGGTCCGGAGCGATGACGCCATCGTAGATCCCGCGAAAGACATGCACGAACTCATGTTCCACGAGACCCGCGTCGAGTTCTGCCCGGTACGTGAAGGTTCCGATTTCCGTCAGCGGACATATGATCCGCATTTCTTCATTGAGGCGTCGCGCTGCGGCATCCGACGATGTTTCACCGGGGCGGGGATGCCCGCAGCATGTGTTCGTCCACAGCCCACCCGAATGATACTTGTCGATCTGGCGCCGCTGTAACAGCAGTCGGCCTTTCCGATCCCAAATCATAACCGAAAACGCCCGGTGCAGGCTGCCCTGCCGATGCGCATCGAGCTTTTCAGCGATACCTGTTTGATTATCCTCGCCGTCGACGAGGATGACTTCTTCCCGAAGCATGGTCTCGGTTCCCCCAGCCGGCCCATTAGCACATCATTCAGCCCGGAGGATAGCGCCCGGTCATTGAGGCGAAATGGCGCCCGGAAGCGAACGCGGCCGGCATCAGCGCCGGAAAAATCGCATCATACGGGTGAAGTTGCGCATGATTTCGTCGGCGGGCCGGTCAAAAACCTCTAGTGGAATGCGAATGTGGTCAGGCGCTGGCATGGCCCAGGGCAGTCGCATCAGAAAACGGTAATAAGGCCGCTTGCGCCAGTCGGCGAGCAGCGCGCGGTTCAACGGTTCCGCAAGAATGATGTGCAGCTCGTTAGCCTCTGCCCCTCTAAGGTTGAGCGAGATCAGATCGAGTTGTTTGATCGAGCGCCAGGTGATGATTCCGAGGCCTTCGGCGAAGATGCCATATTGGCTGGCTCCAATACGCGGCCTGCCCGTCTCGAGGAGCGGAAAATTATAGTAGGCGTATCCCAGTGTAATGAGGGCCAGCGCGACCAGAATGACATTGTCGTGGAGGATACCGAGCGTCGCCAAGACGACGCCAATCAGGCCGACAACATAAACCGGAAATTGAATTTCTTCCCGTTCATAGGCCACAGTGTAGCCGTGCATGTCGTCTTGGCTCACGGGAACACGGTCTTGCATGTCGACTTCCGCTACGGCGGTCCGTACAGGGACAGTGCCATGAACATCGCCCGTAGTTAAGCCCTGATGCGCTTCGCGCTGTTTATGAAGCGCTCGGACCACAAAAAAGACTGGCGTTGATCTATCGAGTTCGGCGACCGCGATAACCCGTGCCAACAATTCAGGCACTCTAACTGCGTTCGTCCCACCGCGCCGCCGCGATCATGATGATGGTCATCCAATCGCTGTCATGCTCGTGTGCCTGATGATACCTTAGTTTGACGTCAACCGAAGAAAGAGGTCGCGTCAGGCGCACGGGGAGGCATCAACATGATCCTGGGAATGGATTCGCTCACGTTCATACACGTCGTATTGAGCCTGATTGGGATTGCTACGGGCCTGATCGTGTTCCTGGGCTTTGTCGCTGACGCTGAAGTGCCCGGATTGACCGCCGTTTTCCTTGCGGCGACCGTTTTAACGAGCCTGACAGGCTTTGCCTTTCCATTCTCCAAGCTGCTGCCGTCGCATATCGTCGGCATTATTTCGCTGGTCGTGCTGGCCGTGGCCCTCTACGCGCTGTACGTCGCGCGGCTGTCCGGCTCGTGGCGCTGGGTTTACGTAGTGACGGCGTCGACCGCGCTCTATCTCAACGTCTTCGTTCTCATCGTGCAGCTCTTTCAAAAAGTTCCGGCGCTCCACGCCGTAGCGCCGACGCAATCTGAAACGCCGTTCGTTGCGGCGCAGGTCCTGACACTCGCGATCTTTTTCGCTCTCGGCTTTCTAGCCGTTCGCAGATTTCGCGCCACCGACGCGTCACCCCGCGAAAAATTGCGATCGGCGTGACCCATCGGTTACGCGACAGTCTCGTTGTGGCCGCGAGCGACCGAAAGTGTTGCGATGTCAGTGATGCGCCAGTAGGCTGAGGATAAAGGGGTTCATCTCATCCGCAGGACGCACGAACGCTGATGCGCCGTTACTTGAATTTGCTGATCGGCCTGGCGTTCGCGGTGCGCTGTCTCGTACCTGTGGGCTTTATGCTTGCAGCTTCGCCGGGCGCCGACGGGATGCCCCAGATCGTCATTTGCACCGGCCACGGACCGCAGAATTGGGTTCTGGATGAGAAGGGCGTGCCCCATCCAGCCAAAACCGCCCCGGACGATAAGAACGTTTGCCCTTATGCGGCCGGAGGTGCCACGACGGCGGATCGCAATGTGCCGCAACTCCTCGCGCATACGGTTCGCTATGCAGCGGTTACGTATGCAATCACTACGGAAATTTTCCGCGCAACTCCAAAGCCTGGAGCGCAATCCGCGCGCGGTCCGCCGACCTCTCTGATCTGAGTAACTCCAGCTTTTTTGTCGAGTAGCGTCGCTGCGTGCCTGGCACCGCTGGCGTATGCGCACTCGCCGGTCTCCGATCAAAGTAGGTGTTTCCATATGCAAGTCTTCAAGCGCCGCCCTCGTGCGGTTCCGCTGCGCATTCACATGGCAGTCGCGTCAACCGCGTTGTCGTGTTTTGCTGCTACACCCTGCGCTCAGGCTCAGGAGACTAATCCGCCGTCTTCAGTCCAGCTTCCCGACGTCAACATCGAGCAGACGAAACCGCAGAAAGCACAGCAAGCAGCTAAAAATCCGAAGTCGAAGCCCGTCTCCCGATCGAACGTGGTCGCGAAAGTTCCCCAACCCGCACCTGCGAGCACGCCGACGCCGATCAATGAATTCGCTGGTACGTTGCAGGCTGGGTCGCGTGCGCGCCCGTTCATCGGCAATCCCGGCACGCCCTCAGCCGGCGTCGCCAGCGTGCCCGGAGCGTCTGGCGCTGGAGCTCAAACGGCGACCGCTGTCAGTATGAAGTATTACGAGGACACGCCGATTTTTTCTGTCGGCGACATTCTCGACGACGTCCCCGGCGTTTCGCTGAAGCAGGGCAACGGGCCTCGCGACATGGGTATTTCCATACGCGGGTCGAACGCCAGAAACGGCTTCGCGATCCGCAATATCGTCATCCTGGATGACGGATTTCCCGTGACGCAGCCTGACGGCCTTTCGCGCAGCGACCTCATTGATCCGCACGCTTACGCTGGGGTCGATGTCTGGCGTGGCCCTTCGTCGGCATTGTTCGGTAACTACGCGACCGGAGGCGCCATCAATTTTCGAACCTATCCGGGCGGCGTGATCGATGGCGTCGAATATGGCCTGGACGTCGGCAGCTTCAACTACCTCAATAATTACGTCATCGGCGGCAAGAAGGGCGAGAACTGGGAAGCCTCTGTCTTCACCAGCGACGTTCGCGGCGACGGCTACTTCGGTTACAGCGGCTTCAATACTCAGACCGTCAACGCGTTGAT
>JAFECH010000029.1 GCA_018242255.1 Pseudomonadota bacterium | reverse complement strand
GACATGTAAACACGGCGCGTGAACTGCTTGTGATCGCCGGCCGTAATCTCGATCGGCTGAATATTGCCGCGTCCGGCGAGAACTTCCGCGAGCCCAGTTTCGATCTTCAAGCGCTCTTCTGCGTCCGTGGTTCGGTTCAATGCTTCGGTCGCCAGAACGTCCTGTGCCGGCTTACCGTCGAGAACCATCTGCATAAAGGCGGTGTTGCAATTGGCGATGCGGCCTTCGGCATCGAGCGAAGCAATGCCGAACGGCGCCGACTGGAAGAATTGCGAAGCCCGAACGTCCTGGTGGCCACGCTCGACGAGCCCGGTCGTCTGCCGGTTGATCGCCGTGATCGTGAAGCCCTGCTCAGCATCGCCGCCGACCGGCTCGACGAGCAGCGTCAGAGCCACGATCCGGCTGTCCTTACGCGTCAGATCGAGATCGATGATCCGCTGATCGGGTTCGGGAATGGCCGCCATGTGCTTCAGCAGACGCAGACCTTCAGCGCCCGCGAGATCTGCAAACCCGAGCGTCCGCGACCGCAGAGCGCCTGCCGGATAGCCCAGCCAATGCTCGAACGCTGCGTTGACGTGCACGACCGCGCCTTCGCCCGACACCCACATGAAGCCGGCAGGCATCGCATCGAATGCTGCAAGCGAGGCTTCGAGCCTGCCGATGCGTGCGGTCTCCTCGCTCTTCTCGCTGGTAACGTCGACGATCTGCCACGAGACGAGCCGCGATTGCCGCAAGCTGCCTTCGAGCATGCCTTCCGGCCCTGTGAACGGCCGCACGGTGACGCGTGCCCAAGAAACATTACGCGCCGACCCCAGTCGCAGCCGCACATCCTCCGACCGCGCCTCGCCGCGTCCGGCGGCCTTCGTCAGGCGGAAGAAGGCCTGCGTGCCCTCCGGGTCACCCGAAAGCGAGGCTTCGAGCGCCGACAGTGGCCCTGCCTCATGCTGGCCGAGAACTTTTTCCACAGCCGCGTTTGCATACAAAACCGTGCCGTCGTCCTCGGCGATGATTTGCGGCTTGTCGTCGGAATCCATCGACGCCTTGAGCAGATCGCCCGGCACCACGCGAGCGCCAAAACGCAAATGCCCCGCAGCAATCGCAAAGAGCATAAACGCGCCGAACATTGCGAGTAGCGCGATAATGGTCAAAAGCAGAGGCTCGCCGGATCCGCTTGCGAGCAGCCCGAACAAAACTGCGCCGCCCGCAGCCGCGATTATGATCATCGGGAGGAAACTGCCGAACCCTTCCGCTGAGTTCAGCGGATCGATCGGGGCGGCATCGATCCTCAACGCCTCGCGATCCTTCATGGACCGAGAATCTAGCTGATTCTCGAAAATCGAAGCGGGGGATTGGGGCATGGATGTGGAACTCAAACGCAACTGCAACTGTGCCGCAACGGTGCGACGGGACTCGATTGGATAAGACTTCGCTTAAGAGGGTTAACATGCAGTCAACTCCGAGCTATCGATCCGTTGACGATCGGTTGACGCCCGCAAGATATTGGCACCGCCGGCACGTCCGGCCGCGAGGGAAACATGGAAAGCTATTTCTTCTGGACCTTCATGCTGGCGATTCTGGCAGTCGCGAGCGCCGGCGCGGTCGTATTCGTGCGGGCCTATTTGACCGGCACGTCCCCCTCCGCCCTTCTTTTCCGTCCGAAGGTCGATCGACGCCTGGAAGTGATCGACCACGCCAGCATCGACGGCCGCCGCAAGCTGATCTTGATCAGACGCGATGACGTCGAGCATCTGCTGCTGACGGGCGGCCCCGTCGATGTCGTGGTGGAAACGGGAATTAAGGCTCCAGCCCCACGGCCGGTGGCCATCGCGCCGGCAGAAACACCGCCGCCCGCCCGCCGCACGCCGGTTTTCGGTCAGAGCCCCGAAGTTGCGCCCGCTCTCGTGCCGCGCGAACGCAACATGTAGGTATCGTTGCCGGGCGCAATGCCTAGCGTTCGACGTCGCCGAAATCGGCCAGCGTCAGTTTGCTGAGATCGAGTTGCCGCGTCGCGCTGGCGACATAGGCCGAGGGCCGCAGCAACCGGTGCCGTTGTGCCGTTGCGGTAGAAGCCGGCTTCGTCTGACTATATGTGAAACCGGTGTGCACGACGCCCGAGCGGCCGGTCATGTCAGCGCTGCTCTCGCGGCTGCCAAAGCCAATGGCGGCGACGGCTACACAAGCCAATCCGAGAAAATGCGCTCCAACCCTCACGACGGGACCCTCGTCAGCGACGCCAATCGGCGAACGTATGAGAGTGTCGGAGCAAAGTCTTAAGAAGCCATGAAAGACTGTCCCGGAATGCGCTTGTGCTGCGCATTCCGGAAAGCCAAAAGCGTGAGTTATTCTTCGCGATAGACGCGTTCGCGACGCTCGTGGCGCTCCTGCGCTTCGACCGACAATGTCGCGATCGGCCGGGCGTCGAGCCGTTTCAGGCCGATCGGTTCGCCGGTATCTTCGCAATAGCCGTACGAGCCATCTTCGATCCGGCCCAGGGCCGCATCGATTTTCGCAATCAGCTTTCGCTGCCGGTCGCGCGTTCTCAACTCCGTCGCACGGTCGGTCTCAGATGTGGCGCGGTCGGCGAGATCGGCATGTTGCGCGGAATCTTCGTGCAAAATCGCCAGCGTTTCACGCGTCTGGCGCTGGATTTCATCCTTCCATTCCAGAAGTCGCTTGCGGAAATAAGCCTTGTGCATGTCATTCATGAAAGGCTCGTTTTCCGAAGGCTTATAGTCCGGCGGAAGAACGATATCTGCAATCTTTACGCGGGCAGCCATCTTCTTATTCGTACCCTCTGATTTCTTCGACGCTGTCGACTTGGCGGCAGCCAATGTTCGCGCCGGTACTTTTTCCGGAGTAGCTTTCGGCGGCGGCACTTTGCTAACGGCCGCCTTGTGAACGATTTGGGCGCTCTTCCCCGTCGCGGCTTTGGTCGGCGTACTCTTTGTAGCGGCCTTTGCCACCTTAATTCTTGCTGCAGCCGACTTTGTGGCCTTGGCGGGCTTCGATCCGCCGGCTGACGAGGCCTTAGTCTTGGCCCCACTCTCAGGCCCGCCGCTCTTTGCTGCGGACTTCTTTGTGGCCGCTTTCGACTTCGCGGCCCTCGTTCCGGTTGCCTTGCTCATCGTCCGCCTCTCCAGAGGCTGCGTTCGCTAGAGCCGATCATCCCCCGCCGAAGTTCTGACCTGAGTCGGCCTCATCCGGCCGACCCTTATCTATGCCCGAAGGCCCCTGAGTCAAGCGCGAGACGATGCATTGATAAATTTTGATATGCGCGACTTTCTATTGTAGAAACATGAAGTTAAGCCGCATCCGCGGGACCAGAGACGGTCACCTGCTCCCCACAATCTGGTGTCGGGGGCGCGCTTCGGTCACCTTGCTTGCCCGCCCGAACCCCGCCAAGACAAAATCATGAGCTTCGAAGGCACCTCAGCATACGTCGCTACGCCCGACCTCAAGGTCGCCGTGAACGCTGCAATCCGTCTCGAACGGCCCCTCCTCATCAAGGGCGAGCCGGGTACGGGCAAATCGGTTCTCGCCGCCGAAGTTGCGAAGGCACTCGATGCGCCGCTGATCGAGTGGCACATCAAATCGACGACGAAAGCCCAGCAAGGTCTTTATGAATACGACGCTGTCTCGCGACTGCGCGATGGTCAGCTCGGTGACGAACGCGTCAAGGACATCGCCAACTACATCAAGCGCGGCAAGCTCTGGGACGCGTTCGCCGCGCCGAAGCGTTCCGTGCTACTGATCGATGAAATCGACAAGGCCGATATCGAGTTTCCCAACGACCTTCTGCAGGAACTCGATCGCATGGAGTTCTTCGTCTACGAGACTGGCGAAACGGTGAAGGCCGAAACTCGCCCGGTCGTACTCATCACGTCGAACAACGAGAAAGAACTCCCCGACGCGTTCTTGCGCCGTTGCTTCTTCCACTTCATCAAATTTCCCGACGCCGACACGATGCGCCAGATCGTTGACGTGCATTTTCCCGGACTCAAAAATCAGCTCGTCAACGATGCGCTGCGCGTTTTCTATGAACTGCGCGACGTGCCCGGCCTGAAGAAAAAGCCTTCGACGTCCGAGCTTCTCGACTGGCTGAAGCTGCTCCTGCACGAAGATATCGACCCCTCGCTGCTTCGCGAAAGCGATCCGAGAAAACTTGTGCCGCCGCTGGCAGGCGCGCTCATCAAGAACGAGCAGGATGCGCATCTGCTGGAACGCCTTGCATTCATGACGCGCCGTCGCGGCGAGTAATTCCCATCAAATTTGGAAATTTTTTCCCGCTGCCGAGCGAAAAGGTGGCAGAGGCGTTTCCCGCAACTCTATCGGGCTTCAGCATGCCATGAACCGCGATCATGGCCGCCCATGAACGGAAGATAGTTTGAAAAATCAGCGCCTACGCGGATCAATCGCAAGTCGACTATTTTGCAACCACCTCCGCCTTTTTGTTTGCGATCCGTATGCTAAGACAATTCGCGTTAGGCCGCTTAGCCTAAGAAAACCCTATGACGCGCGTATTTGTCGCGAATGGTAACCACCATTGAGCACTGGACTGGCAATATAGCTTCCGGCGCGGCAACTGATTAACGTCGGTGCCTTGAATTGCAGCGCGTCTTCCGATCCGGCGGTTTGGGATAACGCGAACATCCCTATATCTGGCCGACGGCAGCAGCTCGCTGCCGGACTTTCTGCAGGACCCATCGCATGTGTGGCATTTTTGGAATTATTGATCTCAAGAGCCGGCGCTCCGTACCGCTATCGGTTTTAAAGCGCGCTGCCGATGCCATGCTGCACCGTGGCCCGGACGAGGACGGATATCTGCAGCGCCCCGGCTTCGGATTCGCCTCGCGCCGCTTGAGCATCGTCGGCCTCGCCGATGGACAGCAGCCGGTCTTCAATGAAGACAAATCCATTGCCGCCGTCTTCAACGGCGAGATCTTCGATCACGACGACTGGCGCCAGCATCTGCGCGGCCTTGGCCACACGTTGACCACGCATTGCGACACCGAACTTTTCCCGCACATGTGGGAACAGTACGCTGAAGACATGTTCGAAAAGTTCAACGGCCAGTTCGCTGTCGCCCTATTCGACGAACGCAAACAGAAGTTCATTCTCGCTCGCGACCGGTTCGGCATCTGCCCGCTCTACTGGACGCGCACGACGCGCTTCGGCACCGACTGGCTTGTCTTCGGGTCCGAAATCAAAACCATCCTTGCCACCGGCCTCGTCGAGCCGAAACCCGATCCGCGCGGCATCGATGCGCTCTTCAACTATCTCGCCGTTCCCGGACCGGCGAGCTGCTTTGAAGGCATCAACATACTGCCGCCAGGTAAGTTCCTGACGATTTCGCGCGGCCGCGTCGGCGAAGAATCCGCGATCGAAGAACGTACGTATTGGCAGATGGACTTCCCCGAGATGGGGAAGGAAACGCGCTTTGCTGACGAGGAAAAGCTCGTCAACGATTTCGAACGCGTCCTCTACGACGCTGTGAAGCGCCGTCTTCGCGCTGACGTTCCTGTCGCCTCATATCTCTCGGGTGGCGTCGACTCGAGCACCGTCGTTGCGATGGCGAAAGACATTCTCGGCGCCGCGCCCGCGACATTCACCGTCAAGATCCGCGACCCGAAGCTCGACGAAACCGAGCAGGCCGCCATCATCTCGAAGCATCTGTCCGCCGATCCCTACGTCGTTGCCTGCGGATCCGAAGAGATCGTTTCGAACTATCAACGCCTGCTCGTCGCAACCGAAGCGCCCGTCACCGATACGTCCTGCACCGCTTTGATGATGCTGGCGGCAAAGGTGAAAGACACCGGCTACAAGGTCGCGCTGACCGGCGAAGGCTCCGACGAATGGCTTGCCGGCTACCCCTGGTACAAATTCCAGCGCATCATCGAAATGATGGGCAGCGTGTCGGGCGGTAAACTTCCTACGAAGATGACGCGCTATTTCCATCGCTGGCTCGGCTGCGATGACGATGCCGTTGCCTACCTCGACAAGTGCGCCCAGAGCGCCGGCGGCATGCACGCCTTCCAGCGCTTCTACGATCTTCTCGGAGCATCGCGTTTCCGCTTCTATAGCCCCGGAATGATGTCGGGCCTCAGCAGCCACGACCCGTATTTGTCAATTGATCCGGATGCCGGTCGGTCCTCGAAATGGCATCCCGTCAATCGCAGTGTGTACTGGGCGGGCAAGATCCATCTTCCCGGTCAGCTGCTGAGCCTCAAGGGCGACCGCATCGCGATGAGCCAATCGGTCGAGATGCGCTACCCGTTCCTCGACAACAACGTCTTCGACTTCCTGGCGGGCATCGATCCGAAGTGGAAGCTCAAGGGCCTGACGGAGAAATATTTGCTTCGTCGCGTCGCCGAGAAGTGGTTGCCGAAATCGGTCGCCTGGCGGCCAAAGGGCATGTTCCGTGCGCCGCTCGACGGCTTCTTCCTGGAACAGCGCTTGCCCTACGTCGACGAGCTGCTCAGCGATGAGTCGATCAAGAAGGCGGGATACTTCGATCCGAAAGCCGTTGCGAAGTGGCGCAACGAATACAAGGACCTGTCTTGGTGGGGCTATCAGCGCCAGTCCGGTGAGCTTGGGCTCGTCGCGGTACTCGCGACGCAACTTTGGCATCACACCTATATCGACCCGACTCTAGCCAGCCTTCCCAGCTGGCGCTCGATTGCGGGCGTTCCGTCCGAATGGAGCGATCTCGATTTCGCCGGGGTTGAAGAAAGCGTCGCTTGAAACGACAAGCGCTCCGCCTCTTCCACCACGGGCCTGAGCGAAATCTAGTTACGCGGCGTTATTCGTCGCGTAACCCTTCATGAAGAGCCTCACGCCCGACGCGACGGTCTTCTCGACCTGCTCGCGCGGCGGCATATCGTTCAACACGCCGTATAGGCGCGACTTCACCATTCCACCTTGAACGACTTCGCAAAGCTGCGCTGCTGCCAGTTTCGTATCGGGAATGTCCAAGCGCCCAGCCGCGACGTGGTGATCGAGATAGTTCGCCACTGCGTTCATCACGCGCACAGGACCCGCCTCGTAGAATTCCGATCCGATCTCCGGCATCCGCTCGGCCACACCGATGACGATGCGATGCGCAGCGATGACGAACGGTGTGGCCATCGTCGTAAGTAGCTCCACACAAAACAGCGTCAGCACGTCCGCGATCGGCTTATCGACGTCGAGAAGCCCGATTTTCTCGGCGATGTTGCGATCGCGCTTTTCAGCGCAAATCGCGGTGAAGAGATGTTCTTTGTCCTGGAAGTAAACGTAGAGCGTCGCTTTCGACACCTGCGCCACGCGCGCAACGTCGCTCATGCTCGTCGCATCGAACCCAAGTTCTGAGAAGATACGGCCCGCCCCTTCGAGAATTTGACGCCGCTTGGCCGGATCCGTTCCTGCTGCCGGACGGCCGCCGCGCCGTTCCTCTTTCCGTTCCGATTTTGTGAACTGCGAGCCTTCCATCGATCTCATCCTACGAAAACCGAACCCGAAGTTCAGTAAATTTATATTAACAGCCGAACCAAACGGTTCAGTTTCTTGTTGCTATCCACTTTTGAACGCTGTATGTCAAGCGGAAATTGAACCGAACGGTTCAGTCCAACATTAATTTGGTCGTTGAACGAGGCGGGCGTGATGGCCAGGAATAATTTGAACAGCGTTTTGACAATTCAGAACGACAAACCTGACAGCGTGGAAGTGACCAAACACCTCGGTGATCGAGCCCAACCGTTAGTGTCCGGCCTACAAACCCGGATCGAGCAGCAATCGCCAACCGCCGAAAAATCCGAACCGGCGCCCTTCGAGCACAAAGCCGAAGCACCAGCCGCACGTGAAAAGGCGTCCGAGGCTCCCGCCAAGAATGCCGTTCCTTCGAAAGGCTCTCGCCGCAAACCGATCTTCATTGGTCTTGGCGCGATCGCTTTGATCGCGGCCACGTACTTTGGTTACAACTACATCACCGTCGGACGTTTCATGATCTCGACCGATGACGCCTACGTCGGCGCATATATGTCGATCATCTCGCCGAAGGTCTCCGCAATCGTCACGCAGGTCCCCGTCGTCGACAACGAGGCCGTGAAGGAAGGGCAAGTGCTCGTCCACCTCGACGAGGGTGACTATCAGCTTGCGCTCGACCAGGCGCAATCGAAACTCGCCACGCAGATGGCTGTCATCAAAACGTTCGACGCACAAATCCGCTCGGCGGAGGCAAATAGCGCCCAGCAGCGCGCGCAGCTTGACGCCGCGAAAGCCAGCGTCGTCAAGGCGAAGGCGGATTACGAGCGCACCCAAGCGTTGACCGCGAAAGACTACGCGACGCAAGCCGCACTTGATGCCGCCATCGCAACGCGCGATTCCGCGATCGCTCAAGTAAAGGCGAACGAGGCGGCCATTCAGTCGGCAGATGCCAACGTTGCCGTGCTCCACGCTCAGCGTACGCAGGCGGAAAAGACTGCAGCGGAACTTCAGGTCGCTGTCGATCAGGCCAAGCGCGATCTCTCGTTCACGACCATCCGCGCGCCATTTGACGGCGTGGTCGGCAATCGCGGCGGCGTGCAGGTTGGCGACTACGTGACGCCCGGCAAGCGACTGATGGCCATCGTGCCGCTCGATAAGGTGTTCGTCGACGCGAACTACAAGGAAACCCAGCTGCCGCCCATCGCTGCCGGCCAAACGGCGACGATCTCCGTCGATGCGCTCAATGGCGAAGACTTGAAAGGTACGGTGCAAAGCGTAGCGCCGGCGTCCGGCTCTCAGTTCTCCCTGCTCCCCCCGGAGAACGCCACGGGCAATTTCACGAAGATCGTGCAGCGCGTGCCGGTGCGCATCGCGATCCCTGCGTCGGAAGCGAAAGGCAGATTGCGCCCCGGCCTCTCGGTCGTCGTTAGCATCGATACGCGCACGACGCCGAGCAAGACTGAAAAGACGGTGCAGAAATAGCACCGTCCACGTTTTCCAAGATCAGGCCGGCGATCGATCATGACTGACGCAACGATATTTGCGGATGAACCGAAGAAACTCGAATGGATCGGCGTCACGCCGCGCCAGCTCGCGGGCTTCATCGCCATGGTCTTCGGCATGTTCATGGCGATCCTCGACATTCAGATCGTCTCGGCGTCGCTGCAGGAAATTCAGGCCGGCATCTCGGCGAGCTCTGACGAAATCCCCTGGGTCCAGACCTCCTATCTCATCGCCGAAGTCGTGATGATCCCGTTGTCGGGCTTTCTCGGCCGTGTCTTCTCGACGCGCGCGCTGTTCTTCACGGCAGCCGTCGGCTTCACGGCTGCAAGTGCGCTGTGCGCCACAGCGACTTCGATCAACGAAATGATCGTCTACCGCGCTATTCAGGGCTTCATTGGCGGCGGCATGATCCCCAGCGTATTCGCCGTCGCATTCTCACTATTTCCCCGATCGAAGCAGAATATTGTCTCGCCCATCATCGGCCTCGTCGCAACGCTGGCGCCGACCATCGGCCCGACCGTCGGCGGCTACCTGACCGATACCTATTCCTGGCACTGGCTGTTCCTGATCAACGTCGTGCCCGGCATCCTGGTCGCGACCGCCGTTTTCTTCCTGGTTGATTTCGACAAGCCGAACTACGCCCTGCTCGACCGCTTTGATTTCATCGGCCTTCTCGGCATGGCGATGTTCCTGGGCTCGCTCGAATACGTGCTCGAAGAAGGCCCGCGCTACGACTGGCTCGACGATCAGACCATCGCCACGTTCGCCGTTCTGACCGTCGTCGGTGCCGTCATCTTTTTCCTGCGCGCCGCTTACGCTGAAGAACCAATCGTGCAGCTCCGTGCCTTCAAAGACCGAAACTTCGCGTTCGGCTCGGCCTTCAGCTTCACGATGGGTATCGGTCTTTATGGCTTGACGTACGTCTATCCGGTCTACCTCGGCCAGGTGCGCGGCTACGACTCGTTGATGATCGGCGAGACGATGTTCGTCACCGGCGTCGCGATGTTCATGACGGCGCCGATCAGCGGCCGCCTTGCCGGCATCCTCGATCCGCGCATCATGATGTTCACCGGCTTCATGGGTTTCGCGCTCGGCACCTATATCGCGTCGTTCATCACGTCCGATTGGGATTTCTGGGAGCTGTTCGTTCCACAGGTCCTGCGCGGCTCATCGCTGATGCTGTGTATGGTTCCGATTACGAACCTGTCGCTCGGCACGCTGCCGCCCGACCAGATCAAGAACGCGTCTGGACTTTTCAATCTCACGCGCAACCTTGGCGGCGCTGTCGGCCTTGCGATGATCAACACGCTGTTGAACAAGCGGCTAGACTTGCATCTAGCACGCTTGCACGAGCAGGTCGCTTGGGGTCATCAAGCCGCCGAAGAACAATTGGCCATGATGCAGCAGAACTTTTCCCAGGCCATGCATGCGGACGGCGATATGGCGGCGCTCAAACAGCTGGCGATGATGGTTCGCAATCAAGCAAACGTCTTATCGTTCGCTGACCTCTTTCTTGCACTGACGGTGCTTTTTGTCACCGCTGGCTTCTTCACGCTTCTGATGCGCAAGCCCGCGGCTGTGCCGGCAGGCGCTGGCGGTCACTAAACGACGACGCAAATCGTTCATAAATCTCGCGCAACGAGTTACGAGACGTTTAGTAAGTTCGGATATTCGACCCCTTGCCTTCGTAGGCAATTTACTGCATTGCAACAAAGCTTGCGATATTCTTGAGGTTCACGGCCTCCCCGTCTCCATGGCCACCCCAAGCTTGGTAGATAGAAAACATGGCCCAGCCAAACGGTAGCGCAGCAAAGATCCCCCAAAAGAACGTGCTCGTACTGCAAGGCGGCGGCGCCCTCGGCGCTTATCAGGGCGGTGCATATGAGGCTCTATGTGCTGCCGGACTTGAGCCCGAATGGGTCGCTGGCATTTCGATCGGCGCTATCAACTCGGCAATCATCGCAGGAAATCCTCCCGAACGCCGCGTACAGCGACTTCGTGAATTCTGGGATCGCGTTTCAAGCCATCTTCTGATGCCGCCGCTCGCGACCGACAGCGCCTCGCGCAAGATCTTCAACGAAACCGCCGCCGCTCTTGTCGCTTCGACGGGCGCGCCCGGCTTCTTCGATCCGCGCTATCCTCCCGCCGTTCTCATGCCGCCGGGAACGGTGCAGGCGATCAGCATCTACGACACCAGCCCGCTGAAGAAGACGCTGCTGGAACTCGTCGACTTCGACCTGCTGAACTCGGGAAAAATGCGCATCAGCGTCGGCGCCGTCGAGGTTGCAACAGGCAACCAGGTTTATTTCGACAGCGCCACCACCACGATCGCCCCGGAACACATCATGGCGAGCGGCGCACTGCCGCCCGGATTCCCGCCCGTTTCGATTGACGGCATGCTCTATTGGGACGGCGGCATCGTCTCGAACACGCCATTGCAATACGTTCTCGACGGCAGCCTTCCACGCTGCGACATGTGCATTTTCCAAGTTGATCTGTTCAGCGCGCAGGGCACCGTCCCCGAAACGCTCTTTGATGTTCAGACCCGCGAAAAGGAAATTCGCTATTCAAGCCGGACGCGTTTGAACACCGACTATTCGAAGATCCTCCAAGAGCTGCGCCGCGCCGTGCGGCGGCTCGACGGCGTCCTTCCCGATGACATCAAATCGACGTTCGACTGGCAGCTTTTGTCGCGGCACAGCTGCAACGCCGCAATCACGATCGTCCATCTCATTCATCGCCGCGCCGTCTATTCCACGCAGTCGAACGACTACGAGTTCTCGCGCTACACCGTGAACGAGCACTGGCGCTCCGGCATCGACGACGTCGAGCGCACGCTCAGCAACCCCGCTTGGATCAATCGGGAAACACCAGAAGACGGCGTGATGGTGCTCGATCTCACGAAAGAACTCAGCCCCCCATCGCCTCCGGAGACAAACAGATGAAAATTGCGGACGTCAAGAAACGCGCCTTTGCGATGCCTTTGACAAGTCCTGCCTTCCCTCCCGGTCCCTATCGCTTCATCAACCGAGAATATCTCATCATTACCTACCGCACCGACCGCGAAGCCCTCGAAAAGGTCGTGCCTGAGCCGCTCACTTTCGACGAACCCATCGTCAAATACGAATTCATCCGCATGCCGGACTCGACTGGCTTCGGCGACTACACCGAATCCGGCCAGGTCATTCCGGTCAAATTCAACGGCGTCGAAGGGGGCTATACCCACGCCATGTTCTTAAACGACGGCCCGCCGATCTATGGCGGCCGCGAACTGTGGGGCTTCCCGAAAAAATTTGCCAAACCCACGCTCGGTCCTGACATCGACACGCTGGTCGGCACGCTCGACTACGGCAGCGTCCGCATTGCGACCGGCACGATGGGCTTCAAGCACAAGGCGCTTGATCCCGCTGCCGTCGCCAAGTCGCTCGCCGTGCCGAACTATCTTCTGAAAATCATTCCGCACGTCGACGGCAGCCCGCGCATTCTCGAACTCGTCGATTATCGCCTCGAAGACGTGACCATCAAAGGCGCCTGGAGCGGCCCCGGCGCGCTCGATCTGAGGCCCCATGCCCTTGCGCCCATCGCCGACTTGCCGGTGCGCGAAATCATTTCAGCAACGCACATCCTTGCCGACCTCACGCTCGGCCTTGGCAAGGTCGTCTACGATTACCTCGAAGAGAAATAAGGAGACGCCCCAATGAAACTTGACGGCAAGGTCGCGCTCATCACGGGCGCTGCGAGCGGCATCGGCCATCAGATCGCTCGGCGCTACGTCGAAGCCGGCGGCCGCGTCGCCATCGCCGACTTGAACCTCGAAGCCGCGACCGCCGCCGCCAAGGAACTCGGCGGCGAAAAGGAAGCGATCGCGGTCGCGATGGACGTCTCGAACGAAGACCAGGTCAACGCTGGCGCCGAGAAGACCGCGAAAGCCTTCGGCACCATCGACATTCTCGTCTCGAATGCCGGCATCCAGATCGTGCATCCGATCGAAGACTTTCCGTTCTCCGATTGGAAGAAGATCATGGCGATCCACGTCGATGGCGCCTTCCTCACGACCAAGGCCTGCGTGAAATACATGTACCCGCAGAAGTCCGGCGCTCTGATCTACATGGGCTCCGTCCACAGTCATGAGGCGTCGCCCCTGAAGTCGGCTTATGTCGCGGCGAAACACGCCATCCTCGGCCTCGGCCGCGTCATGGCAAAGGAAGGCGCGCAGCATGGCGTCCGCTCGAACGTCATCTGCCCAGGCTTCGTGCGCACGCCGCTCGTCGACAAGCAGATCCCGCAGCAGGCGCACGAGCTTGGCATTACGGAAGAACGCGTCATCAAGGAAGTGATGCTCGGCGAGACCGTCGACAAGGAATTCACGATGGTGACCGACATTGCTGAGGTCGCGCTCTTCCTTGCCGCCTTCAAGACCAACGCCATGACCGGTGAAAGCATCATCGTCAGCCACGGCTGGCACATGAACTGATCCAACGAAAAAACGCACAATGACGTCATCCCGGCGCAGGCCGGGATCCAGACATGCCGCAACAATGCATGTGTGGATCGTTGTCTGGGTGCCGAACACCGCCGGCATGACGGCCTTGTGCTATTCCCCAGGCGCGGCGTGGGTTTGATGATGCGCAATATGCCGGCCCCTGGTTGGATCCGTCGCCACCGAGATCGCCCAGAACACCATCCCGCCGACGGCCAGCGCCGCGCCGACCCAGCCGGTCGAACTCCAGCCATACCCGTGCGAGATCGCCAAACCTCCGAGCCACGGTCCGATCGCATTCGCCGTGTTGAACGCACTGTGGTTGAGCGAAGCAGCCAGCGTCTGCGCCTCGTCGGCGACGTCCATCAGCCGCGTCTGTAGCGGAACGCCAAGCGCACCGCCGCAACCGATCATGAAGACAACGAATGTCACAGCGTAGATATTCCCGGTCGCGAACGGGAACATCGTCAGCCAAAACGCACTCCACACCAGCAGACCACCTGCCGTCGCCATAAGCGCGCGATCCGCCAGCCATGCCGCGACGAACGTACCGATCGTCATGCCGAGGCCGAAGAACATCAGCACGATCGGAACGGCGCCGGGCTCGACGTGCGTCACGTCCACCAGCGTTGATGCGAGATACGAGTAGACCGCGAACATCCCGCCGAAGCCGATCGCACCGATGCCCAGCGTCAGCCAGACCTGTGGCCGTTTCAGCGCGCCGAGTTCGCGCATCATGCTTGCGCCTTCGAGCGGCCTATCCCGCGGCACGAAAATCCAGACGAGCAGCACCGTCAGAAGTGCCAACACGCCGACGATCCCGAAGCCGACGCGCCAGCCGAGCGCCTGCCCCATCCACGTCGCAATGGGCACGCCAATGATCGTCGCAATCGTCAGGCCGATCAGCACGCGAGACGCTGCCTGTGCCCGCTCGTTCGGCGGCACGAGCGACGCCGCGACCAGCATCGCCACGCCGAAATACGCCCCGTGCGGCAATCCGCTGAGAAACCGGAAGACGACCATCATTCCGTAGGACGGCGAAAGCGCCGTCATGACATTGAAGACGGCAAAGCACGCCATCAGCGCCAGCAGCAGTTTCCGCCGCGGCCACTTCGCTGCCAGCACTGCGATCACCGGCGCCCCAAAGACCACGCCGAGCGCATAGGAACTGATCGCGTGCCCAGCCATCGGCTCTGTGATGCCGAACGTTGCCGCGAAGTACGGCAGAAGGCTCATCGCCGCGAACTCGGTCGTGCCGATCGCAAACCCGCCCATCGCCAGGGCGAAGAGCACAAGGCGAACCTGTCCCCGCGTCAACGCTGCCGGCGCGGCGCTGACGTTGTTCACATCGAGCTTTTCCATGCGTCGGAGCCTCCCGTATCGTCTGGCTTCGCTGCATCGCGCAACGTGCACTGCAACATCGCCTATGTTACGGAAATTGTTCCGAGTCGAGCCGTCTGGCGTCAGGTTTTTGCAACTGCGAGCTGCCGTAGGCTCATAGCTCGCTGTCGAGGCCTATACTTCCGGGCTTTTGTCGCCGCTGCGGCCGAACGCCCTGCACCGAGCGTGCGGACGCTGTTCCCTGGGGAACAGCCTCAATGGTCAACGCAACCGACAACCGCACACGAACCCGCTGCCGGCCCGCGCTTCTTTCTCTCTCAAGAGATTGAGACCGTCATGCAATCAAAGCGATCGACGTTTCTCACCGTCATTTTCGCAATTCTGTCGATAGCCGCCGTTGCGCAGCCCGCCTGGGCAATCAACCCGCCACCGGAACTTAGCCCCCGGAGTACCGTTCGCTCGGCCGCAATCACGCTCAGAACCCTTATCGAAGTCGGCCGATCATATTATTCAGTTGTAGCGGCGGCGGCACACGACCTGGATAGAGGCGATATTATTCCTGCTTTCACCTGACGCCGAAATCCATATCTCGCTCACGATTCTTTCAGGCGCTCCGAAAATTGCGCGAAATTAGGTTTTCGGCTCTGAAACGTTCCTTTTGCCGATAGCGTTCGGTCAATTTACATTGGATTTAAAGCCCAATTCGTAGCCAACGATCCAGACAGACACCCTGGCCGCGTCGCCCCGTATTCGTGAATCAATTCTTTACAATTGCCCTACCTGCACCGCTAACGCCTTCTAAATCCCGGCAATTAGCCGAGAAATATTTATGAAGACGACGAGCAACAAATCGTACCCTTGACCCAAAATTAATATAAAGGCCTCAGCCTGAAACCAAACTCGGGTGACAAGGAATGGGGATGGCCTGCACTTTTATTTGGCACTCCCATTCCAACGCAATTCCGGAACAATTGGGCGACTTGCACTGAGCGGCCATTAGATCCGTTAGGAATGAAAGCATTTGCGATGTCGGTTAGCGGGGGGCGGACATTCTCTCGATTGAGAAAGCTGTACGTCGCCGACAGCGAAGGGCTCGCCAAGGCCATTGGCGTCGCGGTCGTCTTCGGTGTTGTCGCTTATCTCTCGTTGGCATTTACTCAGGATAGCAACGGCGTTGCCACGATCTGGCCCGCAAACGGCATCGCGCTCGCCGCAGTCATTCTTGCAAAGCATCCCTGGCGACGGCATCAGATTTTGTCGGCCGTCTTTATTGCGAACATCGTCGCGAATGTCTTCGCCCAACGTGCGCTGCCGGCCAATATCGGCTTTGCGCTCACGAATGTTCTCGAGATCTATACGGCTTTCAGCGTTCTCAAGCTTCGAGAGCACGAGCCATTCGAATTCCGTAGCGTCCGCTTCCTGATATCATTCGCAATTGCCACGGCTATAGGCGCACTCATTTCATCAGTAGCGGGCGCGATGGTCGCGGCCTGGACGATAGGCTCCATCGGCTGGCGTGTCTTCACTTCATGGCTATTCGCGGATCTGCTTGGCTTGCTGTTGGTAACACCGGCCCTCGTCCGCCTGCGCCAGCAAAGCCACGCGCCGCGTTCCTCTGCCGCCACCTGGGAGACGTACGCGCTGTTTGGCGCACTCGCCTGCGCAATGATAATCGTCATCACGGTCAGACCCCTGGGCTTCATTGTCCTGCCGGTGCTGGTCCTAATCGCCTGCCGGCTCGGCGCTAACGCGACGTCAGCGGCAGCGCTGATAATGTCGACCATCCTCTTCATTGCGACGGCGGCGGGCTTTCACGTCGGCATCCGTTTTGAGGGCGCACAGTGGCTGACCGACATTCAGCTCATGCAGATCAGACTGCTGACGGTCTTCTTGATCGTGATGATGCTCGCAGAAGCGATCGAGTCCCAATCGCGCCTACAGGAGAGACTGTCCGCCGAGATTGCCCTGCGCGATGAGTTGAACGAACACTTGAGAGCCCAGGAGCATACGATGTCGGCCCAAAAGGCCGAGATCGAGAAAGCCCACCACCGGCTCAAGGAAGCGATTGATGTTCTTCCCGAAGGCATCGTCATCCTCGACGCCGAGAACCGATACGTCGCTTGGAACAAGCGCTACGCCGAGATTTACCAGCGCGCCATCGACACCATCGTAATCGGCCGTAGCCTTGAGGAAGCGCTCAGGATCGGCATTGAGCGGCAGATGTATCCGGAAGCCTTCGGCCGCGAGGAAGCCTGGCTTGCAGAGCGCATCAAAAACCTCCACACGCCGGCCGCCTCCCACGAGCAGCTTCTCGATAACGGCCGCTGTTACCTCATCGAAGAGTGCCGTACCAGCGAAGGCGGCTTAATCAGTCTGCGTATCGACATCACGGAATTGAAACAGCGCGAGGCCTCGATCCGCCTGCTGTTCGAAAACAACCCGCTTCCGATGTTTGTCGTCAGCCGCGACAAGCAAGCGATCCTCGCCGTCAACACGGCCGCGATCGCGCACTACGGTTATTCGCGCAAGGATTTCTCGCTGCTATCGCTACGCGACATCCAAAACGGCGAGCTGAACCTGCCGCACGACCACGGTATGCAACACATTTTGCCGACCGACGAGGCCCAGCTCTTCAGGCATTATCGCCGCGACGGTCGCTCGATGGAAGTCGAGGTCTACGTCCGCCCGCTCGTCCACGAAGGCGACGACGCCCTGCTGATCGCCGCGATCGACGTGACGGAACGACGTAAAGCCGACCGCAAGGCCGCCTACATGGCGCGCCACGATGCACTGACTTCCCTCCCCAACCGTCACCTCCTCGCAGAACGCATGCAGCTTGCAATGGCGCGTGCCAAGCGCGGCGATCGCATGGCACTTCTGCTGCTCGATCTCGATAACTTCAAGATCGTCAACGACACCCTCGGCCACACCGCGGGCGACGAACTCTTGCAGATCGTCGCCGACCGCTTGACCTGCGCGCTACGCGAATCCGATACCGTAGCCCGTCTCGGTGGTGACGAGTTCGCCGTCCTCGTAATCGATCTCGACCATCCATCGAGCGTCACCAAACTCGCCCAGCGCCTGATCGCGATCCTGAACGAGCCGATCCGCCTCGGCCACAAGGACGTGATCTGCGGCGGCAGCATCGGAATCGCGATGGCGCCCGATGACACCTGCGATCCAAACGAGCTTTTCCGGCTGGCCGATCTCGCGCTCTACGCGGCCAAGGGAGACCAGCGCGGAACATACCGCCTGTTCGAGCGAGAACTCGACGCCAAGGTTAAGGCGCGCACGCTGCTTGAGGCTGAGATCCGCGAAGCCATTACAAACAACGAATTCGAGCTGCACTATCAGCCGATCTACGGTCTCAATACGATGACGCCTATCGGGGCCGAAGCACTGCTTCGCTGGCGGCATCCACGGCTCGGCCTTGTTTTGCCCACGGACTTTATTCCGATTTCGGAAGAAATCGGCATGATCGCGGAGCTAGGAGCGAAGGTTCTTCGCCAGGCATGCATGGAAGCAATGTCATGGCCGGAACGCATGAGCGTGTCCGTCAACATCAGCGCCGTGGAACTCGAAGCTGAGAGCTTCGTCGATACCGTTAAGACGGCGCTAGCGGAATCCGGCCTCCCCAGCCACCGCCTGACCATCGAAGTCACAGAGTCGATGATCATGAAGGACATCCAGCTCGCGAGGCATGTCCTTCATCAGATTTGCGATCTGGGCGTCGAAATCGCGATGGACGATTTCGGCACCGGCTATTCGTCGCTCAGCTCGATAACGAAAGTGCCGTTTCACAAGATCAAGATCGATCGCTCTTTCGTACGCGACCTTGCCGTCTCGATGGAAGCCCGGGCTATCTTGGGAACGATCGTCGATCTTGCCAGAACGCTCGGCATGCTGACCACAGCCGAAGGCGTCGAGACCAATGAGCAGCTGGATATCGTGAAGGAATACGGATGCACCTCCGTCCAGGGCTTCCTTTTCAATCGCCCCGAGCCAGCCGAAGTGTTCCGAAAAATCCTAAATGAGCCGCACCACGCAAGCCAAACCGTCGCCTGATCCAGATCTCGTAGCGGTCGGATGTCTCTAAACGGTGATC
>JAFECH010000299.1 GCA_018242255.1 Pseudomonadota bacterium | reverse complement strand
AACCGTAACTGAGCTGCCTGGTCCAACTGAAGTTATGGCGTTGCTCTCCCAGAGTGTCTGTTGGATTTTGGGGTCGAGCCAAGCTTCACCTTTAACGCTTGCAAGTTGCCGGACGTGCGCAACGTATCGCGCTTTCCAGTCTTTCCAGGAGTTCTTCAGCTTGTCCTTAAAAGGACCGTTGAAGGCGGTGCGTAAGTCAGCATCTTGCAGAATCGTAGCCATTCGTCTGTCCTGGTTAGCTGGACATGGCCCCGCATTAGCCGGGCACAACTATTCCCGCCTTTGCCCAGGCCTATCGTCCAGCTCTAGTGTCTGGCGAAGGAGTTGGTACGGGAATTTCCCCCAACTGACGCTACCACCTATACTTCGATTACAGCAACGACCAAGGCGCGACATGCCGAGCCTAATCCTTCGCCGCGCGATCAAGGCTATCTCCGCGGGTCTGCAACGAGAACTGAAGACGCTACCCGATAGCTTCTGTGGCAGCTTCCAATACACGACCATCGGCAAAAATCTTACCCACCCAATAATCCTCGGGGCGTTGTGCCACTGCCTTCGCCAGCTCCCTAGCGTCCGTCATGTCGGTGTAGACGTCCGCCTCAACAGAGTCGGGACCGGCGTTAAGTTTCAACCTGACGTCGTGGCGTATAGTGACGATGCGCTTGAGAGGCCGCTTCTACTCATCGACTACGAGAGTCCGAATTCCTCGGACCTCCGCGTGATCGAGAAGGATCTGCTGGCCTATCAGCGATGGCGCGGTGATGATCAGACGGCGCCGCCCTATATTGTAGTGACAACGTTGCCGGCTGTTGCAGTTCCGTCATGGGAGCTTAGGTGGACCTACAAAGAGGGATACAATGCCGGACTTCAGGGTATGAGAGCCGACGTTAGTAGGAATCCGCTAAACTTCTGGACGGCGCAGTGGCTGAAGCACATTCGTGCCGAGATGCTTGAGCACGTGACACTAATGAATATTGATCGGCAATCCGTTTCGATCCTCGCTCTCGATGCCAAAAAGGCGCTGCCATGAATCGTTCAGCTTTTGACTGGGCGCTCAGCATGGCAGTGCAGAATTGGGCAGAGTGGCGACCGGACTTTGAGTACGTGGGCAATGACAAATCTACCTTGCCTGTTCTCAGTAATCCGAACCGCTGGGCCTACTTTGTCTGGTCGTACTCTGTCCTCAGGCAACTCCCGGCAGAAGTAAAAGCGATTGGGATGGGAATTCGAGAACAGCTCTATGCGTCCGATCGCTTTCGCGATGCTTTAGTGGCAGACAACGGCCAGGGAATTGACCATCTTGGTGACTGGATCGCAGGGCTCCATCCCAAATTGGGGCGTAGGCGATCGTTGGCTTCCAAAGTCGCGGCATTTGCACGACCCGATAGGTTCATTGCCTGGGACCGGTACGCCAAAATGGGAGCA
>JAFECH010000298.1 GCA_018242255.1 Pseudomonadota bacterium | reverse complement strand
CTGGGATTGGCCGAAGTCTTGGCACGACACATCCGCACATTGGAAAATGCGACGTTCTCCGATGCACTTCTCGTGGGTATTGCACAGGTAGGCGCGCTTATTCCCGGTGTGTCCCGTTCGGGATCGACATTGACGGCTGCACTTTTACTCGGCTTCACGCGCGTGGAAGCTGCGCGCTTTTCTTTTCTGCTCGGCCTACCGGCCATTACGCTCGCGGGGCTGAAAGAACTTTGGGAACTTCACAAAGCACACCTTGATGCCCACGCCTGGTCGGTACTGAGCGTTGGCTTGCTCTCCGGCTCGATCGCGGCCTTTTTTGCCATTTGGGGGCTGCTACGTATTCTCGAGAACTTCTCGTCCTGGCCATTCGTCGCGTATCGCGCACTTATGGGAGTCCTGCTGATCTTGGGTGCCGCAGCGGGCTTTCTCGTTTGATATCGGCTTCTGGAATTTCGTTCACTCGACGATCAAAATCCAATCGAATGGCGTACAGCTCAAATGCTATCGCTCATCTACAAAACGCGTGACCGATGGCAAGTGACTTGCGCCGACGTCAACAGACGTCACTCCGAAATTTCACTGATTCCATTAGATAATTTTCTCATCTATCGACGTCGATTCACACTGACAGACAGGGTCTTGGTCGAGAGGGCTTCAACCAAGACATTTTCGAGTTTATCGGGCTAATCGGTCTGTGTGGTTGAAGGTATCGGACGCTCACTGCGCAAAGCAGCATTCAAATCTTTTGACAGCCGAAGTGGATTGAAGGATCGTCAAGGTATCGCTGGACGGGGCCGGACAATGTCTGGAGTGTCCTATGCGTAGCGTCATCTTCGCATCGACTTCGATAGCTGCTGCGTTATCAGCTGTCGTCTATTTCGTTCCGGTCAGGTCAGCGGCAGCCGCGAATTTCGTTTCGCCGCTGCCGACAAGCTCGACTGCGGTCGTGGAGGTCAATCACCGCCGCCGCTATTGGTATCCCGGTTATTACCCGTACTATCCGCCATACCCTGCTTACGGACCTTACTATTACGGACCACCGGTTGCAGCATATCCGCCGCCGGTCATCTATTACCCTGGACCTCGTTATTATCCAGGACCAGCAGTGTATGGACCAGACGGCGTCTATGTCGTGCGGCGTCCTTACCGCGCGTACGATGTTGACTGGTAGAAGCTCCAGATGAATGTTCGCAACGCAGCAACTAATTTTTCTCCCCGGCGCGGATTGTGGGAGCCAAAATGATCAGCATAGTGTATAAAAGCTTTCAGCACCCAATCCCTTCGGTGCGGATAACTGGATTTGCACTCCCCCCGTGCCGCCAGTTCAGGGCGTCAGTCTTGCCCCCCAATGGCTGACGCCCTTTCTCATGCCGATAACGTAGTGAAGATCAGGCCTCGTCACGTTGAGGCGAGCCTAATCCTTCAT
>JAFECH010000297.1 GCA_018242255.1 Pseudomonadota bacterium | reverse complement strand
CGCAGTTGAGCCGACCAGAATAGCTGCGCTTACTAAACAACAGATTGTTTTGGACATTTAACATTCTCCGGGAAGGGGTCCGCACCTTTCGCATCCGAATGATCAAAGGACGGTATATTTTGATCCTTAGAGTCAACCGTCTAATTGGCGAACAGGCGCTTGTTCTCTGGGTTCCCTTCAAATTTCCGAGGCCATGTTGTTTAGAAGGCTTTGCTTGTTCGGTCGCGCGTGTTTCGACGCCGGCTTCGGACCACCTTCTGACGCACCTGGTGTGCACCATGGCAGTCTCTGACAAGCAGCGGCATCTGATTGTCATGAAAGTCATGGTCCAAGCTTGCGCAGCTCGATTCCTCACAGACAGTGCCAAGCCATCATCAATTTCGCGTTGTTGATCGGTGCGATGTTATCCAAGCAGTTTTCGTACACTGGCAGTCGCCCCGTTGTCCGGGAACTATCCAGCGTCCAACCCGGTATGCCGAAGAGAGAGCAGCTGAGGCTGTACGTCATTTCAATGTGACCGAGGCATCCTATGCCGGACAGGAAAGAAGAATTGGATTATTGGCGCGGTGGTCGCGGCCCGAGCGCCAAATCAACTCCAAAACCGGACGTCGGACCTCTTCCCACGGCAGATCCCGATCGGAAGGTTACGGAAGAAGATGGAAAGCCGTTTGAGACAGAGACGGCGGATAAGTCGAAAACTGAACGATAATGGCGATCTGAACGGCTGCGCGCAATTGAGGGCAGCAGCCACGTATCGGCGATAATGCTGCAGCCACTCCAAAATGCCAGTATCTCAGGTTGGACTGATCCTACTCGTCGCTTGCGTCGTCGCAATGCTCTCTCGCGGTCTTCGCTTGCCATATAGCGTCGGACTCGTCACGGCCGGCTTCGGGCTAGCTATCGTAGGACGACCGGCACACATCTCCTTTCACCCCGACTTCATCTATTCTGTCCTCCTTCCGCCGTTGATCTTCGAGGCTGCGCTGCAGTTGAGGTGGCAAGCATTTGCCAAAAATCTTCCTCTCACATTGACCCTCGCATTTCCTGGCGTGCTACTCAGTTCTGCTGTCGTTGCAGTCGGGATGCACTTTCTGGTCGGCTGGAGTTGGCAAGGATCTATCATCTTCGGCGTTCTTATTTCGGCGACCGATCCTGTTTCGGTAATCGCAGCGTTCAAGGAACTCAAAGTTGAGCGAAGACTGAGCCTGGTGGTGGAATCCGAAAGCTTGCTGAACGACGGAGCGGCGGCAGTTGCGTTTGGACTGGCTACGCAGATTGCGTCAAATGCAACGGTGGGACCGACTGTTGTCTTAGGCTCGCTCTGCTGGATGGTATTGGGAGGCTTGTTCGTTGGGATAGCAGGCGCGGACGAAAATGCACTGAAACTGATGCTCCAAAATGCGTGGCTTCAGTGCGGATCGCATCTCGGGCCC
>JAFECH010000296.1 GCA_018242255.1 Pseudomonadota bacterium | reverse complement strand
CGTCTCGCACCATGACCCTTCGCAGTGTGCGCATTCCGCGGTCCAATCTTCTGGGCCGGGAGGGTGATCAGATCTGGTACATTTTTAACGTCATCACGCCCTTTTTTCTCGTTGCGATGGCCGCAACTTATCTCGGGGTCGCTTTCAGTGCTCTCGATGAGGCACGCACACACGTCGTGCGCCGTCGTCACGCGCATACGGGCGCGCTTTCGCAGGCACCTGTCGTGCAACATCGCTTCGGTACTCTCTGGAGCATGCTCGATCGCACCCGACGGCTTGTTTACGGAGCAGCGGCGAGCTTCGATAACGGCGAGCCGGATGCATTGATCTCCATTATGGCCAGCAAGGCGGAGGTAGCCGACAGCGCCGTTACGATCGTCAACGAGGCGATGACGCTAACCGGCGGTCGAGGCTATTCTGAAGGATCGAAGCTGTCGCGGCATCTCCGCGACGTCCGCGCGGTTCACCTGATGTCCCCGACAACAGATTTGCTAAGGACGTGGATTGGGAAGTCCTTCCTGGGTGTTCCCCTCCTCGCTGACTGAGCGAACGGTTCGGATAACCCAACGATGACTATGCATGACGACTTCCAGGTGGCCCTTAGCGCATAGAGGGTCGAACATTGTCCATTAGGCACCCTGGATCAGATGTCAACTTTCGCCGACTCAACGCTGGCTCGCGAGGCGATGTCTGCAATCTGCTATTCGCGAGCGTCGCACGGAATTTTGCATTCCATATTTCGAAGAACTTATCAAAGTTGCATCGCATCGAATTTGTTGTCGGCAGCGACCAGCTCGCGGCAAAGGTGCAGGATCGGCCCGAGGCGATCGATGCCGTTCTCCTCGGCACGGAATTGAACGATCCGGTCGGTTGGGCGCAACGGATCCATTCCATGGACAAGCGCCTTCCCATTATTATCTTGGGTACAGCCGCGAAATGTGGGCAGTTGCGGCAGGATTTGATGTTCAGCCCGTTTCTTGGACATGAGATCGTCGTCTGGCCCACGACGGATATCGATGGACTTGCGGATGTGTTGGCGGACGCCGCACAACGGCGCCAGCAGCGCCAACGCTACCAAGAAGCCGCAATGGCGAACGCCCATGTTCAGATCGAGGTTCTCCCGCTCCTCAAGCCTGAGACGGCCGAGTATGTTGAAGGGCTTTTCGATCACGAGCCGATCGGCGTGTTGGCCACGGACCCCGGCGGCATGACTCTCACGATAAACCGTCAAGCACGACAGATCCTCGGACTGCCTGAGCACGACCCAATCGATACCCAACTACAGAAGCTTTTCCCAAAGGAAGAACGTGCCCGAATTGAGAAGCTTCTCACCCTCGCCAATCACACGAATGGCCGGCTGCCTCCGGAACTCTTCGAGTTTCCGACGGGGAAGGGCCGATCGTTTTTCGTCGAAGTGATAGCCTCCGCCTTTTCC
>JAFECH010000295.1 GCA_018242255.1 Pseudomonadota bacterium | reverse complement strand
GACGACGCGTCACCGGGCACCGCGGGCTGTGTCGAACGGTCCGTGGTACCTACAGCGCTCATCGGCGCTGCTGGATGATCCCCAAAACTTAGCTTCGCATCACGGGCAGCCGCACGACGCTTCAATCGAGCGAGTGTCATGTCCGTGAGTAGTTTCCCGACGGGATCGTCAGCCGTAGTCGTGTTCCTCGCCTTGGCCTCGTTCTGCATGTCGAGTTGCGCCGCGCCGAACTCGCCACCGATCGGCTCACCGAGTTTCGGCACGTCATGTCGACGTTGTGCCGCGGCGGCAGCCGCATAGTCCGTCGGTAGATCGCTCAAGACGTCGGCCGGCAGCACGAGCTGGGAGGTCGACTTGGTCGGAGCCGCTGCCTTTTCTGGCTGACGCAACGCGGCAACGAGTGCGAAGGCAATCAGAATGCCGAGCCCTGCCACGACTGCGGCAACCGCAACGCGATTGACCCTCTTCACTCGGGGCATCGGCGCGCGCAGGTCGATGGGCGGTGCGGACTCGGGCGGAACGTAACCCATGGACGTCTGCGTCATCTCGGCACTCCTCAGCGGCAGAACCAAGCACGCTCGCCACAGCGCATGACGTCGATGTGGCTGTCCCCGACGCGCAGCTGCGCATTCGCAAACAGCCGATCAACGACGTAGAGACGATCCTTGACGCGGTAGTTGACCAGCAACGGCTTGCCGTCTTCGATGACGAACAAGGCCGGCGCGTCGGTCGTCGCGACATCTTCGGGCATCTTGAGATACACCTTGGCACCATCGTCGAACACCTGCGTCGGCTTCCATGGGGCGTCGTGCCCTTTGATCCGGTAACGGAAATTCAGATGCTCGGGCGGCACGGCGAGAGCCTCGCTGCTGTCCTGCTTCGCCTGCTCGTCGATTTCCTTCTTGACGGCTATAGCCGTTTCTTCGTCCGGATAGAACCAGCGCACGCCCGGCATGTACCAGCCCGGCTTCGAGCGCAGATCGAGCTGATAGACGCGCTTGTTGGTCGGCACGATCAGATTCGTCTGGATACCTTCGTCGCGCGGCTTGAGGACGATGTGCGTGCGCGCGGCCGGGCCGGACCCGCTCGTGAACTCGCTCTTGATCCAGCCTTCCGTGTCGCCCGCAACCGGCTCCGCGGTCAGACTTTCGCCCGGCTCCAGCGCGATGTCGGTGAGTCGGTCGAGACCCGCGTAGACGACATAGATGTCGCCTTCCCGGTACCCGTACACGGTCGCGCTGCCGGCGCTGCGCGCGCTGGTCGGATGCTCGGTCGCCTTGCCGACATACTCGGCGACACGCGCATGCTGGGTAGTGTCAAACGCCTCCTTTTGTTTCTCGAATGCCTTGTCGGCGGCGGTTTCGCGCGCCGACTTCGCATGCGAAACGGGCAAGGCAAGATCCGGCGGCAGGCCCAGGTTCGCCCACGCCGGCGTAGCC
>JAFECH010000294.1 GCA_018242255.1 Pseudomonadota bacterium | reverse complement strand
TCGGGTAAGGCAGGAGGGGCCGCCGCAGGTGACGCAGCGTCAATGGGCAGCAAGATCGCCAGCGCTGACGGTGTGGGTCACTTGGTTGTTGCTCTTCACCTGTTTTAATGTGGTTTGGCGCCTTCTCGGGTGCTGGGGGCGCTGCCGTCGGAGGTGCTGAAGGGGCGCTTTCGCCCCGTCGGTATCGTTGACGGTATGAACGAAGGCGCACCCCAAGAAACCCCAATGTTTACTTGGGTTTTGGCCGCCAGTTGATTATCGAGTGGGAGTGAATTGACGTCCTTCGAGGACTATCGCCAGCTATCGAAATACTGACGTAACGTATTGATTTATAAAAAAATACGTCACAGCGGCTATCGGTGGCTATCGCCGGCCAGCAGAAAAAGTTGGCGGTAGAGCTGACGGTAAAAATCGAGGTCGGATTAAGACACTCTCGTTCACTATTCAGACTTTTACCGTCTTTGACGGTAAAAATCTTCTCGGGAATGCTTGTTTCATGCGGCTTTCCGGGCATCAGCAGGTCTCCAGGTCCCTGACGGTAAAACCTGACGGTAAAGCCGTCAAAAGCCGGAGGAAACCTCGATGCTGACCGACGCTGCGCTACGAAATTTGAAGCCTAAGTCCAAGATTTATAAGGCTTCTGACCGGGATGGGATGTACGTGACGGTATCGCCCGGCGGCACCGTCACCTTCCGCTACGACTACCGCCTCAACGGGCGCCGCGAGACGCTGACCCTCGGGCGCTATGGCCCTGACGGTATTTCGCTGGCGATGGCGCGCGAGTTGTTGCTCGATGCGCGCAAGACCGTTCTCAAGGGGGTCTCGCCTGCGCTGGAGAAGCAGCGCGAGAAACGCCGGGTGGTCGCTATCAAGACTTTCGGCGCGGCGATGGACACCTGGTTGGCCAACGCAAGGTTGGCCGACAGCACGCGCGCCATGCGCAAGCACATCATCGACCGGGACATCCTGCCGGTCTTCCAGAACCGTCTGCTGACCGAAATCGAGGCCGAAGATCTGCGGGCCTTGTGCAACAAGGTCAAGGACCGTGGGGCGCCAGCCACCGCGGTTCAGATCCGGGACATCGTGAAGCAGGTCTACGTCTACGCCATCGCCCACGGCGAAAAGGTGGAGAACCCCGCCAACAGCGTGGGCGCGGCCTCGATCGCTACCTTCGTGCCGAAGGATCGCGCCTTGTCGCCGACGGAAATCCGGATGATGGTGCAGGAGATGGAGCTGGTGGCGACCTATCCGACCATCAAACTGGCGCTGCGCTTGATCCTGCTGACGCTGGTGCGCAAGAGCGAGCTGATCCAGGCCACATGGGATGAGGTCGATTTCGAGAGCAAGACCTGGACGATTCCGAAGCAGCGGATGAAGGGTCGCAATCCGCATGTGGTCTATCTCTCGCGCCAGGCGCTCGACATCTTCGTCACGCTGCA
>JAFECH010000293.1 GCA_018242255.1 Pseudomonadota bacterium | reverse complement strand
GACTTCAGTCGCGCCGCCAACTTTGATGACGGCGACGCCACCCGCGAGCTTGGCCAACCGCTCCTGCAGCTTCTCACGGTCGTAGTCAGACGTGGTTTGCTCAATCTGCTGCTTGATCTGTTTCACACGCGCATCAATCTCGGACTTGCTTCCCGCGCCATCGACGATCGTCGTGTTATCTTTGTCAATCGCCACCTTCTTGGCCCGGCCCAGCATAGTGAGGGTTACGTTCTCGAGCTTAATGCCGAGATCCTCCGAAATCACTGTGCCGCCGGTTAGGACAGCGATATCTTCGAGCATGGCCTTGCGGCGGTCACCAAAGCCCGGGGCTTTCACGGCGGCAACCTTGAGGCCGCCGCGCAACTTATTGACCACGAGGGTCGCCAGAGCCTCGCCTTCGACATCCTCGGCAATGATGACTAAGGGCTTGCCGGACTGCACGACGCCCTCAAGGACGGGGAGCAAGGGCTGCAAACCCGAGAGCTTCTTCTCGTAAATCAAGACATACGGGTCTTCGAGTTCGACCGTCATCTTCTCGGAATTGGTGACAAAATACGGCGAGGTGTAGCCGCGGTCGAACTGCATGCCTTCGACGACCTCAAGCTCAGTATCGAGGCCTTTGGCTTCCTCAACCGTGATGACGCCCTCGTTGCCAACCTTCTTCATGGCTTCCGCGATCATGCGGCCAACTTCCCGATCGCCGTTCGCCGATATCGTGCCGACCTGAGCGATCTCCTCGTTAACCGTTACCTTTTTCGATTTTGATTTGAGTTCGCGCACGACCGCATCAACAGCGAGGTCAATGCCGCGTTTCAGATCCATTGGGTTAGCACCCGCGGCGACAGACTTGGCGCCTTCGCGGACGATCGCTTGCGCCAGCACGGTCGCCGTCGTCGTGCCGTCGCCCGCCAAATCGGCGGTCTTCGACGCGACCTCACGCAGCATTTGCGCGCCCATGTTCTCAAATTTGTCGCCAAGCTCGATTTCTTTGGCCACGGTCACCCCGTCCTTGGTGACGCGTGGGGCCCCGAAGCTTTTCTCGATAACGACGTTGCGGCCCTTAGGTCCGAGCGTCACCTTGACGGCGTCGGCGAGTATGTCAACGCCACGCAGCATGCGCTCGCGCGCATCGCTTGAGAATCTGACTTCCTTCGCGGACATCTTTCAGTCTCCATGACATAGGCTGCCGAGAGCGCAGCACGGCAATGTGCCGGACACGCTCAGGCGCCAGCCGAATTGAAATTTGAACAAGGCTTTTACGAAGCGATCTAAGCCGCGGCGCGCAGGTTTTTTGCAGACCCGTCGAGGACGCCGAGGATGTCGCTTTCTTTCATGATCAACAGCTCCTCGCCGTCGATCTTCACTTCGCTGCGCGACCACTTTCCAAACAGTACGCGGTCGCCAGGCTTGACATCGAGCGGATTGATTTTTCCGCTCTCATC
>JAFECH010000292.1 GCA_018242255.1 Pseudomonadota bacterium | reverse complement strand
ATGGTAGCCGTCCTCGGCGAAGGGAAGGGGAGCACCGCGCGGGTGCGCCACCTTGATGATGAGGCGCGACCAGCCATTGATCTTCCAATCCCGGATGTGTTCGACGCGAAGGGTGAGGTCCCGCCAAGTGAGGGTGAGGGTGTCAGGCGGCCTCGGCATGGGAAGCCTCCTTGCTTGAGAAGGCGGCGATGTAGCGGGCGGCTTCGGACGCTTTGGCGGCGGCGGTGAAGATGGCTTTCTTGTCCGCGCGCAAGATCGTCAGCCAGTGATGAAGGTAAGAGGCATCACTTGGATGCGGCCCGGGCCTGATGGCAAGGTCTGCGCACATGAAGCTTGCGCCGAGGGACGCCACAAGTTCTTCGAACGCGTAAGCGGCATCACCGAAGCGGTCGCCGAAAGTTCGGTTGAGCCTGTGGGCCGCGCCGGTGTGATGGGTCTTATGCCGATATCGGCATAAGGCCCATTATGCCGAGTGCCGGATTATGCCGCGCTGATCGTCAATCCTCCTGACTGGTGTGAAACGCCAACGCGGCATGTCGGCATAATCCGGACATCGTGTCTTCCTCGACTTACTCGTCCTCAGTCGATGGTCGGCACTCGTGCAGGAACGGTTCCCCACTTGCAGCCAGGATAGATGTTGAGACGGAATTCCTTCGGCTTCTCGATAGTGGAGAGGCCTTGAAGTTGTGAATGTTCAGCCGCAAGTCGTCCAAATTTCGCTCGTAAGGGCATTTCTTTGCCCCGCAAGACTGGCTTAAGACCCGCCATCCATGAAGTTTATCCAGACAAGGTTGCCGCCTATGTTCGAGTGCCTGAAATATAGTACCCCGACATTTATTCCCGTTCCGGGTGTCATTCGACCGGTTAATGTTCCGCGTGCAAACAGTGCTCATGACGCGAGAGCGTGTCGATGATGCGGCACTTAGCGATGCGCCCTTTGGCGCAGGACTTGATCATGCTTTCCACCTCGACCTTCAGCGCGGTGAGGCGCTCGATGCGGCTGGTGATGGCCTGAAGATGCTCGCGCGCTAGCGCGTCGACCTTAGCGCAAGAGCGCTGTGGCTGTTCCGCGAAGTCCAGCAGCTCGCGGATGGCCTCAACCTCGAAGCCCAGCTCCCGCGCGTGGCGGATGAACCGCAGGCGGTCCACGGCCTTGCCGCCGTAAAGCCGGCGGTTGCCTTCGCTCCGCGGCGGCGCGGGCAGCAGGCCGATGCCCTCGTAGTAGCGGATGGTCGGCACTTTAACCCCGGTTTTGCGTGACACATCGCCGATGGCCATGAGGTCGGTCATAAAGTTCTTGCTCCTCTAGTCGCTAGAGATTGTACGCTCGCGGTCATGGAAACGAAAGGGCGCCCATGACCGTCACCTGCCAATCCTCCGCCTGCGGGTGCCACGGCAATCCGCGCTTCGACGGCATGGACCCGCGCTACAAGCGCGTGCTGTGGACGGT
>JAFECH010000291.1 GCA_018242255.1 Pseudomonadota bacterium | reverse complement strand
TCCTTTGTTCCGATCGGATTGACGGTTGCCTGCGGTGCGCCCCGCTGCGCAGCGCCTTCGACAATTGCCTGCGCGAAGCCGCACCAAGTGGTTGGAGAACTATTTACGGCGTGGAATATGCCGAAATTGTTTTGGTTCGGGGGTGACTCGCTTAAACGAGTGATGATCCGGCCCACGACGTCTGCGAGATCTGGGGCGTAAGTCGGGTTGCCGTGTTGATCATCGACAACGTTAATCGTCGGCCGCTCCTGATTTAGGCGCAGCATGGTCTTCGCAAAATTTGCGCCGAACGGACTAAAGACCCAGGCAGTCCGCAAAATAACGTGCTGCTGATTAGCCTTCGCGACGAGCTGCTCGCCCTCCAGCTTGCTTTGACCGTAAATCCCAAGCGGAGAGGTCGCATCGGTCTCGACGTAAGGCATGGCCTTGGTGCCGTCGAACACATAGTCCGTCGAGAAATGAATGATTGGTGCGCCAACTTCGGAGGCGGCTAAGGCTGCCGCTTGCGCACCTATGGCATTTGCCGCGAACGCTGCTTGAGTTTCGTCTTCCGCCCGGTCGACGGCGGTGTAGGCGGCCGCATTGATAACCCATGCCGGTTGGGCCGCGCGAATGACCTGGGAGACGCTTGATGGATCGCAGAGGTCTATCTCGGGTCGGCCGACTTTCACGACGGTGTGCCCAGGCGCAGTCAACTGTTCTTTTAGGGACCGTGCGACCTGACCATTCCGGCCAAGGATAAGAATGGTGCGAGTGTCGGCCGTCACACGGAATTCTCCGCGAGTTCGTCAGCGGTGATCGATTCGGTGAGCAAACCAAGCCGTGTTCCGGAATAGACATTCTCGCGCAGGGGCTGCCACCACCAGGCGTTGTCCAAATACCAGTCCACGGTCGCTGCGATGCCTGTGTCGAACGTTTTTTCTGCGCGCCAGCCGAGTTCGGTTTCTATTTTTGTCGGGTCGATCGCGTAGCGCCGATCGTGACCCGGCCGGTCCGTTACAAAGGTGATTAGATTTCGCCGCGGCTCACCATCCGGCATGCGCGCGTCGAGAAGATCGCAAATGCGTTCGACCACGGTCAGGTTCTCGGTGGGCGCCCGGCCTCCAACATTATAGGTTTCGCCAATCCGGCCGCGTTCGAAGACAGTCGTGAGCGCTTTGACGTGGTCTTCGACGTAAAGCCAATCGCGCACCTGCCGGCCGTCGCCGTAAACGGGCAGCGGTTTTTTCTCCAGCGCGTTGAGCAGAATGAGGGGGATGAGCTTTTCCGGGAAATGAAAGGGACCGTAGTTGTTCGAGCAGTTCGTGATCAGCGTCGGCAACCCGTAGGTCTCCCGCCAAGCGCTAACGAGATGATCGGACGAGGCTTTGCTGGCGGAGTAGGGCGACCTTGGATCGTAGACGGTGCTTTCGGTGAAAAATTCGTCCTCGTCGAGGGTGCCGAAGACTTCGTCC
>JAFECH010000290.1 GCA_018242255.1 Pseudomonadota bacterium | reverse complement strand
GGGAACTGGAATGCGCCACTGGTAAGGTTGTTGCCCACGTCGGGGACGTCTTCAATCGGATTGATCCCGATGAGACGTGGACCATTATCGGCTTCGGCGACAAACCTGACATTGTCATTTGCAGCGCGGCTCAAATTCCGGGCTGGGCGAGGAAGTATTCCGATGACGGAAAGGTTGAGTTGTGCTCTGACAGCGTCGCTGCTCACCTGCTTGAAAAAGCAGATGGCAAGCGACGTGATGCGCGAGGCCATTTCCTGAATATTGGTTCGCGCGAGGGAAATACTTCATGCTGACGGTTTTCGAGCTTGAAAGGCAGATTCAAGACGAAAGGCGCCGATCATCGGAGCTTGAAGGTGCTCTTCGACACATCGCGCAATGCCTAGGAGATGACGACGTCTCTCATGGCGATATTTTGCAATTTGTGAAACTGACATTGCAACGGCTTGGATGACAAAGGAGAAGACGGTGCGCAACAAATTCGGAGGTGACTGTTATCGCTGCCAAACGTGGTGCGCACCGGGCGAGGGTCACTTTGAACGCATTGGCGGTCACTGGCGGGTGCAGCATGCGGAGTGCGCGATAAAGCATCGAGGCCAACCGGACGAAGCGCGACAGAAGCAAACGGAACAAAATTTGACGGCATTAGCGGCGGGGACTGGTAAGCGGGCACAGCGTGCTCGCCGCCGGTTGCGAGATATGGCTTTAGAGAAATAGAGAGCCGTATGTCAAAAACGGCATACGCGCAGATATGCTGAAATTAACATCACGTTTTTGATATTTAAGGAGAGGAATTGCCGAGAATTTCGGCAATTAAAAAGGAGAGGTTAAAGCGATGGGCGGCTGGCTACTAACGGCGCTCTGCGTCGGGTTCATCATCGGTTTGAAGATTAGAAGATAGAAGCCTCACACCACCACAATAAACGCGACGATGCCTATGCAGACGACTAAAACTCGTGTTCCAGGGCAAAGCTCTGACATCATCTCGACCCATAGGCCGCGAGCAAGGTTGAGAACACGGCGGTAAGTCCAGCCTTCTCTGCCAGTGTTGCCAGAACCATTCCGATCCCGGCTATCGCCATCATGGTATCTCTCGCGGACCATCTTTGGGAGGTCTCGGTCTTGTCCGTAGTCCGCTTCCCAAGATGCACTTCGAGACGTGTAATTCTTCGCTCGACGGCCAGCATCCAGGTCAAATGCCACTCGGGCGATTCCTTCTGCATTGCGCATAAGCTTTCGTTCCTGTTGCAACGCAGAGCACATCAATAGGTGAATAAAGAGTTCGGGTAAGTCTGGTTCTGTTGGCCTTGTAATGCTGATGACCAGAGAGAGGGGAGGCCGTTAGAGAATAGGGTTTCGCCTGTGAGAGGGGACGTTACAGTTCCACGTTTAAGAGCTGCGTAGGTTGTTGCCGGGCGGATTGATTTTGGACCATCTTTAACGTTTCTGACGATCAAGCCGTCATGA
>JAFECH010000028.1 GCA_018242255.1 Pseudomonadota bacterium | reverse complement strand
AAGCCCGGTCTGATGCCGTTGCAGAAACTTCTTCGTGAGGGACGATGGAAGAAGAAGCCCGGCTGCAAAGTGATCGGCCTCGAGCTCTATTGAGGAACTCTGTGTAAAGTTCGCGCGCGACATGTGCACTCCGCCGGCCCCTATGATCTCTTCAGGATGCCCAGGAAGGAAAAAATGCCCCAATTCGTGCGATACTGAAAAGTTCTCGAAGCCACGGTTGTTGTGCTCCGTCGAATAGATTAGCGTCACAAGATTATTTACGAAGATGAGGGCGCCCGATATTCCCGGCGCGTCGGGCGGCTTCGCTTCGACAATAATATCGTTGTCGGCCGCAATCTGCAGCGGTCGAATGGGAAACGTCGTGAACCCGGCTTCCCTCGCTACCTTTTCTCCGAGTTGCGTCGCAAGTTTTAAGCGAAATGCCGCCATGGCTACTTCTTCTTGCTGACCATGTTGTCGATGACACCCTGGATGATATCTCGGTCTCTGACCGACAGCTTGTCTTCATCGCGAAACGCTGTCGTCGCTTCTCCCGTGCCGAGCAAATAGTCCGTCGAGATAACAAGGGCTTTGGCGAGCGCACGAATGTTGTCGAAGGAGGGTTTTCGTCGGTCGGCTTCAAAATGCGCTATAGCCGACGAATCCATGCCAGCGCGACGTCCCAATTCAGACTGGCTGAGTTCCCGATCTTCGCGAATGGATTTCAAACGGGAACCGAAACTTGATGATATGATTGACCTGGTCATGACGAAAGCGTATAGATTCCACTGCTGAGGTCGTCAATGTCGCGGACCTCCTTTTTTTGGCCCGCGCCTATGACAGTTCGTCAAGTAGCGTATGACGGCGCGAATCCGAGGTCAATAGAGGGCTGCTAGAAATGGGCAAGAATCAACATGTGGTTCCACACGGCGACGGATTGGCCGTCCGCGGCGAAAACAACAGCCGCGTGACGTCCACCCACGCGACGCAATCCCAGGCGGAAAGCGCTGCGAGGAGCATCGCGATCAACCAGCGCAGCGAGGTCGTCATTCACCGGCCGAATGGCGAGATCCGCGACAAGAATTCCTACGGCAACGATCCGTATCCGCCCAAGGGATGATCATCGATGTCGGCCGAGAACCTTGATCCGCTGCCTATCCGACGCATTCTCTGCCTTGACGGCGGCGGGATCATGGGAACTCTGCCGGCATCCTTTCTCGCCGCTATTGAGAGAAATCTCGATCGCCCGATCGGCGAATACTTCGATCTGATCGCCGGAACGTCGACGGGCGGCATTCTCGCCATTGGCCTCGGCCTTGGATTGAGCGCCCAGCAGCTCCTGGACCTCTACGTTGATCGAGGGCCTTTCATTTTTGGGGAAGGAACGTCAGGGCTTGAAGGTTTCATCTCTCGCTTAGGTCGCAAAATCAAACACTGGGTAGCGACGAAGCATGACGCGACTGCTCTCCGACGCGAGCTCGATGCCATACTCGGCCAGAGGCAGCTCGGGGAATCTCGAACACGATTGTTGATCCCGTCCTGGGACCCTCTCCATCGCAGCGTATACATCTTCAAGACGGCGCATCACGACCGGTTAAAGACCGACTATTCGCGCCTTGCCGTTGACGCCGCAATGGCGACAGCCGCCGCGCCGACCATTTTCCGGCGGCACACCACGGCGGATCACGTCGGGCTTTTTGACGGTGGCGTCTGGGCGAACAATCCGATCGCGCTTGCCGTGGTCGAAGCCATTTCCATTCTCGGTTGGCCCTCGAGCAGCCTTCGCATTCTAAGCCTGGGCTGCGTCAACGAAGTGTATGCGCTTGGCGCCGCTCCCGGAAAGATCGGCATCATCCGCGATCTTTCGCGGCTTTTCATGGACGGGCAATCGCGCGGCGCGCTCGGTATAGCGAAACTGCTGACGGGACATGAGCATGAGCGGGAGGCGATCTTTCGCGTCTGTCCGGACGTTCCGAAGGATCTCTACGCGATGGATGACACCCGCAAGATTTCCGAGCTTCGCGGGATGGGCGCGGCGGCGGCCCGGAAAGAGTGTCCGCGGCTTGAGCCGATCTTCTTTCAGGCGCCCGCCGAATCGTTCGAACCTATCCATAAACTCAAGGGAACGTTGACATGAACTTGATTGCGCCGCGCGCCAATAACTTTCCCGACGTCGTTCGGAAGTCGGCGGTCTATTCCATCCTCGATGAAGTCTGCCGCGAGCTGGAGCTGACCGAAGCGCAGCTCGTTGCCGCAAAGAACAGCTACGAAGCGGTGGCAGAGTGGCTCTCGGAAAGCGACGATCCCCTACTCCGCGCCATTCGCGTGTACGCTCATGGATCGGCCGGTCTCGGCACAAGCGTGAAGCCTCTCGGCCGAGAAGATTTCGACGTCGACCTCATCTGCCTGGTGCTGGGTTTTTCTTCTCGTCGCTCACCCGCCGAACTGAAAAAGCTCATCGGCGACAGGCTTCGGGACAACGCGCGATATGCCCCGATCCTGGAAGAAAAGAAGCGTTGCTGGCGATTGAACTATGCCCGCGAGTTCCATCTGGACATTTCGCCCACGATCGTGAACGTCGAATGCGTCAACGGTGGAGAGCTGGTCCCCGACAAAAAGCTTCGCGACTGGAAGCCCACGAATCCAAGCGGTTTTAAGGCCATTTTTGAACGCCGGGCAAATCTGCGGGCGCGCCTGCGCGCGGAAAAAGCGGCCTATGCGAATGACCGCGCCGACGTCGCGCCTTTCCCAACCAAGATGACGGGCAAAGGAGTGTTGCGTCGCACAGTTCAGCTACTCAAACGCCACCGCGATATCTATTTTGAGGACACGACGAAGGAAGTCGCGCCTATCTCGATCGTCATCACGACCCTCGCCTCAATGGCTTACGAATTCTGCGTCGGAATATTCGAATTCGACACGGAATTGGACGTTGTCGTCGAGACGATCCGGATGATGCCTCACTTCATAGAAAAACGCTTGATCGACGGCCGCATCCATTACTGGGTGGCAAACGAGAGTACGGTGGGTGAAAACTTCGCGGACCGGTGGAACGCCGAGCCGGCTCGCGTCGACGCTTTTTTCGCCTGGCACGCAAAAGCACTGTCCGCCTTTGAACAGGCCGCCGCAGTCGACGGTCTCGACCGGGTGACGAGCAGCCTTGAAGGCATTCTTGGCAAATCCGTGGTTCGCCGCGTCATGGACCGACGAACAGATTCCATTGGCGCCGCACGCGGCTCCGGCAGGCTGTACATCGGATCGGCGGGCAGCTTGAGTTTTTCCAGTGCCGCCGGCGCGGCACCGATTCCCCGTAATACGAACTTCGGTGACTGATGAAAAACAGGAGTGATCGGCCGGATCTCAGCCTTGCCCAGCAATATCTCTTCCTGAAATCCAGCCGGGTCGGAGATGGTGTTGGCTCATTGAAGGCCGCCGCCCTGACGTGGGAATACCGGGACCGTCCCACACCGCTCAGCCGCGAGTACACATTACGCATTGTCTATCGGCTCAGCATGAGTCCGCAAGTCTTCGTACTAAATCCCGACATTGCCGCTCTCGCCGGCAACCGCGAACTGCCCCATGTCTACCGCAATCCGCTGCGGCTCTGTCTCTATCTGCCTGGATCGGGCGAGTGGGCCGCGCACATGAGAATCGATCAGACCTTCGTCTCGTGGGCATCGGTCTGGCTCTTCTACTTCGAGGAATGGCTTGCCTCCGGCGAATGGAAAGGCGGCGGCGTACATCCCGAACCTGCGGATCGCGAAGAACAGCCGCGACGAGCGCGGCGGGCATCACGATCGTCACGCTAGTCGCGTAATCATCTTCTACAGGCGCGACGATACCACCAGGCTAAAACGTCCACTTCGAGCCCAAAAGGGGGAGACGCTTTGTCTGCTTATTGACGGATACCGGTCATGATCATCTGACAATTGAGTTAGCCGTTCAATGATCCGGTGATGTCGGCTTTCTCGGCAAAGCTGCTATCGGGCCTCGGCTTTTGCGATATCACTTCGGCTATGGCCACCATTGGGGCGCTAAAGCAATAGCGTGGCTCAAAACTAGATCCGAAATTGTCTCCCGACTTATATGCTGATAATATCTTTTATCGGCACGGTATTCCGCAGCTTTGCGCGGCATGCATGGTCGGATTTTGCAAGACATTAATTGCTCATGTTTAGCAAGCTGGATTTCCAGTCATCCCGATGAATGATGAGAACATCATGTTGGCGCGGGAACGTATGTTTCACGAGTGACGGCGTGCACGATTCCCAGCCCAAAGGTTCTTGGCATGGTCGAAGGAACATATAACCGAGCTCTTCTGATATGCCCTGAAGAGGTGTGCTGTCCCAAGGTGTCTCGCCGCCGGGCGGTAAGATAGCCGCCGCAACTTCGCGCTTCCACAATCGCGCTAGCCATACTCCGATGCTTCCGCCTTCGACTTCATACGATTTGAAGGACGAGAGCAGGCGACGGGAAGCTTCCGAGTACTTTTCCGGAGGGTCACGTAAGAGCACTGTCTGATCGGACAGCGGCTTACCTTCATAAGAGAGCCGCTCTGCTGTTTCGAACTCTGTGATCCGATGAACATTCGACGAGCCGGGGCGATACCCATAGATTTCCTGGGTGTTCACGTCTCCGACATAGGCCGAGACAATCTTGTCGTTCTCGACCATCGCGATCATCGTTCCGACACCGTGTGATTGTCGGCGAATAAACGCCTTGGTGCCGTCCAAAGGATCTATCGTAAAATAGTTTGTCGCGTCGGGCTGGGCCTTTGAGAACGCACCTTCTTCAGCGACGATCGAGAACGCGGCAAAGCACTCCTGGATGGAGCGAACGTAGATTTCCTGCGCCTTACTATCGGCGGTTGTGAAGACGTCCGTCATGTCGCCGCCATAGCCAGCCTTTTGCATGACTTCGAAGGCTTGCCGCTCGGATCGGACGATCTTTATCGCTCGCCGAACCAGTTCCTTCAGAATAATGCCTACCGCGTGACCATTGGGTGTGCACCGATCGTCCACCAGTTCTCTGGACATCATCTCAACAACTCTCCTTTGCGATCGGTCTATCGTGGTATGAGCGTGGCCGTGAGGATAGCAAACCTAATCTCTGGTATCGGTTTTTAGGTTGGCCCACCTTAGGCGCTGGGCGTCTGCGATACGTTGACGACCTTCTGGCGTCTTTGGGCCCGTAGATCGGCCGCCGTGAAGTTTGCAGCGACCGTTGGTCATCGCGGGAGCGCAACACGGTTTACCCGTGCTTCTCGCGTGGGCCCCGCAACGCGAGCGGACGTGTCTCCTCTCGCAGGAGCGTTCGTCGGGCAAAGTGATATTGAGCATGTGTAACAAAATTCCCCTTTGGTCTAAGACCCATAACGTGCGTGCGCGCGCGTGCGTATGGTGTCACAAAATTCGCGTTTCTCTCTTGGTCGTGGACGCGTCAGGCGACGCGTAGACGCGTCAACGAGTTTGGCAGCTCCCATTTTAGTGTATTGATATCGCGAACTATTTCTGAGGCGGACGCGTCATACGTTGGTTAACTTCTCGGAGGGCAATTACAATTCCCGCATGCTGAAGATGACGCGTCCGATGTCGCGTCATCTTCAGCATGCTAGGCATTGGACACGTCCGCTCGCTGATCCGATGCGGCCCCTCTGGCCAGCCGAGGTGATGACTCCGATGCGGCGCCATTCCCGCATCCAATCCGATACCGTCTGCTTCGGACGGTTCCAGCGCGAGGCTAGTGCAACTTGACGTGGGATCTCCTGGCCAGTCGCCAGCCTGTTGACGATGTCGGCGAGCGCTTGCTGCTTATTCAGTCTCCGTGGTTTTTCTTTCGGACAGATGCGAAGCGTATCATTCTCAGTGACCTCATCCGGAGCTGGCGTGAATGGCCGCATGTTCGGCATTGAGCGTACAGGGCTCGCTCCAAATGCAATCAGAGCAGCAGCGAGTCCGTTTGCAGCTATAGAGGTCAGACCTGCCATGATTAGGTCGAGCAACCAAGGCGGGACCCCGATGTGGTCTGCGAGCGGCGTTGCGGAAACGGGAAGGGAGTTGGCTTCGACGTCACTTCTAGCAACGGCGATCTCTGCAACATGGAGGGCCCGAGCTTCCGTGGCCGCGGCCGAGACTTCTGCGTCGGCTCGAACCGCATCCTCTTTCAAAGCATTGCAGATTGCGAGACACCGTCCGCCTTCGCGAAGTTCCTTAGCGTAGGTCGTTTTCGCTTTCGTCCGTGCCGCAATGGCCAAGGTGAGGCGCGGCGTAAGTGCCTCGTTGGTCTCCACACGCTCGAGCTCTTTTAGGGCTGCCTTATGTTTGGCTAGCGCGTCTTTGAGGGGAGCAGCTCGGTCTTCTCGCTCCACAATGATCCTTTCTCCAGTGGAGATAAGATTAGAGGCCTCTCCAACGAGAAGCGCGACGAGAATGATGGCGCCGATCTTACCCGTTGCTCCAGAACCTAGGACCCACGCACCGGCAAAAACGCCCGCGCTCAACGCGGCCACGAGTGCTGCATGTGACGAGAGATAGTTCCCGCTCGCCAAGACGTTTGCGTTCGTGGCAGCTGCGAGGATGCTGATTCCAGTCCAGGTCGCCAGTGCTTGTGGGGTTCTGATATCGAGTTTCATGGTTTCAATCCTTGTGCTGCAAGGGTTGAGGCGTAAATGCTTGCATGATGTCTTGCCAACACATAACAGGGCGCAGGATGACATGCAAGCATGAATGAGGTAGGGAGGGTAGCTATATTCGATCTGGGAGCTTCAGGAATGCCGACCAAAGCCGGTTACGTGGCGCCATCACGCGAGGGAAAGGTGCCGTTGACGATTTACGTCGATCCGGCAACCCGGCAAGCACTTAAGATTGCAGCGATCACCCATGAAACGACGGTCGATTCCATGATGCAGGAGGCGATCGCGAGCATACTGAGAAAATATCAGACGAAAGGACGAGGGTGAGCGCGGGACGAGCCAAATGGCTGGTGCGAGACCTAAAACACATATTGCTTCAGTGTCGCAAAACTATGGCCTTTTCCTAAGACCCCATAACGCGCTGGCGTGCGCGCACGTTAGTGTCGCAAAATTCTCGCCAAAGCGCCACCAAATGAGGTTGAGCTTAGCGAGCAGCGAATGAAGCCAAACATATAGCTGATGATCTTGCACTGCGATTTCTGCAAGTTCAGATCCGTCGGACAAAAGGGATCACGTCCATTAAATGCCTGGCTCCTGGGATCACCCTGAGATTCTTATAGATGTGTATCATCTGGATATCGGCGATCGCATTGAAAGTATCGTATTGATACTGGCAAGGTCATATCCTCGTATCTGCACGATACCGCAATTCCTGCACTCGATATCGAGTTGATACTGGGAAAAAAGCGTGAGAGATATTCTCGTTTGTTTTTGCTTGAAACATGCCTTTCTTTCACGCAAATACAAAATATCTCAGGGTGATATCTTTTTTGCGCAACCGATCATTTGTTATTCATGTTGCTTTTGCGTTTCGCTGCATCTGCCTGAAATGTTTCACGAGTTGCACTTGTGCTTCGATGCGCGCGTTGAAGATCGCTTCAGTACGACGAATGTGTTCGTTTAAGGGATCCGATTTCGGCTCGTTCAGTGTCGATTCCGGTAAACCTCGGCTCTCATAGTCAACTGTTGGCGGGTTGCCTAGACAATCAGGAAACGCGGTTAGTAAGAACAAATTTGGATGTGATGTTCCATTGCCTCCGCGACCGCGCTTAGTGCGAATTATTCCACGAACTTCTAGCTCGACTATCGCAGCGCTGATTTGATTTCTATTGTAGATGGAGGTTTTTCTAGATAGCCAATCGAAGCTTGCGATTAAAATGCCGTTAGCTCTCGATTTTTTTTCTTCGTGCTGATCCCAAAGGGCGAGAAATACAAGCTTCGCGTTTGCGGTCGCTAAAGAGAGCGCCCGACGGCATTTCGCAGGGAACATCCGAAATTTGTCTTTTGGTTTGCGGTAGAGTTTCTGGACGTCCACGTCAGGCAGCTTATCTGATTGACGATATTCATCGGCAAATAACGCGAGTTGTTCTGGATAGGATGGTGGTAAATCAATTGGCTTCGGGCGCGAAGTAAGCCCCGCGGTTTGACGATCGGGCAACAGCTTATGCGGAAGTGGGGATGACGATTCGGTCATGATGATTATCTCTTCTAGGGCGGCGGTAGGGCGGTCTACGCGCACGCGTTCAGAACTGTGACGGCGCGGAAGGTGAGGTCGGCTACTTCAAGCGGAGAGCAGGGAGTTCGGCCAAAAACAGCTCAAGTGCGTCTGCAGGAACGATTGTGCGACGACCAAATTTTTTGGCTCGTAGGGCGCCTTCCCTGATTGCTCTATAAATGCCGTCCCTTCCCAGTCCGGAAAGTGCAGCGCACTCTGAAATCGTGAAGCCGAATTTTTCAAGCTCTGGGGCTCCCTTGTTCATAATCTTCTCCATCAAAATCGTTGCTAACGGCACGTCGAGATGAACGTTCTGAAGGCGTTGAGCGCCTTCACGCTTACGGTGTTTCGACGTGCGACAGCTCTTCGTGTCGAAAAGTGTCGAGGCACGATGTCATGGAAGGAGGAGTATTAAATGGGGAACATTCTACGCTTTTTTATTCCGCTCACCCTTTCGAAAAAAAGGTGTTCGGCAAGCTGGAAGTACAGTTCGGAAGTTTTCGACCCATACTCTTTGCGCAACGCCCGAATGTAGCGCGCTTCAGACTTATGCTCTTTTGCTATCGGAGACATCGGACGCTGAGTATTGCCGCTTGATATGCTGCGCCTCCAGGCTTTAATGGATCCAACTTTGATTGCTATGTCCAGGCGAGTCGCCGCGGTTCGCAGTCGCCGCACCACGGTCGCATCCGCCTCGGTTCTATTTGGCACAGCCTTATGCGCTAACAGTTCGTCAGATGCTATTACGGCAAACACCTTAAAGCGCGTTTGCTTCATAGTAGCGAGTGGCCTTCCCTTGATCATTGCCGATCTAAAGAGCGACGGCGTATTGCCATTGCTAGCATCGCGCATCGCGTCCATGAGATGTCCTAATGGATCGATGAACAGATTGAGCTCTGGATGAAACCGATGCACATAGTGCATGAAAGCTCTCAGCCAGATGTACATCGCCTTGGGTTCATTTTTGCTATGCGTAAAAATATGATGCTTACTGCGGATCATAAGGCGCTCGAGAAGCTCCTTATCGACATCAATCAAAATTCGTTCTTCCGATTGACCATTCTCTCTGTAAAGTTGATCGCGTAAGTTATTTTGGAGAATTTCAAATTTGTGAAAATCATTTGTGAGGTCTTGAAAATCATATTCGATTTTTGATCTCGTATTGCCCACAGCTCACTAGCCTTCGTTCACGATGGAGATAGCAACAAGCAAGTGTTGCGAACCGCCCGACGGGTATTGTGGTGTCAGCAAAGGCAACCAGCCGCTACATTGTGGACGAGTTCGTGGACAAAATAGCTCGTCGTCAAAAAAAGCAAATATGATCATGTTTAATTGGAGGACTCCGTCTCCACCCCTTCGGCGAGCCTAGGCGACGTAAGCGTCGGTGTCCGCAAAGCCGAGAAAGCAGACATCGGCGCCGGTTGTAGTCGACGTCGCCCATCTAGTAACCTCATGGCAGCATCGCATCAAAGAGCGGACATTGCCGTCCCGGCGCTCAGGGCCAGAAGCCGACATGACAGACGAATGTCTTGAGAAGGTAATGCGTTTTAAACCCCCTCGATCCGTCATAAGCATGGTCGTGCGGCGACACCTCGAGGAGTTGCTTTGCTCAAATCACCCCTTTTTTATTCGGATAGTGCAAATCAGTCTTCTCAAGAGCGAAAAAGCTGAAATTCAGTTTGATAGATAGCGCGTTGCACGTAAGAGATGGCTCACATGACGTTAGCAAAATCGTGAGTAACGACGAACTGCTCAAAATTTGCGAAGCTATCAGATCGTTTACTTTAGAATCGTGTTGCCGCTGAGGTTTGCCTGATTTATTTTACGGGCACGTTTGTATAATTTTTATTACGGGGGGCTCTTTTGGAGAGCCCAAATGCAAGACGATCTAAACAATGATTTTTACAGTGCGGTCGTAACTCCCGCCGCTGATTTTCTGCACTTCGTTCCGAGACAAATCTCGAACGCTAAATGTCGGCAGCCTGCCGCTTCTTATCCCCCGAACGTTTGCCGCGAGACCCAATCTCATTTGCAATGGACCCTGCATTAGCGGGCCTTAAACCTCAAACGCACTCGACTGGTTTGACTGATACCCGGACCGACTCAGAACAAAAGAAAGGGCGCACCATGGCCGATGCAAGCCGATCTAAATCGATGCATGAGGGCGAATGGACGATCCTGCGCCGGAGTATCAAGAACATTTTTTTTGGGCGCTCCCCTCAGCAGCGCTCAAGCACAGCCACTGGAACATTTTTTCTCGGAGGACCAAGATGATTTCCCGCACACTCGCCCTTGCCCTCGCTGGTAATTTTTTCGCTGGCCCGCTTGCCGCTCAGGTCACCACTGACGCCGGCACCATCGATCCATCCAAGGTCGAGCGGTTCTTCAACCAGCCGGGGTATTCGCCCTACGCAGGTCATAACTACCCGATGCGCCCGCTCTGGGGAGAGATCCATCTGCACACCTCGTGGTCAGGTGATGCGATCGCGGGTGGCACGCGCGTCGATCCCGACGCCGCCCTGCGTTACGCCGAAGGCGCCGAGATCACCTCGAGCACAGGTCAGCAGGTCAAGCTCTCGCGGCCCTATGACTACATGATGGTCGCCGACCACTCCGATGCACTGGGTGTGATGAGCGGCGTGCTCAAAGGCGAACCGGATCTGATGACCGATCCGGTTCTGAAGAAGTGGAACAAGGGCATGAACGCCGGTGGCGAAGAGGCCAGTAAGGTTGTGATTGAGATCATCACCTTACAGGGCCAGGGCAAGCTACCCAAGGCGATGACCAACAACGATACGCAGTTCGACATGTGGCGCAAAATGACTGAGATCGTCGAGCGTCACAACGATCCCGGTAGGTTCACAGCGCTGATCGGTTACGAATGGACGTCGAACTACGGTGGCGGCAACAATCTGCACCGCAACGTCGTCTATCGCGACGGCAAGGCCTTTGCCGATCAGGTTCGGCCGATGACCACCTTCGACAGCGAAATCCCGAGCAAGCTCTGGGAATGGATGCAGGCCTACGAGGACAAGACTGGCGGGAAGGTCTTGGCGGTGCCGCACAACGGCAATCTCTCAAACGGGCTGATGTTCGCTACCGAGACGCCCGATGGCCATCCGATTGACCAGAAATGGGTCAAGACCCGTGCCCGCTGGGAACCGCTTTACGAGATCACGCAGGGCAAAGGCACTTCCGAACAGCACCCCTCGCTCGCGCCCGCTGATGAGTTCGCCAACTTCGAGATCTGGGATAAGGGAAATTTGAACGTGAAGCCGAAGAAGCCCGGCGATCTCAACTACGAGTATGCCCGCGAGGCGCTGAAGCGCGGTTTGAAGCTTGAAAAGGAGTTCGGCACCAACCCATTCAAGTTCGGCTTCGTCGGCTCGACCGACGCGCATACCGGTATCTCCTCGACCGAAGAGAACAACTTCTGGGGAAAGTTCCCCGCCAGCGAGCCCGGGCCGGATCGGCGGGATGGCAATGCGTTCGACTTCGAGGGACGGACGATCAAGGACTGGCAGCTCGGCGCCTCTGGCCTGACGGCTGTCTGGGCGAACGAGAACACCCGCGCCTCGATCTGGGATGCGATGAAGCGCAAGGAAGTGTACGCCACCACCGGAACGCGGATGTTCGTCCGCTTCTTCGGCGGCTGGGACTTCGTTCCCAAGGATGCCCAACGGCGTGATCCGGCCGCGGTCGGCTATGGTAAGGGTGTCCCGATGGGCGGCGACCTCCCACCTGCGCCGGACACCACGCGCGCGCCAAGCTTCCTCGTTGCCGCAATGAAGGACCCACTCTCGGGTAACCTCGACCGTATCCAGATCGTCAAGGGCTGGCTCGACGCCAAGGGCGAAATGCAAGAGCATGTCTATGACGTGGTCTGGGCCGGCGACCGCAAGCCAGATGTAAAAGGCAACGTGCCTTTGATCGGCAGCACGGTAGATGTGCCGAACGCAACCTGGACCAATACCATTGGGGCGCCGGAGCTGATCACCGTCTGGCAGGATCCCGACTTTGATCCAGCGTTGAAAGCCTTCTACTACGCCCGCGTTATCGAGATCCCGACGCCGCGCTGGACCGCCTATGATGCTGCCTACTTCAAGGAGACCTTCGCTCCGGAAGTACCGATGACGGTGACCGAGCGGGCCTATGCCTCGCCGATCTGGTACACGCCCAATCCGTAGTTTCCACGTGCGGGCGCCAGTGGGGTGGCAGCGCTGCCACCCCACCTCATCGTGAAGAACCAGTGACAAACTGGCGGACCAGCAATGTCTCCTTTAACTCTCCTCAAGTCCCCCCTCGTCCACTTCTTCGTCATCGGCGGTGGGATATTTGCGCTCTATGCCGTTCTGAACGGCGGCTCGCCAGCATCCCCTCCCAATACGATCTCTCTCAGTCGGCAGGAGGCAACGAGGCTCAGTCGAGAATTTAAGGCAGCTCAACGCCGCCCGGCGACGGCGTCGGAGTTGACCGCGCTCATGCGTAACTGGGCGAAGGAAGAGGCGTCGGTGCGCGACGCTCTGGCGCTCGGCCTCGACCAGGGCGACCCTGTCATTCGTCAGAGGCTGTCGCTCAAGATGCAGCTTCTGGCGGAATCCGACGCGGCTTCCCTGGTCCCGGACGACGCGACCCTCGCTAGCTACCTCGCGGAGCATAGGGATCGGTTCGAGCGTCCGCTGCGCATCGCCTTCACGCAAATCCTTCTCGCGCCGGAAATGGCCACCAATGTCGTAGCGACCCGCGCTGCCGTCGAGGCCGGAGCTGACCCAGTGAACTTCAGTCAGACCAGCCTGCTGCCACCTTCTGTCCTGCCGACGCCAGCGCCCGCCATCGATGGAATCTTTGGGCCGGGCTTCGCCGCAGCGCTCGAAGGTTTGCCAACGGGTCGCTGGGCCGGCCCGATCAAAAGCAGATTTGGTCTTCACCTAGTGCGCGTGACCGAGCGAAGCCCGGCGGCGCTGCCGTCGCTGCAAGACATCCGCGAGCGTGTCGAGAGCGAATGGCGCGCGGATCAGGCGCGGCAAATGCGCGAGGCCTACGGAGAGGAACTCCTCCGCCGTTATTCTATCGGCCTGCCGGCTGCAGAGGATGTCCTGGGTAGATGATACGCGCGCTTTTCGTCCTCCTGCTGGTTCTTGGAGTTGCCCCGCCGCAGCTGGCCCGGGCTCATGCGCTCGATCCGGGGTTCCTCGACCTCAGAGCGTTGGGACAGGACCGCTGGCGCGTGACCTGGCGGGTGCCGGACGTGAACGGCGCCCGCATGCCGATCGAAGCGCTATTGCCAAGCTCATGTACAGAGCGTCCCCAGATCGCGCCGAGGTTCGACGGCCGCGCCTGGACCAACGCTTGGATCGTCACCTGTCCGAAGGGCGTTGCTGGTGGCGTGATCAAGATCGAGGGACTAGAGAACACCAGCACCGACGTCCTGGTCCGCTACGAATCCGCTCCTGGCCGGGCGCATGTCCATCGGCTGACGGGCTCGGAACCCGCATTCACGGTGCCCGCGGATTCCGGCGTCGCCGAGATCCTGATCAGTTACACAGGTCTCGGGGTGACCCATATCCTCGGAGGTGTTGATCACCTCCTTTTCGTCTTCGCGTTGCTGTTGCTGGTGCCTGAGCGTCGGCGTCTCATCTGGGCGATCACCGCTTTCACCATCGCGCACAGCATCACACTCGCCGCCGCGTCGCTCGGCTGGGTCCACATACCGCCGCCCCCCGTCGAAGCCGTGATCGCGCTGTCTATCGTCTTCCTCGCGTACGAACTCACGCTGCCTCCCGAACGTCGCGACCCGCTGACTTTGCGATCTCCGTGGTTAGTCTCCTTCGCCTTTGGTCTGATTCATGGCCTCGGCTTCGCTGGTGCGCTCCGCGAAATCGGCTTGCCCGAAGGAGACATCCCGCTGGCGCTATTTTCGTTCAACCTCGGCGTCGAGATTGGACAACTTCTGTTTATTGCAGCTGTCCTGTTGATCGCTGCGACGGTCAGGACACTCTACCCAGAGGTGAGGCAACACGCAGCACTACTGACGAAGACCGCCAGCTACGCGATAGGAAGCATCGCGGCGTTTTGGGTGATCGAACGCGTCGCGGCATTCTGAGACTAGGAAGCAATGTGTATCGTCGACGTAAAGGCTCTGTTGGGGCCATTCCCTGCCTTCAGAAGTTGGTTCGAGATCGAACGGCGGACCTCTTCGAGAATGATACGACTTGCACCGGACTCCGGCTGGCACCGTCTGTTGATGGAATGGAACGGAACGGACAGGGCGACGGCGACTCCTCGTGCAACACGCTGTCCGCCGTTGACTCTTTTCGTTGGGACCGCGATGTCCGTTCCTTAATGCGACGCTGCATGACGTCGATGGGGCGACTACGACAGGCGCCAATGTCTGCACACGCTGCACTGTGGAAGGGCGGCTTGTTTCAGTTGTGAAGATGGCGACGTCGGGTTGGGGTCACTTTCGACTATTCAGGCCAGTCCATAGACGCCTGCTCTCCCTCCCATTGCAGACATTCGCGGCGAGCAATCTGAGCAGCTTCGCACAACTCGGCTGATGACCGCTTCTGGGACCGATCAACGACCGGCCAAGTTTAATGGCACGAAGTCCCTGTGGTCAGAAAGCCGGCTTCGGGCTACTGGCGCTCAGGGCCAGAGGCGGAACTGTCATCGCTCTTGACCGCCACGAAGACTGCTCGATCCCAATAGCTGCCGTCGCGTTCTGCTCGATCGGCGAGGCAGGGAACGTCGCCGACGATATCCGGGGTCGGAGGTAGAGCCTCAGTCGCTCAGATATCGATCTTCTCTGCTATCCCAAACGCATCGTTGACATCCGGAGATTTGCCGGGCGCCTGTGCTTGCGGGCCGGCCCGCCATTTCCGTCGAAATGACGCTGCGGCTTGAGAAGCTGAAAGAGATTTGGACGTTTCATCAGCTGATACGCAAAGGGCCATTAAAGGCGTCCAGGTATAGTGCGCGTACATCAGTCGAACTCGACCAATCCATCATCACACCTCTTAACTGAATGCGCCTGGCGGACGCACGTCAGCGGAGTGCGTACGCTCGCTCCATTGAAACCGCCGTGCTGGTAAGCCGGTTGACAACGGACTTCCGACACCGCTCAACTAAATGATCTTTTGAAAACAGATTTTATGAAGTTGCCCTTTAGTCTCTCCAACAGCTGAGAGCAGATCGCATGCAAACAGAGACGCCCGCCCTCCCGAAGAACTCGGACGTAATAAACGTTACGAAGAGGCGCTCGAGCGCTGCTGTGGTCTATGGAATGGCGTTGCTCATCGCCATGCTGATCATCGGAGTGTTGAGCTTTGCGGTGCCCTATAACTCGGTCGCGGCGGCGCTGATGCTCGATCATCACAAGGGCAGCATTTTTCCCTACCCATTCACCATTCAGAATATCACGTATCTCATCTTCGCGGCCGGCATGGCCGATCTATACATCCGCTGGCGGGCGGCGAGCGCCGAGCGCGCGTTTCTGAACTGTGGTTTCTTGCCTGAAGACGATGCATCCGTTCTTCAGGTGAGCGACCTTGGCCCGATCCGCCGCAGGGTTTCGAAACTCTATGACGGCGAGAACGGCTTCCTGCCCTATCTGATAGACATCACGACCACGCAACTGCAGGCGAGCCACTCGGTCGACCAAGCGGTTTCCATCATGCAGAGCAGCCTCGATCTGCTTACGCATCGCGTCGACCTGCGCTACCAGAACGTCCGCTACATCGCCTGGTTGATCCCCACCATCGGCTTTATCGGCACGATTGTCGGCATAGCCGTCGCGCTGGAATTCATCGATCCGAGAAAGATCGACATTGGCCGTGTGACAGGCGGCCTTGCGGTCTCGTTTTACACGACCCTCATCGCGCTCTTGGTCAGCACGGTGTTGGTCTTCTTTCAGCACGCCGTGCAAAAGATGGAAGAAGGTGCGCTGAACGATGCCGCGCAGTACTGCCTGAAGAATCTCATCAACCGTATCTACGTACCGCGCGTGTGATGAAAAATATGCGAACGGGGCATGCGCGATGAGACGGATACGGCGCGACACGGCTGGCGGCAGCGAGATCGCCATGATGGCGGTGATCACCAAAGCCATGGGTGCCTTCCTCGTCCTGATGATTGTCCTGCTGCCCTACTATACCAGCGATCCAGTAGCGCAACGTACCGCCGACGAAGCCACTGAACAGGTGGACCAGGCCAAAAAGAAGCTTCAGGAAGCTCAAGACAAGCTGAAGAAGGGTCGGCTCACCGACGAGGAGATCGACGCCCTTCTGGACGAGCTTGACGAGGCGACGCGGCAGCTCGAGGAAGCTCTGCTCAACATCCGCCAATTGAAGATCCAGGTCGATCAGCTCACGTCGCAGGTGAAGCGACTTGAGGAGCTGTTGGTTGCGCAGGAGAAGGAGATCACCGCTTTGAAGGTGGAGATCGCCCGGCTGCTCGCCGAGATCGAACTGCTGAAGCGCAACCAGAAACCCGAGGCCGTCTACTGGAACATCGTGCGTCTCGATTGGCGCGGATGCACGGCGCCTTCACTCAATCTCTACATCACCAGCAACTTGCCGCGTAAGGATGGGGCCGTGAACCCGCCGCCCGATCGTACGGTGCAAAAGCCATTCTTCGAAACCGATAAAGTGCAAACGGAGGTAACAAACCGGACCAGCGCTGGCTTCTCAGGACAACCAACCTCCGGGACCATCACCTACATGATCAATGAGCTCAACGTCGACGAGCTGCTGACAGTGTATGTGAAGTTGCTGAACCCTATCCCCGGCGGCGATATGGTCTGCGACCTCACCGCCTCATGGTCGGCCCGTCTCGACGGCGATACCAAGCCCGCGACGTTTGTCAGCGGCAAGGTTTCGGACCGTGAACCCTACGTATTGCTTGTCCGCCTCAAGAGTGGCGAACGCGGTTCGCTCGCACCTATCGAGGTATCCGCTGCCGACTTGGAGGATTTCCAAAAAGCGATTGCGGCATCCCGCTGCGAAAAGATGACCTGTGGACTCGACGATCCAGGCGCCAAGGATGCTTTCGCGCAAGCGATCGTTGATCGGTTTTCAGGTGCCGTGACCTCGACGATCGCCGCCGCGAGAGATGTCCGGACATCCGGGACCGATTTCGCTTCACCCGGCAATGCAATGCTCAAAGACCTGGGCCAGAAATACGCAAACAAACAGATATCATTCTCCGACATCTCGAAATGGATCAGCCTGCTGGCCGCAAGCATTTCTCCTGCCACACGTACTGTGACGCCCGATGAGCGTGCGCCCTATATCGACAGTCTGCGCGCTGCTGCAGCCCCCGACCGCGTGATCGATTTCGCTCAGTTACTGACGATCTCAACCCATTTCGACGCGGCCGGCGCCCGCCGTGCGCTGGAAGAGGCCGGTATTAAACTCGCCAACCGGCCGGAAGATGAGAAGGCGGCCCAACTTCTCCTGGACGAAGCGAAAGCCGGAGGCTGTGACCCCGCGACGGCTCTTCAAGTGGGTCGCCTCGTTGCGGAGAGGCGGATGCCCGTAGAAGCCGCGAAAGCACTGATCAAACTTCTGATTGATCACCAATCCAGTCCCCCACGCGATTTCTTCGAATCGGACCCCGCCCGCAGCTCAATCGTCCAGGAGCAACTGCTGCAAATGATACGCCCAAACAATGCGCTGTTTCAGATGCTCAGTCCGTCGGGGGGGCGCGTTCCTCCGGATCTGTCAATGCCGCTCGTTTCGCAGATCAAGCGGCAGTAGCGGCAACAATTTACGTCAAAAAGCTGACACGCCGGGCAACAAATTCGCCAGGGAAAATACGGATCTCTAGGTCGCCAGGGTCTTCGCTAGAAGACGTTGTAAAATCTAGCTAGATCTGCTGTGCTGCAGCTTTTGCTGCTGCAATATTGGATGGGCTTAGCCAGTTTTTCTTTGGAATTAAAAAATGAGCACACGGCTCGTTCGCTGCGTCGAAGGTCACATCTACGACGCCGATGCCCACAGTCAGTGCCCATCCTGCGCGTCGACAGCAGATGCGGCGCCCGCATCCACACAGCTAGCTGCCGATGGTGCCTACGTGGCGGCGAGTTCACTGCTGGCGAGCCGGAAGTTGCGCCTACTGATCTTCAGCACCGGAATCGTTGCCGCCTTAGCGTCGGCTTGGGCAGCGGGCCTCTTGCCCGACCCTTTTCCGCCCGCGCCAGACCCGGAACCGCAGGCAAAGCCTGTTCAGAACGAGAAGGCGCCGGCAACGCCTGAACCGCCGGCTCCTCCTCCGACCAAGCCGGCACCGGAGCCGCTGCCCACTCCGACGCCGGCCCCGGCCGCACCAACGGCTACTCCTGAGGCGTCGCCCAGTCCCGTGCCAACTCCTGCAGCACCGCCGCCTACTCCCGAGCCGTCAGCCAAACCCGCGCCAGAGCCGCTGCCAGTGCCCGCCGCGCCGACGCCCTCCCCAACACCGCCACCGCAATCGCCTCCTTCAAATTCGTCCCCCAGCTCTTCTGAACTGCAGAGCACGTACGATCAGGGCGAGGCGCTTTTTTACAAGGGTGATTATCGCGCAGCTTTCGCGGTGTTCGATAAGCTCGTCGGAATGTCTCAATCCGCGGACAATAAATCGAAGGCTCTAGCGTATTACATGCGCGCGAGGACAAGCGTGCAAATCGCCAACATAGAAGGAGACACGTGCAAGGCGATGCTGCCGCCACCTCCGTCTTGCACGACGGCGACAAAGTATGAACCGGCATCAAGGGATCTTGCTCAATCCCTGGAGCTCGATCCCGATCAAGCAGATGCGAATTTTCTAACCGGATTTATCGCCGAAAAAACGGGAGACAAGCGCAAGGCCATTGACTTCTATACCTATGCGCTGCGCGCGAACCGCGATTACGGCCCGGCCTATAACAATCGCGGTACCATCTACTTCGATCTTCACCAGCTCGACCTCGCAATGGCCGACTATAACGAAGCGATCCGCGTTGATCCGCAGAATGCTTGGACTTGGGCGAACCGGGGCGTACTGTTCACCTTTTATCATAACAAGAAGCAAGCGATTTCAGATCTGAACCGAGCCTTGGACATCGACCCGAATTTTGCCTATGCCCGAGATAATCTACGCAGATTGGGAGTGCGCCGCTGACGGACAAACTGCGCCGCTTGCTGTGCGATACTAGAAAACTCGAAAGGTCGTGCCGTGCGAATTCTCTTTACGGCAATAGCTAGCGTCCTCTTCTTCAGCGCACCGCAGGCCCTGGCGGAAGAGGATTATCCGGCAGACGGAAAGATCGGCGTCAAATACGGCCCCTGGGAGATAAGACCCGAGCACGGCGGCAGCGTTGCGCGCAACATCATTGATGCCGACAACTGGAGGTATTATGCGTTCTGGGTCGAGCCGCTGATCATCGAGGTCATGACCCAAGGCGGCCATATGGTCGGCGGAACGCTCACCGTCGAGGGCGGAGTGAAGGAAAAGTTTATCTGCTATGCCGGCGGCGACCGTTGCACTGCGGACCGAACGTACGTGAACACCGGCCTACGCACAGGCTCGTACGCTGTTCTCGAACTCGAGCTCACCGAAGGCAGGAAGGCCGGACCCTTCAACATCCCACTCGAGGATCTAACCGTGCTTCTCTTCATGGGCGGCAACCAAGGTGACCAAGGCCCCGCACCGCCCAGGAAACCACCGCCTGACCGCAAATATCTAAACCCTGAGCCCGAGGTCAACCCGCGGCCGAGGCCATAGCGAGGTGAGCGGACATTCGCGGGGTCCACCATGTGACTGTCAATGCTCCTGAGAAAACTGGTGAGCTATGATCGGAGATGTACGCGACGTCATTGTTCCGCTCGACAACCGCATCCTCTACTTCGACCGAGACCGCGAACGATTCCGCTTTCTCTCGCATTTCCATTCAAGCCCCATCGTAATCGACGGTGAAGCCTGGCCGACGGCGGAGCATTATTATCAGGCGCAGAAGTCGGCTAATCCGCAATACAAGGCGGCGATCCGCGCCGCCGTTCATCCCGGATTGGCCAAACGCCTTGCGGCACCGCCAGCTGCACCGCGCTGGATCTCGCAGAACTCATGGTTCCGCAAGCACGGCGAGGTTCCGCGCGCCGATTGGCACGACGTGAAACTCGACATCATGCGACGCGCTGATCATGCAAAGTTTACTCAGAACGCCGATTTGGCGGCGCTACTAATCGCGACTGGCGACGCCGAGCTGGTGGAGGATGCTCCCGGTGAACCGTTTTGGGGCCTCGGCCCAGACGGCGTCGGGCTCAACTGGGCCGGACGCGTTCTGATGGAGGTCCGCAAGGGCTTGCGCCGCGAAACATCATCGATACCTGCATCGC
>JAFECH010000289.1 GCA_018242255.1 Pseudomonadota bacterium | reverse complement strand
ATTAGCGACTGGAAGCGACACTACAGTCAGGTAGCTGTACGCCCCGACTGGACCGATCCAACTGGATTGCTTGGCTTTGTCAACTCTATCTCTGACCCACCGTCCTATAGGCCCGCCGATACACTCAACTTTCTGCTGGAAGCTGATCGAGATCGGACGCGACCTTATTTTTTGTGTCTTGACGAGATGAACCTCGCGCGCGTCGAGCATTACTTTGCACCCTTTTTATCGGCGATGGAGAGCCCGGCTGTCGGCTTGAGAATTCATGGGGAGCCCGACACGATAGACAATGTGGACCCAATACTCGACTGGCCGAACAATCTATTCATCTTCGGCACGGTCAACATGGATGAATCAACTCATCCATTCTCGGACAAGGTACTGGATCGAGCGTTTACCTTTGAGTTTTGGGATGTTGACCTCGATCAATGGGACAAGAAATGGCGCTCCACTGTTGCAACGAGCATTCTTGATCCAGTAACTGCCGCTCTAAAGAAGCTCTACGCTGCACTCTTTCCTGCGCGCAGGCATTTTGGCTATCGCACTGCTGACGAGGTCTTGCACTTTTGCCTAGCAAATGGAGAGCACGGCTCTTTTGAGGCTTTGCTCGACGCAGCTATCCTTATGAAAGTACTGCCGCGCGTGCGCGGCGATGACTCGGGGCCTCTTGGCGCAGCCCTCGCAGAAACGGCCAAAGTCAGCGCGGCATTTCCGCGTACACTCAATAAGGTTCGGCAGATGCAAGAGGGCTTGGCCAATAGTGGTCACGCGAGGTTCTGGTCTTGAGATTGGAACTACGTCGAGCGACTGGTGAACTCGTAGGCCTCAAGGTTAAGGTTACTGAATACGAGCCACTAACAATCCGCGTCTTTGCCAAGCGCGACGTCACATCAGCGCCTGACGTACTGCTTGACGGCGCTTCTATTGGCGCTCCCAAAGTAACGCCCGCAGATGAAGACCTTTGCTGGGAATGGGATTATCGAAGTCAGAGCTGGTGTGGCCGTTCGCATCTCGATGTTGTCACTGATCAGGGCCGATCAGAGATAACAGTCGTCACCGTTCCCAGCGGTCAAAAGTACTCGGAAGACGAGTACGATCGAATGATTGACCGCTTGCTTGCTTACAATAGGGATCTCGCATGGGGCGCAGCACCTGGCCTGTCGAATGCTCGCGAGCGAGATACCAAGGGCCCAGAAATCGCGATTCCCTCTCTGCTAGAGTACTACCTAGGCCCACTTCTACAACAGCTTCAGCGAATCCTAGCTGATCCTCTCCTTGCAACATTCCGGAATGAGGAAGTACGGCCGGTAGATCCGACGCGTCCGCTCAAGCCGCAAACTCTGCGATGGTTGGCTTCACATCCCATACACACTGACGAGCTAAAGCACGGTCACTTGGATGTCTTACTCCCTCAACAGAGACACCTGGAAACATATGACCATGCTGCCAACAGATACGTGAAGACC
>JAFECH010000288.1 GCA_018242255.1 Pseudomonadota bacterium | reverse complement strand
GGTCACGCCAATGGCTGCCTCGGCACCAATACACCGTCGTAAGGCCGGTCGTCAGTTCAACTTGGTGACGTGGCGATCGCGCGCTTGAAAAACAATGGCAGCGCTCGTCACAGCGCCCTATCGTTCATTGACGTCGCCGCCGACAGTCGGGACTATCGACTATGCCAACCTGGCCACCACCGGTGCGGTCCAACCAAGCTCGATGTGGATCAGCCCCGCAGCAGCACCATCCCCATGGACTTCGCCGCCGCCGTTGAAGCCATGCGCATCACCGTTGTTAGCCTGATCAGCGTCGCTGCTCCAAGCTGCATAAACTTTGGCGATTGTTCCCAATCCTCACCCGAGCGCCCCTCGCCTACAAGTGCAGCACCGTGCGGTGCTCATCCGCACGCGGTGACAGATCAATTTGACAGTCGAATAAAGGCATTCATATTTTGAATTTGGATCCTCGGGCACCGCTCGGTTAGTTCTTTCATCCTTTGCCTGATTTGCCGATGCGCAAGGAAAACGACTACTCGGGGGATTGATGGAACTAGGTCAGTTCGAGCTCGGTGGCGAAACGCCGCTGGATCTTCTTGTCGTCGAAGACCATCCGATCGTCCTAGCCGGATATCGCCAGCTCTTTCAGGGCCACGCCAGCGTCCTTATCGAAGCGAAGAGCATTGCGGAGGCGCACTGCCATCTCATCACCCAGAAGCCCGACGTAATGTTGATGAATGCCAACCTACCCGACGGATCTGGTCTCGCGTTCCTGCGCCGACTGAAGCGAGAAAAGCTGCACACGCGGATCGTGGTTTTCGCCGTGATGAGCGATGTCCGCTTGGCAATGCAAGCCATCGACTACGGCGCCAAGGGGGTGGTCACCAAAAGCGAAGGTCTGGAAGACATCGTGGCCGCTGTCCAAGCGGCAGCCCGAGGCGAGATATGGATGAGCAACGATCTCATCCGGCAGATTGCACTTGGAAGGATCAATGGGAGCACTCGCATGACGCCCGGGCGTGTTATGTCCGCGTTGAAGACGACGCGTTTCACCCGGCGGGAAAAGAATATACTCGGACTGCTGATCCTCGGAGCGGACGTGACGGAGATTGCGTCAGAACTCAATATTTCACCGATGCTGGTGTCGAGCGATGCGGAGGCCTTGTGTCGAAAACTTAATGCGAGGACTGTCGACGAGATGGTAGTCATCGCTGTCGAGTCGAACCTTCAGAACATTGTTGGGTCGACCCACCTGCTGAGGCCAAAACGTGGGCCGAAGCGGTTCGCGGCAGCGCAAACCGCTTAATTTCTCGCCGGTCTCCAATCGGTTACTTGTGCCCGCGCCCCATCCCCTGTTTAAGCACGGCGATGAGAGCGTTGCAGCCGCCACGGCCATCCTCGATGACCAGCCGATTATGCCTTGAAGCGCAGTTGGCTTCCGCAATTTCTTCACGCTTTTGCCATAAGCGATAGTCCTCCTCCTGGGCAGGTTGTCGATA
>JAFECH010000287.1 GCA_018242255.1 Pseudomonadota bacterium | reverse complement strand
CGACCGGCGCCATTCTCGTCGTGTTGATCACGGTCTTCGGACCTGTGTCCGGTGCACATTTCAATCCGGCAGTTTCAGGCGTGTTTTGCCTGCGCGGCGGGATCAGCTTTCGCCTCGCGCTCCTTTACATCCTGGCGCAGGTCTGTGGTGGCCTCGTTGGCGTGGCGGTGGCGCACGTGATGTTCGACCTGCCGCTGGTGCAGCTCGCGACAAAGGTGAGGACCGGAACTGGCCAATGGTTCGCGGAGGGCGTCGCGACCTTCGGCTTGCTGCTGACCATTCTCGGCACGCTGCAGGCAAGACGTAAGGCCGTGGCGGTCAACGTCGGCCTTTATATCACGTCCGCTTATTGGTTCACCGCCTCGACGTCGTTTGCTAATCCGGCGGTGACGATTGCCCGCGCCTTCTCCGACACCTTTGCGGGCATCCGCTTGACCGACGTAGCACCCTTCATTGTCGCACAACTCGCGGGCGCGCTGCTCGCCATGCTCGTGACTGGCTGGCTCTTCCAGCCGGTGTCTCGAACACAGAGCAACACCGTTCCTGCGGAGTGACCATGACCATTACCATCTATCACAACCCCGCATGCGGCACGTCGCGGAACACGCTGGCTATGATCCGGCAAAGCGGTGAGGAACCGGAGGTCATCGAGTATCTCAAGACGCCGCCGCCGCGCGAGACGCTGGTGGATTTGATGAAACGCATGGGTATCGGCCCGCGCGAGCTGCTACGCCAGAAAGGCACGCCCTACGCGGACCACGATCTCGGGAATCCCAAGTGGACCGATGACCAGCTGATCGACTTCATGTTGGAGTACCCCATCCTGATCAACCGGCCGATTGTGGTGACGCCGCTTGGTGTGAAGCTATGCCGCCCTTCGGAAGCCGTGCTGGACATCCTCCCAAATCCCCACATCGGCGCCTTCACCAAGGAAGACGGCGAAGTGGTGCCCGCAAGGAGGAAGACAGCCTGATGAGCAAGAACGGCACCAGCGACCTTCACAACGTCGCGCACGAGCACCTCCACATCCCTGCCAAGGACAAGCTTGCGGCAGCCGCCGCCCACAAGCCACGCATCCTGTTGCTTTACGGCTCGCTGCGCGCCCGGTCGTACAGCCGCTTCCTCACCATGGAAGCGGCGCGACTTCTGGAGCACTTCGGTGCCGAGACCAAGATCTACAACCCGCATGGCCTACCGCTGCCCGACGACGCGCCGGAGACGCATCCCAAGGTGCAGGAATTGCGCGAATTCGCCGCCTGGTCCGAGGGGCAGGTGTGGTGCTCGCCGGAACGCCACGGCGCAATGAGCGGAGTGATGAAGTCGCAGATAGACTGGATACCCCTGTCCACCGGCGCCATCCGCCCAACTCAGGGAAAGACGCTGGCGGTGATGCAGGTCAGCGGCGGCTCGCAGTCCTTCAACGCCGTGAACCAGATGCGCGTGCTGGGCCGTTGGATGCGGATGATCACCATTCCGAACCAATCGTCTG
>JAFECH010000286.1 GCA_018242255.1 Pseudomonadota bacterium | reverse complement strand
ACCTCCAACTTGACGACCTCTGCGGCTGCAACAGCGGTAAGCGGTATGGCGAATGCCACATGCCGATTTTCGATGCGCCGGGCGGCGAAATGCTGCAGGTCGCACGAAGCCTCTACGTCGAGGAATGGTCGGCAAATGCCGATGGGCGGCAGCGGTCACGGCAAGTCGCCGATGGCGGCGCTTGTCAAGCCAGCGTGTAAGCACGCCGAACATGCGTATCACCGATCCATCACCTGCCGGCGCAACGGCTCGTACCTTGCGAGAGCACGTCCCGGAGAGGGCGTCACGGCTCGCGGAACGTCTTGCCTGAATTCTCGTAGAAGTGGACGACCCCCGTGCAAGGCTCGATAATCTGCTCGATATTTTCAACGAATCCCTGCGTCCTTACCATCGCAAAGCAGCGGATTTGCGCGTCAGGAAACGCTTCGGCAAGACGCATCGCGCAGGCGAAGACCGTGCGGCCCTGGGTCAGCACATCGTCGACAAGAGTAATCTGCGCCGGCCGGATGAGCCGCGGCGGCACCGCGAGGCTCTCGTAGTGTTCGGCCACCGACGGCCGCTCCTTGGCGGGCGATGACGATGACTTGCGAACGGCGCTTGAGCGCTCGATGCAGGGCAGAACCGCGCCACCAAAACCGCCGGCAGCCAGAATGTCGGCGATCACTTTGGCAGGCCACAGCGCTCCGTCGGCCAGCGGCGCGCTACGCGGCACGGGAACGAGCATGACGCCGGGATTGAGAAACGGGATGAGCGCCGCGGCCGCAGGGCTGCGCAGATGAGGCAGCGCGCTCTCGATAGTCGAGGCCTTGCCGGCCTTTATGCTGCCGCAGATCGCCCTTGATCTCTGGGAGAGGTCCGAAGCGCCGCGCGGCGAATAGTTGGCGAATGCTGCATAGGGGAGCTCAGAAAGCAACCGCTCCCCCGGACGTGAAACGCGGAATGTCGTATAGGATTTCAGGCAGATCCTCGCGCCGCAGGATCTGCGCGCCGTAGCTGATCATCTCGTGCGGCCAGGTCAGCTCGCGGTTCTCCGCGACGTTCTCCATGAGAAAGACAAGCCGCCCAAGCCGCAGCGCCTCCCACCCCTGGTGGCGGGTCCCGCTGGTCTCGCCGGCTTCGACGATGACGGTGGCATCGGATATCAAAGCCATGGTGCGGTTGCGGCGCGGGAAGTTTTCCTTCTTGTATCCGTAGCCTTCCGGAAACTGCGACACGGCAAGGTGCCCGCGCTTGATCGTTTCCAGAAGAGTCTTGTTCCTGGCGGGAAAGGCCTGGCTGAGCGGTGTGCCAAGCACGGCGATGGTCCGCCCGCCGGCGGCGATCGCGCTCTCATGGGCGACGGTATCGACGCCTTCGGCAAGCCCGCTCACGACGATGATGCCGTGACGCACGAGCGCTTCGGAGAAAGCCTGCGCCCGCTGTGCGCCCTTCGGGCTGACCTTGCGAGAGCCGACGACGGAGACGCGCACGCCTTGCGTGAGCAGACTCAGGTCGCCCTCG
>JAFECH010000285.1 GCA_018242255.1 Pseudomonadota bacterium | reverse complement strand
TGCGTTTCTCGACGACGACGCCTTTGCGAGTCCCGACTGGGTCAGCGAAATCATAAGCACCTTTGATACGTTTCCCGGAAACGTGGGTGTTGTCGGCGGACCGGCCGTTCCGCGGTGGACGGCGCCTCCTCCAGAATGGCTGACGCCGAAGCTTCTCAGCTATCTATCAATCGTGGATTGGGGCGGCGAGACGCGCGAACTTCGACCTGGCGAATGGCTCGCCGGATGTAATATCGCGTTTAAGCGAACGTTACTCCAACAGGTTGGCGGTTTCTCTGAGACGCTTGGTCGGTCCGGGGTCGCTGCACTTTTGTCGAATGAAGAAACTCAAGTTGTCGACCTGATAAAAGGAGTGGGCGGTCTTGTGGTCTACAATCCGTCGGTGAGCGTCGAGCATACGATCGATGTCGGACGTCTCGACGAGCTTTGGTTTTATCGTCGAGCGGCATGGCAGGCTGTCTCCGATTTTCTGTCAGATAGCGACGGCGCGCGCAAACATGCACGTAAAGTTGCGGACCGCGTGTCCGGATTTTTCGATGAGAGACGGAGTCCGTCGGGAACGCAGGACCGAACCGCAGCCATCTACAATCTCGTCTTGTCGTGTCTCGCGGGCGAAGGAATTTTCGGCGAAAATCGGGGCGGCCGATCCGGCTCGCGCGTCGTCAAAAATTTGAGGTCTATTCCCAGCAAGACGATTAAGAAGATCAAGTCCGCACTGACTTCGTTCAGCGGCTAAGTCGTGGGGAGAAGCAGGGGTATAATGGCTGACCGGTTGGCCAAGCGAGAGAGATTTCTCCTTCCGCTGCCGAGCGCGCGACGATTGGCTCGTTTGGTGCTTGCCGCGTTGTGTGAACATTGCAGCCCTTGCTCAAGTCTGGATCGTGAGTGTCGTCCTCGCGGAATATATTTTCCGGCTCTCAATTTTCATTGGCACGCGGAAACTATCGCGCACACGATTGGCGTTGGTAGCCCGATCATGACCAGTTTTTTCGCCTACAAACTTTTCGTTTTTAGGGTCCATAGCGTTGCCTCCCGACAGCAGTAACCGCCGCCGTATTGGTCAGTCCTTGCTCGGCAGATCTGGTGCCACGCTAATAGTGCTGACCATCATATATGCCGTCGCGATGTCGGCAGTGATGCGGGAGCTTCCGCGAGCTGAAGATCTCAGCCGTCTTGGCACGACGTTATTCTTGGCATGCGGCCTGACGTCGATCGGTCTTCTTTTGCGATATGTGCGATGGCGCTGGCTCCTGGCGCGGCATCATCAGCACACTTCGTTCTTGGCAGGCCTTCCTGCGTATTTTGCCGGATTTGCGTTGACAGCGACGCCGGGAAAGGTCGGCGAACTGCTGAGGATACGTTATTTTTCCCAGATGGGAGTTCCTGCAAGTAAAGTCATTTCTTGTTTTGTTTTCGAGCTGTCGACAGATCTCGTCGCGCTGATGATCTTGTCGGTTCCGACAGTGATACGTATTCCGGCAACGATGTACGCGCTCGTTTTTGCAGTTTTTTTG
>JAFECH010000284.1 GCA_018242255.1 Pseudomonadota bacterium | reverse complement strand
AAGCCCCCGAATGTCGGAGAATCATAGCGGATGCCATTCAAGGGCACGCCGTTGCAATCGCCTGCCAGCGGCAACTGCGTACTGCCGCACCACATTAAAGCGCCCTGAGGAAAACCCGTGTTCGGAAGCTGAAGCTGGCGTCCATGGCGGGCGAGGTTAATAGCCATTCCATCGAGCGGAACCCAATTTGCAGGAACTAGCGAACCGGATCCATCAACCAACGCCGCCGCGTGCGATGAGCTTTGCGGGATGCTACCGAGGCTAACCTTTCCGAGTTTGTCACTCTTCATGAACCAGTAAGAATACAGAACATCGACTGAATTCGTTACGAAAGCCCCATGGTTTTTGACAATATGAAGACCGGAAGGACCTTCAGCTCCGAAGGCAGTATTGCCGGCAGTCAGAGGATCCGATGTCCCGACTTCGAGCTGGAGGACATAACCTGCGCTCCAATCCTTCGTAATCTGCGCCGCCCCGGTAAAGGTAACGTGGGAATTGAGCGTCGAACCAACACCCGTGACATAGGCGTTGCTCGCCGGACCATTATCGTACCACATGATCTGGTTTGCGACCCATCCACTGATGGTGAGCGAAACCTTCCGATTGCCTTTACGGGCGGTCGTGGCTTCGAGTTCAGCAATGCGTTCTTCAAGATCCGCGCAGCAATCACCCCCGAGATCGGCCGCAGCTGTGGGCGTCGCCAGAGGCACAGCAGCGCCGATCATCAATAATCCCGCGGCCATAACTCCCCTCTGGATCGCAAATGAGCGATCCCTATTCTGCTTTGACATGTATTCCCCCTTCTTTTTCTAACTTTACGTCAGCGAGCGCCTAGCGGGTTTGAGGTCAGATGTACTGGAAGGCTATCTAGCTGCGAGTCGCATTCTTGCCGCGTCCATCCGAAAACGACTTTCCCGTCAGCCGGGATAACAACTCGGAATCAAAAACGTAAAACCGAAACTGGATTTTCGATATCACACCACATCTTTTTTTGCGTCGCGTTTTATCGAACGCACAAGGATTAAACAGCTGATGTCGATGATTTGACACACAAATTCGCGCTTAAAATAAGTTCTATATGATTAATCGCTGGAGTGAATGTAAATCAGCTTTCGAAATGAATGACTGCCCGTAGAAATATAGAAATATAAAATATATTCGTAAAATATATTGATTTTGCGAATTAGTTTGGCGACTCATCAAACCTCGCTGCTCCACTTGTAGGCAGTCGCTTGCTTTTCGACTCGCCCTAGGCCAGGCCATGGCAGGTGAAATCCCAAGAACCGAAGATTATCGGTCGATAGCATGTCGAGAGTGCGCATTCGCGTTGCGGCGCCTTCAGTCACGTCACAGTCAGCTCGCCAATGCCATTGTGGTCTCGCGAACGAGACAATTGGGTGAACGAGAACGTCCCCACCGATAAACAGATTTTCTCCCTTTGAGGAGAGCTGCAGGGAGATGTGACCCGGCGTGTGTCCTGGGGTTTCCATCGCCAACAGCCCAGGAAGAACTTC
>JAFECH010000283.1 GCA_018242255.1 Pseudomonadota bacterium | reverse complement strand
TCGGGCTTCAGGGAGAGAGACTGTGCGCAGGGCAGAGACGGAAAAGACGGCCTTTCGCAGAACAAGGAGCGGGAGGCCCAAGCCCGCCGAACTGATCCTCACGGCATTGCGGCGGGAGGGACGGCCTTTGGGAGCTTATGACCTCCAGGCGAGCCTGTCGGAAGTCCAGTTTCTTGCGCCTGCCACCATCTATCGCGCCTTGGAGCAGCTTATCGCTGACCGCTTGGTGCACAAGATTGCGTCCCTCAACGCATTTATTGCCTGCCGCCACCGCAATCAGCACGGAAGATCCGCGTTCGCGATTTGCGATAGCTGCGGCGACGTGCAGGAAATTTCCAATCCGGGCATCGAGAGCGTGGTCGAGACGTGCTCACGCCAAAGCGGCTTTGCTGTTTCGGACGCGACCATCGAGCTTCATGGCTCTTGCGTCAAATGCAGCGCGCACCTGCTCGCAGCAGAGTAGAATTCGCAATTTTTATTTTTGGAACGATAGCGGCGGGTTCGCTCAACGAACCCGCCGCCATCCCCCCTAATACGCGATGCTACCGAAGAGGCGCGCGTTGGCGCCGGGCTGCAGAACCTCGTCCTTTTTGAAGGACGTGCTGTCCCGCACGTCCTCGTTCAACAGATTCTCGCCTTTGATACCGATCCTCAAAGTCGGGGCAACTCCGCCGTGCGGTTGGAGCGCCATCGTATAGCTGACCTCGGCGTTGAGCATCGTATACCCGGCCGTTGATGTTTCATTCGGCGCGGTCTCGTCCTGGTTGAACGCATAAAGCGAGGAGAGTTTGGCTTGCCACGCATCGTCGCGATAATAAAGGCCGGCGCCAAGGCGATGAGGCGGCATTCTCGGCACATACTCGCCATTGGAAAAGCGCGCATGTACAAAGTCGTATTGTCCCGATAGACCCCATATGCCGCGGAACACCCGACCCACATCATACTCCGATGCGAGTTCCACGCCATAGAACGTGGCATCACGCTGATTGAAGATGACCTCGTTGAATTCATTATCGGGGTCGTCGGTTCCGCACGTATCAATCGAATCCCCGCACATCGCGCCGGTCAGATCCCGGAAGATGAAGCCATCATATTTTGTGTAGTAGGCAGAGGTATCAAACCGCCACCGCCCCGAAGTCTTGCTGAAGCCAAGCTCGATGGATTTCGACTTTTCAACGCCGATGTCGGGATTGCCGATTTCGAAGGTGCCGGTCGCATCATGGGCTCCCTTGGAGAAGAGCTCCTGAGCCACCGGAGCCCGCTCCGCATATTGTCCGGTGAGGCGGGCAACGACGCCGAGAGGCAGATCGTAGAGCAGGCCGATGCTCGCGCTCTTAGGATCAAATGATTTATGTTGTGCGACGAGATCGGACGGCGTCGGGTTGAATACGTCATCATACATGGTTCCATGGATGTCATCGTGCTCGATGCGGAAGCCCGCCTGGAAACGCAACGGCTCCGTGACGCGCAACTCTTCCAAGAGATAGCCGCCGACGACGTCCGTGGTGTTTGGTTCGAGCAGGCT
>JAFECH010000282.1 GCA_018242255.1 Pseudomonadota bacterium | reverse complement strand
GACGACAAAAATACTTTGTTGCGAGAATGAGACGCTGTTTTCGGGATTGAACATCTCGACGTACCCGCCGTCAATAGATCGACGCAAGGCAAAGAAGATCAAGTTTGCGTTGGACCAAGCGCAAGAGAGTTCAGCCGATCTTATTGTCGTCCAACAACATCTTCCGACAGCAGCAGGTTTAGCACGTAGAGTGTCTACGCCTGTGATCATGCACAAGCACAACATGATCAAATCGGTGCCAGTGACAGGTGTATTGAATGCGCTGAAACGCAGATGGCACGTTAATCAATACAAAGCTCTAGCAGGAATTATTTTCGTCAGCGAGACCTGTCGGGATCTATTTCGCGCAGATTGGCCTGAGGTTACGATTCCTATGTCGGTTGTTTACAATGGGCTGGATTTCAGTGGTTGGCAGCCTGCGCATACGCGCCGTAGCGAGATCATCTGCGTTGGCCGTGCCGCGCCGGAAAAAGGTATTAAAGAAGCCGCCCAAGCCGTTGTCGACATTCTGAGCAGAGAGCCATCTTGGTCCGCCCGATTTATACTCAGTGAGGTACAGCGGTTTCCTGACTATTTTCAAGATGTCATGACAACGTTGCATCCTGTTGCTGAGCGGGCAACGGTGGAGGTCAATCAAACGTTTGCCGTTGTAAGGCATCGATTGGAAGAAGCCGCGATTGCCCTTGTGCCATCCCGATGGGAAGAGCCTTTTGGTCGCACAGCGCTGGAAGCTCATGCTGCGGGATGTGCGGTTGTCAGTTCCGGGACCGGTGGACTGAGGGAGGTCAGCGGCAAATACGCTTTATTTTTACCCGATCGCTTTTCTGCTGGAGATATCGCTGATCAGGTATCCGTCTTAATTGGAAATCCAGGGATGATGAATCGGCTCGCTCAGGAAGGCCGCAACTATTGTTCGCAGAAGTTTGCCTTGGCAAATATTTCAACTAGCGCAGACTTTTTTTATGAGCGCATCGTTAGGCAATGTCGCATGGATGCCGCTTAAATTGGCGCTATGCAGAAATGAAGTGGTCTGACATTCTGATTTGTTTGCGTTTGCGGAATATGCATATGAGGAGGGGGGCGTTGAGCGCCATTTTCCCAGTCATATTGTCGGGTGGTTCGGGGACGCGGCTTTGGCCGCTCTCCCGCTCGATGTATCCGAAGCAGTTCATTCGCTTCTTCAACGGTCAGGATACGTCGTTTCTCGGATCGGCCTTGGCACGCCTGCCGCAAAAGGCCGCTTTCGAGGCGCCCATCCTGCTGTGCAATAACGATCATCGCTTTCTCGTTCGCGAGGAAGTCGACCGGGCGGGCATCGAGCCCAAGGCCATCATCCTCGAACCGATCGCGCGCAACACGGCGCCGGCGATTGCGGTCGCGGCCCTGATCGCGCTTCGCGACGATCCCGACGCGATCCTCGCTGTCATGCCGTCCGATCACGTGATCGGCGATGAGGCGCTCTTTGCAGAGAACATCCGGCGTGCAGCCGCCGTTGCCGAGACAGGCAAGCTCGTTCTCTTCGGCATCACGCC
>JAFECH010000281.1 GCA_018242255.1 Pseudomonadota bacterium | reverse complement strand
GGAAGATCATGCGGACGGTTTCGGCTTCAACCTCGTTCACGATCAGCTTGCGATCGTTGACGTCGTATCCCAGCGGAACATTGCCGCCCATCCACATGCCCTTGGCCTTGGATGCCGCGATCTTGTCGCGAATGCGCTCGCCAGCGATCTCACGCTCGAACTGCGCGAACGAGAGAAGCATATTGAGCGTGAGCCGGCCCATCGACGTCGTGGTGTTGAACTGCTGCGTTACCGAGACGAACGAAGCATCGTGCGCGTCGAACACATCGACGATCTTTGCAAAATCAGCGAGCGAGCGCGTCAGCCGGTCGACTTTGTAGACAACAACGATCTGGACCTTGCCGGCCTGAATGTCGCCGAGCAGCCGTTGGAGTGCCGGCCGATCCATCGTGCCGCCCGAAAGCCCTCCGTCATCGTATAAGTCTGGAAGCGCCGCCCACCCGGCGTGCTTCTGACTCAGAATGAAGGCAGCGCAAGCCTCCCGCTGCGCGTCGAGTGAGTTGAACTCCTTCTCGAGCCCTTCGTCAGAGGACTTGCGGGTGTAGATGGCGCAGTTCAGCCGCTTCATCTGGAACTCCCGTCCAGACCGAAGAAGCGCGGACCGGACCAGTGCGCGCCAGTGATTTCCCGCGCGACGACCGAGAGCGACCTGTAACGCTTGCCGCGCCACTCGACGCCGTCCGTGTGGACAAGAACGGTATGGGTCTGCCCATTCCACTCGCGAACAAGCCGTGTGCCCGGTTTTACGATGGCCGGAGCGGCTTTGCGAGTAACGCGCGGTGGTGCCTCCGGCGCCGCACCACTCAACCTGCGAAGGACAGATTTGGAGAGGCCGCCGAAGGCCCTCTCCTGGATTTTGTAGGTGATGCCGCGAAGTAGGAGATCGCGGGAGAGGCTCTTCGGCGGCTGCATGGAATGCAGTCGCCGCCATTCGCTTCGCAGCTCGAAGTTGGTGAGGCCTTCGAGCCGCGACAGCTCGGCCGCGATGAGCGATGTGCTTTTCACGTCAGCGACCACGCTTGGTTTCGATGCGATAGCGGCGAAGCTCGCCTTCTGTCCTTTTCGACGTCAGCGTGAAGCCGAGCTTCTTTTTGACCGTACCGGCAAGGAAACCACGGACGCTGTGTTGCTGCCAATCCGTTGCTGCCATCATTTCCGGAATCGTCGCACCTTCGCGCCGGTTCAGCAGCGCCAGAACGCGATCATGCTTTGTGACGCGCTCCGCCTGCGATCCATCGCCGGGATTAGCTTTGCTTGTAATACGCGCGGCTGATTGCTGCTTGGCTGCAGGCTTCGCTTTGGCGGCTTTATTCCGCGATGCGGCTTTCTTGGCCTGGGTGGGAGAGTTGGTTTCAACTGACGTCATGTTGGGCTCCTGGCGTTGAGGACGCGCCCCGATCGGCGCTCCCACCACTCAAAGCCCCGCGTTCCGCGAGGCGAGCCGTCATACATTCGGCGCCCACTACCGTGGGCGCCAGCCAAACCACCAATGCGTTCTTTACGGCAGAAGTCGAGGGCTGTTGTCGCCGCAAATACGTGAATTCGGACACTCAGTTAAAAATTGCGATGTGCGGTCAGGACGACAAGCGGA
>JAFECH010000280.1 GCA_018242255.1 Pseudomonadota bacterium | reverse complement strand
AAAATCGCACTTCAGCCCAATGTCGCCTGGGCGGTCCGCCCCGCAATGCTCGGGGCGGTCGGGCTCTATGGCGCAATCCGCCACCGAGCCGCCGGTTATTCCTCCGGCGTCTCGGCCCATTCGGGTGACGATCCCTTCCGCGCCTTCGGCTGCTTGCACTACCGCCTTCTCGATAGTGCTGGTTATGAGCACGCGGTCTTTGTACACCGCCTCGATCCTCCAGCTCGACCATCCCTCATCGGCGTTATGGTCCGACCGTATCGTCTGATCGCGATCTGCTCTGGCAATCCGCCATGATGCCGATCCCTCGCGTTTGGACTGGAGGCCAATCATCCGCCTACGTTCGTGCGACGGTGTGGCCGGCGTCACCTTAGAGGCAACCCGCCTCAAGACGCGGCGGGTCCTCCACTGCGTTGCGGCCCGTCTCCACGGAGGCTAGCTCCGCTCCGACGGGTGCCTCAGGTTTCAGCCTGCCACGATCCCGCGCACGCCGGCGGGGGATAGGCCCCCGCCCGCCAATCGAAGGATCACTTCTATGGCTACTATCGGATACGTGACGAAGCGCGAGGACGGACGTTATGAGGGCGAACTCCATACGCTTTCCATTCGCGCCGCCATCGCCATTCTGCCCGTCGCCGACAAGGCGTCAGACACCCAGCCGGATTTCCGCGTCATGTCGCAAGGCATCGAGATCGGGGCCGGCTGGGAACGCACCGGTCAGACTTCCGGCAAACCCTACGTGTCGCTGTCGATCGCCGCTCCGGAATTCGGCGCCAAGACGCTTTACGCAAACCTCGGCCGTGCCGCCGGGCAATCCGATCCCGACGTCTACGCCCTGATCTGGAGCCCACAAGATTAGAGAGACGAGCCTCCGTATCGCTCCGGCGATGCGGGGGCTCTTTCATTCTCTGCCGAAGAGCCCACCCGCCCACCCAGCTTGCGCAACGTGTCGTCATCGCAAGCTTGTGGCGTCGATGCGGAACCGAGTTGCCATCGGCCTCAGTCTGCAACGACAAAGGAAATTGCGGGAACTTTCAGAGGTGAGTTTGGGACATCAAGATAAAGGACTGACGTTATCTGAGCGCGAATGCCTTCAGCCATGGGCCTTTGCACGACGTCGACGAGATCGCCTTAGCGTCAGCGTTTGAGATTCGTCTTGCATTTCAGGGGCACAGTTGACGCCGTCTTGAATGCGCCGCCGGCAGCGCCACCTCCTCGTTGCGATCAACGCATCGAGGGGAGCGGCATGGCGCAAGATGATTTCGACCCAAAACTTGGGCGCATTCGCGACACGCGGCGCACGCGGGCGGCGCGTCATGCGAGCCTTGTGTTCGGTGAGGTCGGTCGCCACGGTGCGCGTGCGCTTCGTCTCAGGGGCCATGTCAAACCATCGGATCTCTCGCGCGGGATGGGAACGGGCTCGCGCGCCGCCGCCGGTCTCATTGCGCCGGGCGGCCGGCGGGTCATCGTCAAAGCCCGCTACACGCGCCTTGTTGGTGGTGATCTCGGCGCCGCGAAAGCCCATCTCAAATACATCTTGCGCGATGGCGTCACGCGCGAGGGTACCCCCGGTCAGGCCTATGACGCAGAGGGCGATC
>JAFECH010000027.1 GCA_018242255.1 Pseudomonadota bacterium | reverse complement strand
TCGATCGTTCTGATGGACATCATGATGCCCGAAATGGACGGATATCAGACGATGCAGAAAATCCGCAGCAGCGAGAAGAACCAGCGACTGCCGATCATTGCTCTGACAGCCAAGGCGATGAAAGGTGACCGCGAGAAGTGCCTCGAGGCCGGCGCTTCGGATTATCTTGCAAAGCCCGTCGATACCGAACAGCTTTTGTCGGCGCTGAGAATGTGGCTGCATCGGTGACGAGGAACCCAATGCCTGCGGAAACTACACCTGTCGAGCCCGTCAACATTCTGCTGGTCGACGATCAGCCCGGCAAGCTGCTGACTTATGAAGCCATTCTCGACGGCCTCGACGCGACACTGATCAAAGCAACAACTGCCGAGGAAGCGCTCACGGCACTGCTCAAGACGGACATCGCCGTCATCCTGATGGACGTGTGCATGCCCGATCTCGACGGCTTCGAGCTTGCCGCGATGATCCGCAACCACCCGCGCCACGAAAAGACGGCTGTGATCTTCATCTCTGCCGTGCGGCTTGAGACGGACGACCTTCTGAAAGGCTATCGGACAGGCGCCGTCGATTACGTATCCGTTCCGGTCGTTCCGGAAATCCTGAAGGCGAAGGTGCAGATTTTCGTCGAGCTTTACCGCAAGACCCGGCAGCTCGACGCGCTCAACGCCGAACTGGAAGAACGCGTCAAGCAGCGCGCCGAGCAGCTTGAGGCGTCGCATGCGGCACTGCAAGAGAGCGCTGAACGCCTCAGGCTTGCGAGCGAGGCCGCCAAACTCGCGACGTTCGAATACGATGCTACGACGCAAATGCTGCGCTGGTCGGCGAACATTTCCGACGTGCTGCATCGCGACGTTCCGGAACAGCAAAGCTTCGAAGACTTTGTGTCGGTCGTGCACGACGACGATCGCGAGATGGTCAGGAATTATGTTCGCACGGCCAACTATGCCGACAGCATTGCGGAACTCGAATATCGCGTTACGAGCGCGCGGGGCATTTCCTGGATTCTCGCTCGCGGACGAGCGGTCCATATCGGCGATACGCAGCGCGTGCTCGGAACGGTTCTCGACATTACGGAACGCAAATTGGCCGAGAGCCATCAGCAGCTGTTGATGGCCGAGCTTGACCACCGCGTCAAAAACATCCTCGCAAACGTTGCGGCCATCGCCCGGCTTTCGAGTTCAAATGCCGTTTCGGTCGCGTCGTTCGCGTCGGCGCTCGATGGACGCATTCACGCGATGTCCTCGGCGCACGATCTGCTACGCCAGAGCAGCTGGACGGGCGTCGACCTGCATGAACTTGTGCAAGGGGCGCTCGCTCCGTTCCGCTCTCGCAGCAATAACGACATCGTCGTCGACGGAGACCGCATTCGGCTGACGTCAAAGTTCGGGCAGTCGATGGCACTCGTCCTGCATGAACTCGTCACGAACGCCGTCAAGCATGGTGCGCTCTCGACGGCTGGCGGTAAGGTGAATGTCGGCTGGTCGCGCATCACGACACCCGAAGGCGACAAGATCGCGTTCTCTTGGCAGGAGCGCGGTGGGCCTCATTGCAGCAAGCCAGCGCGCAATGGCTTCGGCCTTGCGGTGATCCGCAGCGCTGCATCGGAATGCGGAGGCGCAGCTGAGATGACGTTCGATCCGGAAGGATTCCAGTTCGAATTCCAAGGCGAACTTTCATCCCGTACGCAACTGGTCGGACCGCGCCACATCGCGATCGTGCCGAAAACGCGTACAGCGCCGCCTGCTGCAAACATTCCGGCCGCACGAAGCTGCCGCATTCTTCTAGTTGAAGACGAGACCTTGATTGCGATGCAGTTGAAGCTCGATCTCGAAGCGGAAGGGCATACGGTCGTTGGCCCGTACGCGCAGCTTTCAGATGGTCTGCGCGCAGCGATGGAATCCGATTTTGATATTGCGCTGCTCGATATCAATCTCGGCGCCGACAACAGTGCTCCGATTGCCGAGATCCTCGATCGGCGAATGATCCCGTTTGCGTTTACGACGGGCTACAACGACCTCGTGTTCCTGCCGCCGCGGTTACGTGAATGTCCGCATCTGAAGAAGCCGTACACTCCGGGCGATGTCACGGATCTCGTCAAGTCGCTTGCCTTTCGTGCCGACGAGCAACACGCGGTCAGCAACTCCAATCAAGTCGCGTGACAGGTTATTCCACCCGTCACGCGGAGCGTTCGCCCGCATTGATACGATGTGCGGCCATGCGACATTGTGCGGTGCGGGAAACCCACGCTAGAGTCCGAGCGTTACTTTCGTTTTCAAAGCCTATCCCGCGGGGAATTCGATGACTGCAAGCTCCTATCGTTCTTCACTCGACGTCGCGGCGATCGGCAACGGTCGTGTCGCGGCGCTGATCGACAAAGGCGCGCGCATCGTCTGGTGGTGCTTTCCGCGGCTCGACGGCGATCCGATTTTCTGTCGTCTGCTTGCGGGCGATGAGGAAAAGGGTTTTTGCGATGTCGTGCTCGAAGGTCAGGTGTCGGCAACGTCAAGCTACATCCGCAACACCTGCATCCTCGAAACGATCCTCATTTCGGAAAGCGGTGCAGCCGTCAAAGTGACGGACTTCGCGCCGCGGTTCTCGCGGTTCGACCGTTCATTTCATCCGACGCAACTCGTGCGCCGCATCGAGCCTCTGCGCGGGCTGCCGCGCATTTCCGTTCGCGTCCGACCCACGCACAGCTACGGCCAGGTTGCTGCCAGCGCATCGCACGGTTCGAACCATGTTCGCTATCTGTGCGGTTCTACCGCCGTTAGAGTGACGACAGACATTCCCATTTCCTACATCGTGCACGAGACGCCGTTCGCCCTGACGCATCCAACGACGCTCGTTATCGGTTCCGACGAGCCGATCGATAGCTCGATGGACGCGCTCTCGCGCGAATTTCTGGAACGCACGCGCGATTTCTGGGTGGGTTGGGTGCGCGGGCTGGCGGTAAGCTACGAATGGCAGCCGGAGATCATTCGCGCCGCGATCCTGCTCAAGATCTGCACATTCGAAGAAACCGGCGCGATAACCGCCGCACTCACGACGTCCATTCCGGAAGCGCCAAACACACCGCGGACCTGGGACTATCGTTTTTGCTGGCTTCGCGATGCTTATTTCGTCATTCGGGCGCTGAACCGGCTCGGCGCGACCCAGTCGATGGAGAATTACCTCGACTACATCACGACGATCGTCGCGGACGGCAGAGGCCCGCTGAAACCGCTCTACGGCATCGTCCACAATGACACGTCAGCGGAACAAATTGCGCCGAATCTCAAGGGCTATCAGGGCATGGGTCCCGTTCGGCTCGGCAATCTTGCGTCCGATCAGTTGCAGCATGACGCTTACGGTAGCGTGATCTTGGGCGCGACGCAGATGTTCATCGATCAGCGGCTGCCGAGGATGGGTGACGTCAGTATGTTTCGTGAGCTCGAAGCTCTCGGCGAGCAGGCGCGCTTGCTCTATCTTGAGCCCGATGCCGGCATTTGGGAATATCGCGGGCGGCAACGCATCCATACGCATTCGGCCACGATGTGCTGGGTCGCATGCGATCGACTGGCGCGGATCGCGAAGATCGTCGGCCTGGGCGACCGGATGGCCTACTGGGCGGAGGCTGCAGAAAAAATCCGCGAAGAAATTCTCGCGCGCGCCTGGAGCGATAAGCGTCAATCGTTCACTGGAGCGTTCGATCACCAGGAGCTTGACGCGAGCGTTCTGCTGCTACCCGAACTCGGCTTCCTGCCACCGGACGATCCGCGCTTCGTCAAGACGTGCAACGCCATTGGCCGCGAGCTTATGCGCAACGGCTTGATGTTGCGCTATGCGGCCGAAGATGATTTCGGATTGCCGGAGTCGGCATTTCTCGCCTGTCAGTTTTGGTACATCGACGCGCTCGCCTCAATCGGGCGCACGGATGAAGCGCGCGAACTGTTCGGTGAAATTCTGAGCCACAGAAATTCCTTCGGCATGCTCAGCGAAGATCTGCATCCATCGACCGGGGAGCTTTGGGGCAATCTTCCACAGACCTATTCCATGGCCGGCCTGATCAATTCCGGCATGACGCTATCGCGGAAATGGGAAGACGCATGGACCGGATCGGCGGCGGCACATCACGACGACACCAAGGGCGGCAACGGACAGAGCCGAAACGAACGGGGTATCATTGCGGCCATCGCGAACAATAACGGGCGCGGGGCGTTCGACGTCAACAGCTAATACTCGAGCGTAGACGTCTCAGTGCAGAGATGAAGCGCGACCGCGCGTGCGCCGAGTGGTGGCTTGCTTCAAAACGGCGACGAGCCGGCACTGGACGCCATCTTCGTTGAACTTTCTTTCGACTTGTGCTGACGGGAAGCCATTATCGATCAATGTCGTTCCGAGCCCTTTGCGTTCGGGTTCCCCGACGGAGGGACCACCGCGCTCGCTCCAGAGCAGTTCAAATTGGCTATCATCGTTATCGAGGCGCGTGAGTGTCCACGTTACCGTGACCCTGCCGCGATCGTTCGACCAGGCGCCGTATTTGATGGCATTGGTGCCCAGCTCGTGAAGCGTCAGCGCCAGAGCACTGGCGACGTCTCCAGTCACAATCGTGTCGGGCCCACGCGTGACGAAGCGTGACGGTCCAGGGGGCACTAGTGGTTTAATGGTTTCAGAGATCAGTTCGCTCAGCGGCGCGCCAATAAAGTTTCGTGTCGCGACGAGATCCAGGGCGTTACCCATGGCCGAAAGCCGACCAGCAAGAGCTGCGGCAAACTGATCGATGTCGCGGGTGTAACGGGCCGATTGGCTGACAAGTCCGGCGATGACGGCAAACGTGTTCTTCAAGCGGTGGCGAAGTTCGACGTTGAGCTGCTCGAGTTGCATTTCACCGAGAGCGCTGTCCTGAAGCAGCGCTTCGTTGCGTGAGCGCTCGTTCAGCAAGCCTTCGACCTTGCGATTCAAAATGTGAACCACGGCGACAATCAAGAGCGAGAGAGCAGTGAAGCTCACAAGCGCGACAACCGTCGCACTGGTTATCGGCAGCCAACCGGGACCCGGCAGATAGAAATACCATCCCACAATGAAGGACCCGACGAAGACCATTAAACCAGGTCCGGTTCCGGCAATTAGCGAGGCAAGCAAAACGGCCATAAAGAACGTCAGGAAAGACGTGTTATCCTGCAGCCATTCGGACAACGCCAGCCGCGCCAGCGCGGCGACTGCGAAAATTGCCAGTCCCAACGGATATGCATACTGCGGCTTACGCCGCAGCCGCGGAAAAACTCGTTCGATCAGATTGTCGACGAGTTGAACCATTCGTTGCACGAACGGCCCGCGCCTCCATTTTGTATTTCACGCCGGTGACGCAGCAGTGGCGCACCAGCCCCCCAGATGACAGAGGCCTTTCGGTTAGCATGAATTGGCTATCGATGCGAGAGATCAGGGCGTTGTCGAGCCGACCTGGACGTCGCAGTTTGCGGCCGCAGCGAGCATTTTGGCACCGCAAAAGAACAGAAAAAGAACAAATAAACGCAGGATAAACAACACACGGAACCTGTCGCGATTTCGAGGGTTTACATTCAGTGGCGTTGTGGGAGGGGGCCGATATCCGATTTGTCCCCCGCGCCCGTGGAAGGAGGTCTCTTGGCCAGACTTGTCATGGTCTCTAACCGCGTCATCGATTTCAACGCTGCTCAACAGGCAGGCGGTGTCGGTGTCGCGATCTACAATACTCTTGAACGCCAAAGCGGCTTTTGGTTCGGCTGGGATGGTCAAATTGAAGAAAGCGCCCTGTCAGAGCCCAAGTCTATTACTGTCGGGGGCCATACGACGGTCACCGAACCGCTCACCGCATCCGAATACAACGACTACTATCTCGGGTATTCAAATTCGGTTCTTTGGCCGGTATTTCATAATCGGCTAGACCTCGCACAGTTCGAAGCTGGCTATTACGCGCATTATGTCGAAGTGAATGCGCGGTTTGCGCGGCATCTCGCGCCGCTGCTCCAGCCCGACGACGTGATCTGGATACACGACTACCATTTGGTGCCGATGGCACGGGAACTCCGCAAGCTCGGCGTTGAAAATCCGATCGGCTTCTTTCTCCACATCCCGATCGGTCCGGCGCAATCGCTGCTTGCCATTCCGGAGAACAAGGAGATCGCGCGTGCGCTGGGTGCCTACGATCTCATCGGGTTGCAAACACAGTCGGACGTTCGCAATCTGATCGATTTTCTGCAGCAGAGCGTTCATGGCAGGCTTTTGCCTTCGGGGCGGATCCGCGTCGACGATGCGGAACTCGATATCAGCTGCTTTCCTGTCGGCATCGATCCGAAAGACTTTTCGTACGGACCGGGAGAAGAGGAATCACTCGCGGCGAACGAGGCTGGCGATATCCACCGCATTATCGGCATCGACCGGCTCGACTACACCAAGGGACTGCCGCAGAAATTCAAAGCCTATGGCAAGTTTCTCGAAGATTTTCCCGAGTATCGTCGGAAAGTCGTGCTTTCGCAATTCGCGCCGCCGACACGTGAAAGCGTCGAAGCATACGCCGACATCAAGGCCGAGCTTGAATCTCTGGCCGGATCGATCAATGGCCGTTATGGCGAACTCGATTGGGTGCCGATCAACTACATTCACCGCACGATCCCGCGCAGCGAGCTGCGCGACATCTACCGCGCATCACGGATCGGGTTGGTCACGCCGCTTATGGATGGCATGAACCTCGTTGCGAAAGAATACATCGCCTCGCAGAATGCTGCGGATCCTGGCGTACTCATCCTCTCCAAGTTCGCCGGCGCGGCCGAGCAACTCTCAGACGCGGTGCTCGTTAATCCATACGACCTGAACGACATCTGCCAGGGCATCAAGATAGCCCTGGAGATGCCGCTTGTTGAACGGCAGCAGCGTTATCAGAAGCTGATGAAAGCGGTCTGCAAGAGCGACGCAAACGCGTGGGGTAGCAGCTATTTCGAGGCTTTGCTCAAAGCCGGACAGCGTCGTATCGCACGGTCACCGAAATCGCCGCCGGAAATGGGAAAGGCTCTAGAGCGACTGAATCGTGCAGCTAAAAAAAACACCACTGATAGCCGGCTGGCGGCAAATGTGGGGACATAATGAATGTTACCGTAGATAAAATCAGCATTCCGAAGTCAGACGCGATCACCAAAAGCCCGAATATTCTGTGCGTCGATATTGGAGGCACTCTGATCAAGGCCGCGACGGTCAACGACAATGGCGCGTTGATCTCGGACTTCATCACGACGCAGACGCCCAAGCCGTCAACGCCCGACACGATCGTCGGTCTCATCACTGACATCGTGAAATCGCTTCCGGCTTTCGGACGGGTGTCCGTGGGCTTTCCTGGCGTGGTCGGGCGACATTACGTTAAAACGGCCCCCAACCTTGGCACGCAGCATTGGAGTGAATTCGATCTCGAACACACCCTCAGTCAGAGACTTAACGCGCCTGTGCGCGTGCTCAACGATGCGATCGTGTACGGCCTCGGCGTCGCCAAGGGACCCGGACGCGAATGCGTTTTGACATTCGGCACGGGCATGGGTTGTGCGCTGTTCGTCAACGGCTCGGCTTTCTTTGGTTTGGAGCTCGGGCAGCACAACGCAATCGACGACATCAACTACGATCGCTACATCGGACATTCGGCTTATCTGGAAGTCGGCCTTGAAGCGTGGAATGAGCGCGCCAAATACGTTTTGAACTCGGTGCAAGGCCTAACGAACGTCGACCACCTTTACATCGGCGGTGGAAATTCTAGGCGCCTGACATTCGATCTTCCACCGTGCGCAAGTGTGGTGCCCCCCTCGACCGGCATTTCGGGCGGCGCACGGTTGTGGCGTCCGGAGATGGATCAATGGTTCCGACAGACAAGCGATCTGATGGGAGCCACTTCGGAACAGCGATGAATGTCCTCACCATTGGCGGCGCAATGGTCGACACGATCGTCACGATCGCAAGTGATAAGATCGAACAGATCAAGATGCGCAACGCCGATAGCTCGTTTCTGCTTCTCGAAGAAGGCCAGAAAACCGAAGTCGAGGAGATTGCGTCGAGTGGCGGCGGCGGAGCGCTCAACTCTGCGGTCGCGGCGGCGCGGCTTGGCTACAACACATCCATCATTGCGAAAGTCGGTCACGACGACAAAGCCGAGATCGTTCGCGGCCTTTTACTCGCGGAAGGCGTGGACGTTCGTTGGTTAGTAGCCGACAAGAGCGAGCCAACAGGGGCTTCGGTCATCATCTCTTCTCACGATCGCAACGCCGCTGTCTTTACGTACCGTGGCGCCAACACGCGATTGCGACCTGAGGATTTTCCGCCCGAAGCGTTTGCCGGACGCAAGCTCGTTTACGTTGCCAATCTCAGCAATGAGTCGGCCGATTGCTATCCACTTGTCGTGGAACGCGCGAAAAGCGCGGGCGCTGAGCTTGCGGTCAATCCTGGAATACGGCAGCTCACAGCGCGTTTCGACGACTTTTGGCGGAGCCTCGAACATATCGACATTCTGTGCGTGAATCGCGCAGAAGCGCAGACGCTGATGCCAAGGCTGTTGCAGTCTTTCGGAGACGGTGGAGCTCCGCTGATCGTCGGCAAGGACGATCCGTTGCCGCCGCTGGCCAAACGGGGCTTGCGAAACGGCGGCTACGAGATGACGCTTGCCAAGTTTCTAAGCGCATTAATCGAACTGGGCGTTGGTTCCGTGGTGCTGACCGACGGCGCGAACGGCGCCTTCATCGCCCGAGGCCAAGATCTTCATTACCGAGAGGCGCAGCATGTCGTCGCAGCGGCAACAACTGGCGCGGGCGACGCCTTCTCGGCCACGTTCGCATGTTATCTAGCCGACACGAACGATGCCGTGCGTGCTCTCAGCGCCGCTTCGATCAATGCAGCGAGCGTCGTGCAACATATCGATACACAGACGGGGCTATTATCCCGACCAGTCTTGGAGCGAGAACTAGCGCGCGAAAGCGAAGCTGCGCTTCTCAGCTTCCCGATCTAGGAAGGACATCTGGAATGCAGCATATGAGGGCCCAGCAGAGCGATACGGAAGTTTCGCCGCGCGAGCATGCCGCGGCGCGGCGCGCGAACGTTGAGCAACTCGTTTCATCGAAGGAGCCCGTCGCGATCTTTCTCGATATCGACGGCACGCTGCTCGATGTCGCTCTGACGCCGTCAACGGTACACGTGCCGCCCATTCTGCCTGATCTCATCAGTTCGCTGTCCCAGCGCCTCGCAGGTGCTGTCGCGATCATAACCGGACGGCCGCTGGCCGAAGCCGACCGGCTGCTCAGTCCCTCGAAGTTCATTGGCGCGGGTGTTCACGGCGGACAGATGCGCCTGGCGGCTGACGGCGAAATCGAAATGTTGACGCCGAGCTTCGATCCCGGGCTGCTGGCTGCGATCAGGAAGATCGTGGAGGATCTGCCTGGTGTCGTCTTTGAAGACAAGGGCAGCGGCATCGCCCTGCACTACCGGCTGGTGCCAGACCTGCAGCAGCCGTTGACCGATCTCCTCGAAGCGTTGCTGCCGCTGTATCCCAACCAATTCAAAATCTGCGGCGGACGTAAGGTCGTTGAAATCCTGCCGGTCGGCTTTTCTAAGGGGCGCGCGCTTCGCAAGATCGCGTCTCTCCCGCAGTTTGCGAACAAGACGCCCGTGATGGTTGGCGACGATATCTCGGATATCGACGCGTTCCAGGCGGCGGAGGATTTGAGCGGCTTCGGCCTGAAGGTCGCGGGAGAGAATTTCTCGAAGGAGGAATCCTCGTTTCAGGGGCCCGCCGACGTCCTGAGCTGGCTGCAGATGCTCGCCGGTACAAGGCGCTAACGCGGCCGTTCCGCGCTTCAAGCGCGTTCTTTTCCGATCCCAAGACCAAAGGTTTTCGCCGCAGTCAGCGCGAGATGCACGTCGCGCCGATACCTGTCACGATAACTGGCGATCGGCCGGACTGCCGCCTTCGCTTATATGGCTTCGGCGAGAGGCTGCGGCTTTGTTTCGAGAAACTTTGCGAACTGCAGCTTGAACAACCGGCTGTAGGCTCCGCCTGCGGCGATCAATTGCTCATGCGTCCCGCTCTCGATGACGCGGCCCGCTTCGATCACGTGGATCAAGTCGGCGTGCAGGATCGTCGAAAGACGATGGGCGATGACGAGAGTCGTTCTGCCTTCGGTCAAGCGGCGCAGTTCACGCTGGATGAAATCTTCCGTCTCGCTGTCGAGCGCCGATGTCGGCTCGTCCAGCAAGATGATCGGTGCGTTTTTCAGGAATGCGCGAGCCAAGGCGATACGCTGACGCTGGCCGCCCGAGACGTGCCCGCCGAGTTCGCCGACCTGGGTTTCATAGCCGCGCGGAAGGCCGAGAATGAACTCGTGCGCGCTCGCAGCCTTCGCTGCCTCGATGCAGGTTTCCTCGGACGCGCCTTCGTTGCCCGCTCGGATATTTTCGAGGATCGATCCTTCGAACAGAAACGCTTCCTGGCCGACGACCGATATGTTCCGGCGCAACGACTTCAGCGAGACATCGGCGATATTCTGACCATCGATTTCGATCACGCCGGAATCGGGCACACGAAGGCGCTGAAGCAAAGAAAAGATGGTCGTCTTGCCGCCGCCTGAATGACCAACGAGAGCCGTTACCTTCCCCGCTGGAACGGTCAGGTTCATACCTTCAATAACGGGCTTATTGACGATATAGCGGAACGATACGTCTTTGACTTCGACACCGCCCTTTGCGACGACGAGTTCCGGCCGTCCCGGCGGCTCATCCTCGACTGCAGGCGTGTCGATCATTTCAAACATCATGCGCACGCCGACCGCGGCCGCCGCAAGTTGAAGCTGCACGCGCGACACGCGACGAGCGGGATCGGCACACATCAGCAACGCCGTGATGAAGGCAAAAAACTGCCCCGGGCTTTCACCATGATAAAGATTGCGCCAACCGGCATAGAACACAACGGCAGCGACCGCACAGCCACCGACGGTTTCCATCATCGGGTTCACGCCGGCCTGAATGCTCAGCATCTTGTTGGCGCGCTGCTGAACCGACTCGATTGCGTGGAACATGCGCGCGCGCATCGTCGACTCGAGCTGGAACGATTTGACGACCTGCACGCCCTGACTAACTTCGCGCGTCACTCGGACAATGCCGCTCATCGACTCAACTTCACGGCGCGTCACCTTCTTGATGCGCTCAACCATCTTACGTGATGCAAGCGCGGCGATCGGACCACCGATGAGGGCAATCCCCGCCAAAACCGGATCGAGCGTAATCATCGTGATGACGAGGCCGACGATCGTGAAAAGGTCACGGCCAAAATTGAGCGATACCATGTTCAGCATATCGCGCACCGCCGACGCATTGTACGACATGCGGGTGACGAGATCGCTGGAACTGACCTTCTGGAAGAATGCGATGTCGACCTTCATCATGTGGTCGAACATGCGCTTCTGGGTCTGAGCGACGAGGCGGTTGCCGATGTGACCGAGAATGACTTCCGAGAAATACGCCGCGGCGCCCTTGGCAACAAAAATCACGACGATGCCGACGGTAATGCCGAGCAGAGCAGCACGATCCTGATGCACAAAGATCGTATCGACCACGTACTTCAATACATACGCGCTGACAGACGTCGTCGCGGCAACGAGCATCATGCACAAGGTCGCGAGGGCGTATTGCGGCGCGTATTCGCGGCCGTTTTCCTTCACCAGACGTTTGATTAAATCGAAGGTTGTGGGCATCCGCTTCTCTTCTGCACGTCACGGCAAATTTTTGCGCCTGTCGGGCGCAATAGAAAGCCACGTTGATTTGCGCAAATCCCAAAGTCAACGGAGGCATTCATATACGTGACAAAGCGGACGGAACTATGCCCGTTCCGCATATATCTCGCCGGTAGGCGGCGTCTTTGGGTATAAACCGAAATCCGATCGTGGAGATACCGCCCCTCCCTGGGCATCCACACGTGTTTCAGCAGCGATGTTGCCGCTGCGCGACGCTTCTGCGACCCGTCGGGTCTGGCCATATCGCGCGCGCCACATATGAACGATCTTGAGCTGCCGGTATGAAGCCTGAATCCAGGCGTATTTCAGTCCTTTGAAGCCGCCGGTGAAATGGCGCCGGACGATGTAATACTTGAAAAAATTGTTGGGTGTCTCCAGTAGAAGCCGCGCCAATAGCGCCACCTGCGACGAATTTTGCGCGTGCTTTGCCGAGAGCAGCATGCGCTCAGCAAGCTTTTGCTTCAGGTCGTCATAAGAGCGAAAGGAGTAATGGTAGACGCAATGTCGGAGGCTGCCGACGGTATGATCGCGCGTCACCACGGCGTCATGAACATGCGAATCGCGGAAGCGAACGACGTTGCGATCGTACAACCTCACGTACCAATGGTCGCGAGCCCACCGCCGCGGCCGCCGATCACCCGGATAAACAAGGTCCAGGGACATGGCGTAAGCAATCTGCGCGGGGCGTCCAGCGGCGAACATACGGATGATTTCGTCACGAAGCTCAGGCGTCACCACCTCGTCAGCATCGAGGTTCAGGACCCAATCATTTCGGCATTGATCTTCGGCGAAGCGCTTTTGCGGCCCGAACCCAAGCCACGGTTGCGTGATGACACGGCATCCTTCAGCCACAGCTACGGCCACAGTGTTATCGCTGCTTTCGCTATCGACGACGACAACTTCGTCGACCCAAGATTTGACAGAACGAATTGTATGAAGAATGCGATCAGCTTCGTTTTTTGAAATGATGAAACAGGAAATGGGCAATCTGGTCATGCAATATGCCTTTCAGTCCCGCGTAATATAAAAAAAAGCGTAAGTGATGTTGGAGGCCAATCCGAGCCTCTATACCGGAGTTCAAGACCGATTTTAGGATCGCAAGGCATTTCGGCTACAGAGTCATCGTTGAACCACAGACTCGATGATGCCGGAACGATGTTTTGCGCATAACTCCTTGACACTGGTTGTCCACGCCTTTTGCCGCGCCGAAGTCGATAATTTTGTCGGGCGCCAGCTTCTTGCCACGAAAATGCATTTCGGACCCGCCATCGACAGCGCGACCCGGGAATTTTTCTCATCGCGTGGGATAGCGGCGGTCTCATGGGGTGCATGAGCCCTGCCCGTGGAGCAGACGCTGCGCCGACCTTGCAATATTTTGAAAAGAATGGTCGGAGCGAGAGGATTTGAACCTCCGACCCCCAGTCCCCCAGACTGGTGCGCTAACCAGGCTGCGCTACGCTCCGATTTGGAAAATCTTGACGGCTGACGCAACTAAAAATTGCATAGTAATGCCGTCCCGGTCTGCCGGTTGGGGTACCTGGAACGCACCCGCACGTCAAGGACGGATACGCGGCATGAGCCCGGCGCGTCGGTCGGCCGCCTGGTCTCAATAATGGCCTTGGCGACTCGCCTGCGGGGAGCCGGCCGCGAAGGCGGAATATTCTTCAGTCTTGCGACTCCCCTGCGGGGAAGCCGGCCGCCAAGGCGTCAAAGATGTTTCAACGACGGTATTCAGGCAGGCGCTGCAGCAGGTCAATGATCGGGTAATCGACCCAGGCGTGGGTGACGAGATCACGGTGGCGGCCGCCCCCGCCCGGCACCACAGCGACGCCGCCAGAGGCCAAGCGTGTGTTGATCTGGCCGCTGACGTCAACATCGTGCGCCGCCAAGATGTCTTCCAGCTCGGCGTTCTGATTGCGCGTCGAGCTGAGATAGACGCTGACGAAAAACGCCGACGGATCTGCCTCGATCCAATGGGCGAACTTATCGAGATCACCGTATAGGGAGTCCAGCAGCACGACGCCGCGCACGCGTTTTTTCAAGCCGCCCTTCTCGATAGCGGATGCAGCGGCGACGTACCCGCCACTATAAGCGACGACGATAATCGGCATGCTGGCGAACGTGCGCAGCGATCGACGATCGCCGAACATGCGCGCCAAATGCTGGCCTGCTTCACCTATAAACCGTCCGAAAGCGCCGGGTTGCCAGAACTTACCCGCGCTGGAATCTCGCGCATCGACAGCGAGCTGCGGCGCGACCAGGACAACATTGGCGTTCGACGCCGAGATCTGCGCCGGAACCTTCTGACGCGCGAGAACGTCGCGCTGCAGTGTCGCGCCGTGGCCGTGAAAGAAGACCAACATCAGCGCCGGGCGGCGGATATCGAAACCCTTCGGTATGTGAAGCAGCACGCGGTTGTCGTCATAGGTCTGATCCTCCCAATAGAGGCGACCCGAATTGGTGCGATGGCCCAAGCGGCCGTTCTCGTTGACGTTGAGAAACGGCACGTTCGTGCCCGGTATCATGCCGTGATAGGGGAACGGCGCGGTATCGAAATGGACGAGTGCGGTCTTGTCGACTTTTGTCGGGCGGCTACGCGATTGGACGAGCGTCTTCGACGGCACGATGACGCGCTGCTTGCCCTGGCTGGCGTCAGCCGATGCCAGCCCAAGCGTCCAGGCGGCGCCCGCGCCGAGCGTCGTTGCGAGGAATTGTCTGCGTCCGTTATTCATCGCCGCCGGCGCCATGCCTTTGCGCCCCCGCATTCGATACGGCCGTCATTCGAATCGCATTTACCCTCTGACAGAATAGTCGCTGGACTTGGTCCCAGAAACGAATGTGTCGGTCTAAAGTCCAAAATTGTTCAATTCGTGAGGCAAACGACGATGCGTGCCGCAACCATGATTTGCTTATTGCCGCAATCGTGCGCGAAAACTGTCCGCACGCGGCTCTTAGATGTATTTTGGCAACTCGGATTTAACATGTTTTTGCGGCAGTTGTTGGAACGTGACCGAGTCAATACTGTCCGCAAGCTGACCTTGGTTAAGCCTAAATCATGACAACTGCAGCATCAATTAGCGCTCCGTCTTCCGTGACATCCGGACTCGATGTCCGTACGGTTTCGACGGTCACCGCCACGGCGCTCGCCGTCGCCGATATGATCGGCATTGGCGTTTTTACGAGTCTCGGATTTCAGGTCGCAACCATTCCATCAGTCTTTTCCGTGCTGATGCTCTGGATCGTCGGCGGCATTGCGGCGCTTTGCGGCGCGCTGGCTTATGCCGAATTGGCGGCGGCATTTCCGCGCTCGGGCGGCGAATACAATTTTCTGTCGCGTATCTATCATCCGGCCGTTGGTTTTCTTGCAGGCTGGATTTCGGCGACGCTGGGCTTTTCGGCACCGATCGCTCTGGCGGCAATGGCTTTTGGCGTCTATTTCCAGGGCATCATTCCCGGTGCGTCGCCGCTGCTGCTGGGTCTCGCCGTCGTGTGGGTGGTGACGCTCATTCATTTGAGCGGCATCAAGCATTCGAGCAAATTCCAAAATATCTCGACGATTATCAAAGGGGCGCTGATCATCGCTTTGATCGTTGCCGGGCTTGCCTACGGCGTGCCGCAGCCGATCTCGTTCGCTCCCTCTGCGGTCGACTTCGACTACATTGCGAGCGCACCTTTTGCCGTCAGCCTCGTGTTCGTGATGTATGCTTATTCCGGTTGGAATGCTGCGACTTACATCGCGGGCGAAATCCGTGAGCCGGCCGTCAGCCTGCCGCGCTCGATCATCGCTGCGACGGTGATCGTCATCAGCTGCTACGTCGCGCTGAATGCCGTCTTTCTCTACACGACGCCGATCTCCGCGATGGCGGGCCAGATCGACGTTGCAATGATCGCAGGCAAGCACATCTTCGGCCAGCTCGGCGGCATGATCGTGGGCGCACTCATCTGTATTGGGCTTATTTCCTCGATCAGCGCCATGGTCTGGATCGGGCCGCGCGTTACGATGGCGATGGGTAAGGATCATGCGCTGTTCCGCGCCTTGGCGCTCACCAGCAAGAATGGCGTTCCGACCTATGCCATTCTGCTGCAACTCGTAATCGTCAGCCTGCTTTTGATGACGCAGAGCTTCGAAGCGGTACTCGACACGATCCAGTTCAGCCTGACGCTATGCTCGTTCCTGGCCGTGATCGGCGTCATTATCCTACGCTGGAGAGAACCCAACCTGCCCCGGCCGTATAAGACCTGGGGTTACCCGGTCACGCCGTTTATCTTCCTCGGTGTGACTGCCTTCATGATGTATCACCTCATCGTGGAGCGTCCTCTGCAATCACTGGCCGGTCTTGCCATCATGCTGACGGGTTTAGCCGTTTATGCCTATGCACAGCGGCGCCCAACGCTCGGTCAGGACCTCAATAGGACCCAACATGGCTAGAATGCGCGTCACCGCAGCGATCGCCTTTGCGGCGCTCGCCGTTTCGATTTTGTCAGGTTCTGCAGGCGCCGAGCCTCGCGCAAGCCTTGATGACACGGCGCGTTTCATTGCAGGCCTCCAGCCATCGGATGGTTCGCCACTCAAGCCCTACACCAACGATGGCTTCTGGAAGCAATATGCGGCCAACTTCAACCAGGCCTGGGATGGCTTGGAAAAGCGCCAGTTAAGCAAGATCAGAATCTTGGTATCGCGCGATTTTAAAAATCCGCAGCCGACGCTGTTTTATTTCTTCAGCGGTGCAGACTACCTCTACGCAGACGCATTCTTTCCCTCGGCCACCACCTATGTGATGGCGGGTCTTGAGCCACCAGGGCAAATTCCGGACTTGCGAAAGTATTCACGCGGTCAAATAGCCGGCGCGCTTCGTGAACTGCGCTCGTCGATTTCATCTTTGTTGGACTACAGCTTTTTCCGCACGCGCTCGATGCGGGTCGATTTCGGCAGCGCGAGGCTCAACGGCACTACGCCGGTGCTGATGACGTTCCTCGCCCGCTCAGGCAAAACGATCTACGACGCGGAATTGTTCGATCTCGCGAGCGATGGGACGTTGCACTCCGTAGACGAGAAGATTGCGAAGCCGACAGGACGGGGCGTTAAGATCACGTTCGGCGACGCCAGCGTCGGCACCAAACGGACGCTCTACTATTTCAGCACAGACTTGTCGGATGGCGGCTTGAAGTCGAGCGGCTTCCTGACGTTCTGCGACACGCTCGGCAAAGGCGACAGCTTCGTCAAGAGTGCGTCCTACCTGATGCATGACGATAACTTCTCGACCGTCCGCGGCTACTTGCTGGACCATAGCGTGTCACTCTTGGAAGATGACTCGGGCATTCCGATCCGGTTCTTTGCCAAAGGCTGGCAGCTTCATCCGTATGGTCGCTACGTCGGACCGATCGGCCTCTTTGCCGGAAAGTATCAGGCGCGTCTGAATGAAGTTTTCTCGAAAGACAAGACGACGCCGATCGGTTTCAGTCTCGGCTATCAGTGGCGGCCAACCGAGTCGAATATGCTGCTTGCCGTCAAGGACGAGACGGCAACAGCGTTCGAAGCGACGACGCCGCCGGTCATAAAGACCAGCGCATCGGGGAACTCGAAGCTGAAAGCGGAAGCGTCAGCCGACAGACCGGCGAAGCGCCGCTATCGCTATCGAAACAAGAAGTCAGTGAACAACTCCTACTTCCCGACGCTCTTCGGCTACGCACCGTAAGCAAGGTGCGCTTCTTTCTAAATGTGCAGGAATTCGTCGAGCGTTGCGCGGGCGATGGTCTGGATGGCCAGATTCTCCGGCAGGCGCTCGGCTGCCACGGCGGCGACATGCTCCAGACCGATCTTGAGATCTCGAACGGCAATCGCGCGCTGCTGAGCAGCCGTTTCCTTGACGCCGCCGACGACGCCTTCCTGCGTCAGCAAACGGCCGATGCCGATGCCCAGCGCCTTGGCGGCGGCTTCGAGCCGAACCCACGCGACAAGGACGTCCTCATCCTTGTCAGCCGAGAGCGTTGCCTGAGCCGCGAAGCGTCCCCCAGCAGCGATGACGCGGCGACGGCGATCGGCTGACATCTTCAACGTGCGGTCGCTTCGTTCCAGATCTACGCCGACGGCAACGTCTGTCGAAACCGCGATCAGCGCGACGCTGCCGGTGTGAGAGATACTGAAGTGCGCGCCTCCGCCCGGCACAACGGGCCGGCCGCTCCATTCGATCTCAAAAGCGGTCTGCCGCAGGCCCGGGCCGACGAGGCGCTCAAGCGCGATACGCGTTGCGATGCGCGACGCACGCCAGAGGCGTCGCGCCTCAGCGTCCTTCATCGCACGTGCGCGTTCGACGTCCGCTGTCGATAGCCTGGGCGTCCGCGCCTCTTCGGATTCCAGGACGACAGCCATACTGACGAGGTCTACAAAGAAGATCTCGATGCCAGGGGGCGCCTGATGCGCTCCAGTTATCATATCGGGGCTGGCTGGAGATTTAGGGTCGCCCTGCACGCGTTTTCTTCACGTCGTCCGGGGTGGCAACCGGATTGATTGGCTGGCCGCGGAGAATAGCGCTGGCGATTTCAAGCTCGCGGATCGCGCTTTGGATCTGGCTTTTCGTAACGGCGGCTAGATCAAGCGGCGTTTTCTTCTCGGCCTCTATGGCCGCCACCACCGGAGGAGCGGCCTTCGTGATCGGCTTGCGACCGCGCTTGCGCCCTGTCGGGGTGGCCGCCGGCGCGGCCTGAGGCGCGGGGACACGATGGGCTGCGGCCTTCACCTGATCGACGCCATGCTCGCGCAGAATTTTCTGCACGCCACGAATTGTATAGCCCTCAGCATGAAGCAGAGCGCGAATACCGCGCAGCAGCTCCATATCCTCAGGTCGGTAATAACGGCGGCCGCCGCCGCGCTTCATCGGGCGGATCTGAGGAAACCGTCCTTCCCAGAAGCGCAGCACGTGCTTCGGTATCTGGAGCTCGTCTGCCACTTCTCCGATCGTGCGAAATGCTTCCGCCGACTTGTTCATGGCTCGCCCCCTCGCGTTCCCAACAACCCATTGCAATTGAACGCTTAGTTCCGCGCACTTGCAACCGCAGTGTTAGCGACTCGCGTGGCCTTTATTGATCCTGTCCTTCATAATATTCGACGGACGGAATACGAGCACGCGACGCGGCGTGATGGGCACTTCTTCGCCCGTCTTGGGATTGCGGCCGACACGCTCGCCTTTCTGGCGAATCCCGAACGAACCAAATGACGACAGCTTCACCGCGTCACCGCCGGCCAAGCTGCCGGAAATTTCCTCGAGCACCCGCTCGACGAGATCCTGGCTCTCGTTGCGCGGCAAACCGACTTTTTCTACGACGGCTTCCGCAAGATCAGCCCGCGTCAATGTCTTGCCGACCATCCCAAATCCTCCCAGCCGAAAATCACTTTGAAAATGATCTCGAAACATCATTCCGGCCGGGGATGGTAGCGGCGGTTCGCCGCGGGGTCAACTGGGTACGCTGCAACAAGCGTCTGAAAAAGAACGATTTTCTACGCTGCAGCGCACCAAAAGCGGCTGCTACCAGCGCGCCAGGACGGCACCCCAGGTAAATCCGCCGCCCATGGCTTCCATCAAGATCAGGCTGCCTTCCTTGACGCGATGGGCCTCGAACGCTTCGTTCAATGCGAGCGGGATCGACGCGGCAGACGTATTGCCGTGCTTGTCGAGCGTCATGACAATCTTCTCGGGCGCGACGTTCAGCTTTTTGGCGATGCCATCCAGGATGCGTTTGTTCGCCTGGTGCGGGATGAAGAGATCGATCTCTTCCGGCGTATAGCCGGTCTCGACGAGAGTTTCTTCGATGACGCCGGAAATTTTCTGCACTGCGTGACGGAAAACTTCCCGGCCGTTCATGCGCAGGTGGCCGACGGTCTTAGTCGAGCCGGGGCCGCCATCAACGTACAGCAGTTCTTCAAAACGGCCATCGGAGCGAATGAGCGTCGAGATGATGCCACGGTCGTCGCGCGAGCCGCGCTGCGGCTGGGCTTCGAGCACAACGGCTCCAGCGCCATCGCCGAACAGAACGCATGTCGAGCGATCGGACCAGTCGAGAATGCGCGAGAACGTTTCGGCGCCAATCACGAGGGCCCGCTTGGACTGCCCGGCTTTCAGAAAATTATCGGCGATCGCCATTGCATAGACAAATCCAGAGCAAACGGCCTGGACGTCGAATGCGGCGCCCTTGGTGACGCCGAGCATCGCCTGGATCTTTACTGCGGTTGCCGGAAACGTGCGGTCAGGCGTCGACGTCGCGCATACGATGAGGTCGATGTCGATGGGGTCGATCCCGGCACGGATCAATGCCTGCTTCGCAGCAGCAGCGCCAAGTTCCGACGTCAGCTCTTTTTCATCGGCGATGTGACGCTCAACAATTCCGGAGCGCTCGCGGATCCACGCATCGTTGGTATCGACGATTTTTGCGAGATCGTCATTCGTGACAACGCGTTTGGGGAGGTGCGCGCCGACGCCGCGAATGACAGAACGAAGTATTGCCAAATCTATGCCTTTCCAAGCAAACTTCCGGTCGTGTCGCGGGGCGCAGGTGCCGCGCCGCCAACAGCCGCCGCCGAAAGCCTATGGTGAAAACCGTCAATGTCGGCCGTAAGGCGCGCGATCAGGCCGGAATCGGCCATCTCGTACGCAAGATCTACAGCGCTCGCAAATCCAAAGGCATCGGTGCCGCCGTGGCTCTTCACCGCAATTCCGTTCAAGCCTAGGAACGTGCCGCCATTAACGCGCCGGGGGT
>JAFECH010000279.1 GCA_018242255.1 Pseudomonadota bacterium | reverse complement strand
TCCAAAGATATCATTATTTCGGGCGGGGAGAATATTTCTTCCGTCGAAGTCGAAGACATTATCTATAAGCATCCTGCAGTTGCTGCCTGCGCGGTGGTCGCCAAACCAGACGAAAAATGGGGTGAAACGCCTTGCGCTTTCGTAGAGCCACGGCAGGGTCATAGCTTGACCGAAAAAGAGATTATAGAATGGTGTCGAGAGAGGCTTGCCCATTTCAAGTGCCCGAGGGCAATTATCTTTACCGAGCTGCCTCGCACATCAACCGGTAAAATACAAAAGTTTGAGCTGCGTAAACTCGCACGAGAGGGCGCGTCAACAACAGCGCAAGCTGTTCCGATCGCAGACGCATAAAGAGCAGTGCATCGCAGCGTAGATTTTCCCAGCCTCGGACAAAACGCTGCGATGCGCACTTGACGATCAAGTGATCGGCTCGAGGTGGAATGTTGCGTCGCCGCGATAAAACGCAAGATCATTATACGCGTCACACGTAGACGGCTGCTGTGCGAATGTAGAGAATGTATTTTTTGTTCTTTGTCTTCTGTACCGCAACAGATCAGGAAGAATCAGACGACTAAATACTCGAGAGGATGCTGATGTCTCTCATAACACCTGAAGATTTGCCAACATGGGTTCCTGGCACCTTACTGTCGGACAGCGCGACGGAAAATTGGACCGAAGTGCGATTACGCGCTTATCAGTTCAATCCGTTGGATGTTTATATTCCCGCGATGCGCGACTACTTGATTGTGTATTTTTGCGAAGGTTCCACAGTTCTAAATCGTCGATGCGCCGGACGTTGGCAAAGCGAGCATGTCGGTCCAGGCTTTGCTTCTCTATTGACGCATGCAAGGGAGTCAGATTGGAACTGGGCTGATCCAGTTACGGTCCAGCACCTTTATATATCGACTTCAAAGATCTCCGACATAGCAAGCGAGGTTCTCGAAAAAGATATCACGTACGTCGAGCTCCAGGATTTGGTAAGAACGGACGATAAAGTTCTCCTTTATCTAATCAAGTCCTTAATCGATGAACAGTGTTCCGGAGCGTTAGGAGGGGCAATCTACGTTGAATCTCTGACAAATCAAATTGGCATTCATCTGCTGCGAAAATATTCCTCCGAATTTCGCGAGCGTCCACAAGCTCCTGGTGGATTAACATGCGCGCAGGCCAAACGTGTTCGTGAATTCATCCATGAGAATTTGGATAACTCTATTTCCCTTGCTGATATGGCTCAAGTAGTAAATTTGAGCGTATTTCATTTTGTCAAACAATTTCAAAAGAAGTTTGGTTGTGCGCCCTATGCTTACGTTATGGCGCAACGCCTTGATCGTGTAAAACAGCTTATCACAGACGAACCTATTTCGCTAAAGGTGGCGGCTGCCCAATGCGGGTTTAGCGATCAAAGTCATATGACGCGCGTATTTCGGAGGGTATTTAAAATAACCCCCGGTGAATTTCGTAAGCAAATGCGTACTTAGATTCAATCGCGCCACCACCGCGTGCGACCTGACAGAGTGGCATCGTCTGTTATGCGGTAATGCTTTCATTCAAAGAAAATTTGGTTTTCGTTCTAACCTAGAATTGAAGTGACATATAATTTTGT
>JAFECH010000278.1 GCA_018242255.1 Pseudomonadota bacterium | reverse complement strand
TTATGCGCTCTATGATCAAGAGATGTGGGATAAATATCAGCTTGCAAAGCTCGTTGGCAAAGGCTTCGATAGGAATACGCTGATCCTTGAGAAGGCCATAGCCTCGGCGAACGCCAGCGATTACGAAAGTCCCACCGGCGTGTTCTCACCACAGAACAACTCTATCCCGGCACTGCAGCGGCGCGGCGTGGTTTTCATGTCGTGCCACAACGCCATCTGGGAACAAGCCACCAAGCTATGCGAAATCGGCGTTAATCCCGACAGGCTCGAAGTTGACACGCTCGCTGCCGAACTCACCAACCATCTGATCCCCGACGTCGTGCTGATCCCTGGAGCCGTTGCCACGCTTCCCGAACTGCAACAAGCGGGGTTCCACTATGCGCGCTAAATCCATTTTTCAAATCGATGATCGGCGGAGCGATCTTCGGACCGATGAATACACAAGGTGTAGAACGGAGGCGTGCTGATATCTGTCCCCCCTGGCAGCACGGCTTCAATAACGATGCTGTCAATCGAGGCTTCGAACTCGCCGTGCCGGATGTCGGCAACCTGGCGATTTTCACGGCAGTCTTTCCGATCAGGAACTGGTGTTCTACATCGGCGGTAATTATTTCTTTGTGATGGTACAGCTTGTTCATGAGCTCGAGAAGCAGCATCCCGAGTTCAAGGGCAAAATCTATTGGGAGACGCTGCCGCCGGGGCTGCTCGTACGGCAGATAAAGGCAGACGGAACCGTCACGTCAGGCAATATGAGGTGGACAGTCAAACCCGATGTCTATTTTGCGGGGTGGGGGGGAGGCAAGCGGCTGACGACGGCATTCAATCTGTAGCGAGGCGAACGGCTCCGCCGTTCTTTAGAGCGACAGGCGGATTAAGGACGACAGCTTCGCCGCCATTTAGACCCGCATTAATCTCAACCTCTGCGCCAAAGTCACGTGCAATATTTACGGGTGTGAGACGGATATGTCCGTCCTCCACCACAGCGACTCGCAGACCATTGGCATCGTAGATCAGGGCGTTTGCGTTTAGCCGGACATGCGGCGTCGGCGACATTAAGCTAAAATGAACGCGAACATAGGTCCCGACTGTGAGGGCATTGTCCGCATTGTCGATATCGACTTCGACGAGCAAGGTGCGGGAAGACGCGTCGAGCGCCCGCGAGGTCCGCGCGACCAGGGCCTTGAAACTGCGGCCCGGTATTTCCGGCACTGTGATAGAAGCAGAAACGCCGTCCTTCAGCCCCTCGGCAAGATCCTGCGGCACATAAACCCGCACACGGACCTTATCGGTTCGTGCGACACTGAACATCGGGCGCGCGCCGGTTGTGTCGGCGCTGACGAGATCGCCGACGTCAACATTGCGCGCCGTGACGACACCAGTGAACGGTGCCAGGACGGTTAGATAAGAACGTCGCTGGGCAATCGCTGCGAGAGATGCTTCTGCCGCGCGAACATCCGCGGCGCGGGCCGCTTCGGTCAGACGGTCTTGATCGAATTTCTGTGCCGTCGTCCAACCAGGCTTCACAAGCGCGCTGGTGCGTTGCGTCGTAGCATGAGCGAGATCAAGGTTCGCTTTTGCTTGGGTTAGTGCGGCTTCGGCTTGGCT
>JAFECH010000277.1 GCA_018242255.1 Pseudomonadota bacterium | reverse complement strand
GCGGGAAAGTTGGTCAAGGCGGGCTCTGATCGATTTATTTTCGCGCAACGCAGACTGCCTTCTTGGGCCGTGCGAGCTCTCCGAAGAGCGTCGTGGCGCTCAGCATTAAGCGTTTTTGTTTCTGTCGACGAGCAACCGATTGGCGCGTTGCTTCTCTCAGACGAGCTTCGCCGCGAATCGCCAAGAGCCATTCAGGCGCTTAGGGACACAGGCGTAAAGCGCATTGTGATGGTGACGGGAGATCGAGCGGATGCAGCCGAAACAATCGGAGCGGCATTGGACATCGATGCCATACTCGCCGACCGGGTGCCTTCCGATAAGGTCGAGGCCGTAGCGGTCGAGCGCCGCTTGCATCCAACCATCATGGTCGGCGATGGCATAAATGATGCGCCGGCTTTGGCGGCGGCTGACGTCGGCGTGGCGATGGGTGCAAGAGGGGCAAGTGCTTCATCGGAAGCTGCAGATGTCGTCATTCTCGTGGACCGCCTCGATAGAGTCGCAGATGCCGTCGCCATCGCGCGAAGATCCTATCGGATAGCATTGCAGAGTATTGTTATCGGGCTTGCGCTCTCCGGCGTCGCGATGCTTGCCGCTGCTCTAGGCATGCTATCGCCGGTCGCGGGCGCTGTTTCGCAGGAATTGATCGATGTGGCGGTGATCTTGAACGCGCTGCGCGCACTTTCTCCAGGCCGCTCTTTAGCCAAAAGCGCCCTCGCGCCGTCATCAATACGTTCGCTGGAACAAGATCACGAAGCCCTTAATGTATCGCTGAACAGGCTCCGGGAAATAGCCGACAAGCTCGACGATGCGCCAAGCGACGTCGCTGTATTGCTGATTGGCGAGGCATATCAGATTGTCTCGAAACGGATTGTTGAGCACGAGCGCGAAGATGAGATGGTCGTATATCCTCAACTAAATCGCTCGCTCGGGAGTGGTTCTGGCCTCGCAGCCATGAGCCGGGCACATCGGGAAATTTTGCATCTGGCGCGACTTCTATCGCGGCTGACCGAAGGTATGAACGTCGAGAGTGTCGATCGGTACTTTGTTCGCGATGCGCAACGAATTATTGAATCAGTCGAATCGCTCGTCAGAATGCATAACGCGCAGGAGGAAGATATTTACGAACACGCTGCGGCCTGACATTGGAGAAACAAGTTGCGAGGGCGCTTTTAGCGAACGGTCAGTGTGCTTGCCGATGGTGGCCTTGTGCGCAAGCCTCCAAAATTTATGCCGTTATTGGATTGAGCTGATACATCCACGTTTCTGTTAAAGCCTTGCCGTCAAAACGAAGATAAGCGCGTAGGTCGACAGGATCGGCACCGGTCGCTTCGATGTCAAACATGGCGCGCCAACGATGAGGTTCGCCTACGACCGGATAGTTTGCCGTATCCGTCGCGACACCGTGCGAGACATCGACGATCAATTCCACGCCGCTCGCCCGATCGAGGCCGTCGAAACAGGCACCCTTAAAATCAATAACAACTTTGACCTTGTTCGAATTTCTTTCTTTAAAGCTTAGGCCCGGAGGGCCGGCGATGCCGGTCCAGGTCCCGATCGACCGCGCCAGACTGTTCGGGATCTGCACCTCATCGCACCAAGTAAGCCTATA
>JAFECH010000276.1 GCA_018242255.1 Pseudomonadota bacterium | reverse complement strand
GAGTACGGCTGCGCGTACACGCCCGCCCATGTGTTCAATCCTGACATCACAGACGCAACACCAAAGAAGCCGAACAGCCGCGCCACCTATGCCGCCAAGCACGGCGCACCGACAAACCGGCTGCAGTGGAGCAAGGCCAGCGCGCGCGGGTTTGGCCGGACCCTTTCAGAAAACCTCACGCCGTCGTCGACGTGGGACGATCTGGTGATGGCCATCGCCGACCACGGATTGGCGCTTGAGCGCAAGGGCAAGGGACTGGTCGTCGGCAACGCCGACAGCTACGCGACGTTTTCAAGCCTCGGATTGAACATCACGGCGAAGGGACATCCGCGCCTGCTCAGGCACCGATCGCACGCAAGCGCGCCCTCAATCTTGAGCGTCGATGGCATCGATATCGTGCGCGCGCTCATGGGCTTCGGCTTGGCCGACCGTGATGATCTGATCCGTGCGGTCAATGACGCCAAACACGAGCGCGCCGCGCACCGCAAACAGCGGCAACACGCACCGAGGCGGCTGGCCGGACTCGGCACGTCGCTTTCAATTCCGCAGACCGGCTTGATGGTGACACCGCACAGATCAAATTCGACCGACCGGCCGCTATCGAATGCGGCGGCCCGGAGTAGGCGCTAAATTTTGGGCGAGACCAATGCAATTGCAGGCCTTGGAGGATGCCGCCGCAGGATGTCCCGAACACATGAGATAACGGAGCGCTGCGAAAAAGGCGTCGCGAGATAGCCCTCCGCCTGCAGTGCGGTTCCTTTGAATTCCTCTTCCAATTCCTCGGCCCACGCGGAGAGGAAGATCACGGGCATCCGGTGCCGCGCCCGTATCCGCTTAAACAGCTCGATACCTCCGAGCGGCGGATTGGTCTTGTCGAGCAGAGCCAAATCGGCCGGATCATTGATGAGCTGCAAGGCGGACGCCGTATCGGCATAACCCCGAACGCGGAACCCTTCCGCCTCGAACGCCATGCGCAGCGACGTGACGATGTTCCGCTCGTCGTTGACGATGGCAAGGGTTGGCGTTCGTTTCATCCAAGTTCCCCCTCTTCGAAACGCCCACATCTTCTCAGTAAAAGCCGACCGATCGATGGCCGCCTTCAAGAATGAGGCGCCGAAAAAAATCGTCCTGATTTTTGAGGATGGGCCAACCCAAGCGACGGTCGTCGCCGTTCAAGCCCGGCGTTTGGATCAAGCAGTTTGAAGATCAAAGCGGCCGTATTGTCAGGCGCAACCCTTTGCTCGGGAAGTCGGCCGCAGATCAGCAACTTTCCCACGATCAGCTCGTTCATCGAGACCCTCCCCACATCCTGACGCGAATTCCGGGTCAAAGGTGAGCCTTCAAAAGAAAAGGCCGGCATAACGCCGGCCAAGGTCGCGGATATGAGACTTGGTGCATCCTTCTACGCCGATTCTCCGTCTATGTGCCATCATTCACGCGTTGTTCGGAGGTCCCCTAACTTACCGGCCCCTTTACCTGGGTGGAGTTGTTGCCGCCGGCAAAGGTCGCGGTGTTGCCGTTCAATTGGATGGCCTTGCCTGCCGCGCCGCCCGCCCCTCCGGGTTTTTCACTGGAGGTCGGGACCCAGTCTCCCTTGCCGCCCGAACTTCC
>JAFECH010000275.1 GCA_018242255.1 Pseudomonadota bacterium | reverse complement strand
AAGGAGCCGAGCCACCCGCCAGGGCCGCTGAAGCCCGAAGCCTAGCCGCGTAAAAGACAGCGTTATTGCGCGGCCGGCTGAAGCGCTCCCGTGAGTCGAGCGATTGCCTTTTCGGCATAAGCTTCGAGGTCGGGGAGAAGGACGACGCTCTCCTGCTCGTTCGGATCGGTCCGAGCGATAATTGCCGAGATCGGCTTGTCACTCAGGTTGACTGGCAGATGTGGAACGCCGGCGGGAATGTAAAACAGGTCGCCGGCTTTGGTAATGGCATGATGCTGAAGCTTATCGCCGTAAAGAGCGACGGCTTCGCCGTCCAATACGTAAATGGCAGTCTCGTGGTTTTCGTGCATATGGGCCTTTGCCCTGCCGCCCGGAGGAATTGTCAGAAGGTGCATGCAGATGCCTTTTGATCCGACAGTCTCGGCGGCAATTCCGCAGAAATATGTGAGGCCTTGTTTGCCATCGTAGGTATCGTCAGCGCGAACGAGATGGCACGTCTGTTCAGAAGCGTCGCCCATATCAATCGTCTCCTTGGCGGAACGTTTCGGCATCTTACAGGCAAATCCGCGAAGCTGGATCAAAATCTACCAGGCTTTGCCCTCGCCGGGATTCGTTGCTCCCAGGGGGAAATAGCTTGGACCTTAAAAACCTGTCGATGTGCGCACCGCTTCCCGCTATGCACGCCGAATGACCAATCCGAACAACGAATTCGAAATTTTTCTTGTCGTGCCTCCGGGTCTTGAACCGGCGCTTCGCGATGAGGCTCGGGCGAACGGCTTCAAGAAGCCCGTGATCGGAACGGGCAGCGTCACGATACGGGGGGACTGGCCCGAGGTGTGGCGGGCGAACCTTGTGCTCAGGGGCGCAACGCGGGTGATCGCGCGCATCGCCACTTTCCGAGCTTCGCATCTTTCCGAACTCGACAAGCGCGCGCGTCGCGTGCCATGGGGCAATGTCTTGCGAGCCGACCGGGCTTTTCGCGTCGAAGCCTCGTGCAAAAGCTCAAAGATCTATCATTCCGGCGCCGCGGAGGAGCGCATCGAGCGAGCCATTCGGGAGGAACTCGGTGCGACGCCCGACCCGAACGCCGACATGTGCGTGCGGGCACGGATCGAAAACGATCTCTGTACGATCGGTCTCGATACCTCGGGCGATCTTTTGCACAAGCGGGGGCACAAGCAGGCCGTCAACAAAGCGCCAATGCGCGAGACGCTTGCCGCACTATTTTTGAGGGTTTGCGGGTTCGATGGAAACGAACCCGTCGTCGATCCGATGTGCGGATCAGGGACGTTCGTCATCGAGGCGGCGGAAATAGCTGCCCGATTCATGCCGGGCCGATCGCGACATTTCGCGTTCGAGGATCTAGCGACTTTCGATCCCGAGGTGTGGCGGCACTTGCAGGAGGTGAGCCATCCGGTTGTGCCCGGCGTTTGTTTTTACGGCAGCGATCGGGATGCAGGTGCCATCAACATGAGCCGCGCCAACGCCGCGCGTGCGGGCGTTTCCGACTTCACGGAATTTCGTCAAAGCGCCATCGGAGATCTCGTCGCTCCCGAAGGTCCGGCCGGACTGGTGATAATCAACCCGCCGTATGGAGATCGTATTGGCGATAAGAAACGCCTTC
>JAFECH010000274.1 GCA_018242255.1 Pseudomonadota bacterium | reverse complement strand
TGCTCTTCGTCTCAACTTTCCGCCGGCGAATTCTGGTGACCATGCTCTGCTGCGGATCGTAGAGCGCTAATCCAAAAGCGTTGCCGAAGGTCGCGAGCGCGCGCTTGGTTGCGTCCGTCTCTGAGGCCTTGATCGCCAGTTCGTGGGCGACCTCAGGATGCTGCGATCGGCCGAGCCCCGTTCCAAGGCCCTCGCGAACCGTGACGGTATCGCCGGTCCGGACGGAGATGCGAACCTTCGTCGAGTAGAAGCACGTCGTCTGGCCCGCCTGTTGATTGGCCCAATGGCAGTGCGGTGCTAGCGTCTGCCGGTCCCACTTTTCGAAGCCGAAGATGCGGTTGGCTTCGGCGATGACGTGCCATCCTTCGATGTATGACAGGGTTTCGCCGTCAATTTCGCGGGTCTTGACGTGTCGCCGTCTCAGTTTGGCTTTGAGCAATTTGTTCTGCGATTCAGAAAAGGTCATGGTGCCTCGGTACGCGATAGAAAAGGGAATTGTTGGAAGTGTGGATCTTCCGCAGCTATTCGCGGAGCAGATACGTCGTGAGACGAAGAACGTCAGCCGGCTTTGCCCGAGAGTGCCCGGGTAAGTGCCTCCTCCTTGCCTCCGAGCCGTTCTCCCAAACGCCTGGTGCGCGCGCCGCCGTGGTCTAAAATCGCTCGTTCAAGAATTTCGTATTGGGCGTCGGTCAAATAGAGGATCATCGGCATCGTGTCGGGGCGCTGCTTTTTCAGGACCTGATCCAGTTCCTTTGCAGAGACCCGAAACGCCGTTTCCAAAAGTTGTTTGCGGTTGTCGGACGTGATGTGGTCGCACAGCATAATCAACTTCGGCCAGCCGAGACCCATCATGCGGTCGTCGCTGACGTTGAGATCGTTAAACACGCGGTCGAATCTGGCGAGAAAGGGCGCGTCAAGTCGGTCCAGCTGTAATAGTTCGGCGACCGGCGCAAAACGTCCAGGATGACGGTCTTGCAGATCTCTCAGGCTTTTTGCGACCGAGCACAAGCCGCTGCCGGCAATGGTTGCGGCCAATTCTATTTCGCGTTGTTCATCCATCGGCTCTATCCTTTCTGATAATCCATTATTGGATGTTTGATATCGTAACTTGAAGGCGGCCGAACGCATTAGAAATGCGCGCTTTTTCGGTTTTTTAATTCGATTTTTTCTATTGCTTCAACGCCGAATAAATGGCCAACAATTCGCCCGCATTAGGAATTGTTTCCGTGACTCAGGATTTTGAAACCGAGCGGCGGTTGGTTGAATCCAGTTGGCCCTTGCTCAGTCGGCGTGCGCTTCGTGTGCGTGCAATTAGCGACGTCTTTTATCTGGGCTTTGTTGGTGTTTGAATCGACGCTCATAAGACGCGTCCCGACCCCGCAAGTGTCTTGCGTGCCTCTTGCGTAGAAAAGTGCCTCATCGGTCGTCGCGTGTTAGAGCGTCCGACGGATTGACTGAAATAGGCGCGGGTGAGGGGACATTCAGTTTCGTAATCCGCGGCGGCGCCTTGGCTTTCAGGTTTTCAAGGCGCGTTATTAGCGCTTGCCGCGCTGAGGATGGATATCGACTTATTCGCAAGGAGGCGCCGGATTCGTCTTCGACAAATCGCTCACCTTTCGTCACCGAGATGCTCGGCGTCG
>JAFECH010000273.1 GCA_018242255.1 Pseudomonadota bacterium | reverse complement strand
ATTGGTTGCCCTTCTTTTCACGGAATTCGAGCTGGCAAGGCGTCTTGACCGCGGACGGGCGCATGGTTTTGCGCCAAACACGGGCCATTCCTGGTGCTGACGTGAAAGAAGTGACGAACAGTCTTTGAACTTGTGCTCCTTGCGCTGCTGCCAAAGCCAATCCGCCAATACTTGGTGATACCCCTCTTAGGTGATCGGCATGCTAACCGCCGTTAAAGCCGATCATCGGTGGCGCCTCGGAAGTCCAGGATCTTGCAGTCGTTTGCTTTCCGTTTGCCGCAGCCCGGCACTTCGACGGGCGCGCATACGGCTCCGACCATCGACCTTTCCACTGTGCCTCAATGCCAACCAGCTTTCTCCGGGCGCTCGCGAGCGCAAATGGGCAAACACGGATATCCTGCTTAAGTCGATCCATCGCAGCGCAGATTGCGGATACAGCCACAGGCACACACGAGCAGCAATTCATCTTCTTTCGAAGGTGACGAAAGACGACGCCGGGGGTCGGAAGCATGCTCCTCTCCGAGAGGATTTCGACGACCGCCAGCTCTATATCCCGGTCGGAAATAACGGTGCATGAACAGACGATCACGCCAGGGCTCCGATGACGATTTCGACGTTGCTCTCGAATACGAGCATGCATGATTGTTGGGTGGCATGACCCATTATGGTCAAGGGCCGTCTTCTACCTGAGAGTCGTAGGTAGAAACGCGGGAATTAGGCTCCCCTCTATCGCGTGCTTATCGAGCGCAAATGAGACTCATTCCGTACTGCAACACGATAGCCGGACAGATTGCATTCGGTGATTCCAGAAGCGAATTTGGAAATGCCATTTGTCTATGAACTCGCGAAAATGGTCCCTTGCCGCGACGCGGGGTGAGTGAGATCACTCCGAAATATTACCTAGCTCATATACGGGCTCTCCGCTCTGGCGCGCGCCGGCGTGCCGCGATACGGATGGTTTGCGGTGCTGATGTCGAATAACATCGAAATCACACTCGCTTTCTATGCTTATCCACGAGCTTCCATGGGTCCCGTCAACTTGAGGGCTCCGAACCTCCGTTCGGAGCTCCTTTTTGTTCCCGCAGTTTCGCCGATCATTCGGGCCGCCGAATTCTCCATTCTCGCGGCCAGTGATTTCCCGCATCACGATACCCCGAGAAATTACCGACGCGTCGCCTTTGCAGGCTATCTTCTCGTTGGCAACACCTCGACTCAATCGGCATGGTCAATACCTCGCGAGGCGATACCAAGGAGACTTATTTGCAAGGCCGCCGTCTCTTTTCGGCCGTCTCTATTCCGCGAGACTCCCCACATGATCGAAGAACACGTCGCCAAACGAGAAACACTTGAGCTCATCATGCGGCTTATTTACGAGCTCGATATGGGAGCCTGCGAGATTTCCTTTTCATCAAAGGAGCCTAGCGTCTACTATATCATGTCACAGAACCACGCCGGTGAAGCCCAACGTGTCGCTGTGCCAATTACCTCAACCTATGGCTCGATTGAAAGTCTGCTGACGTCCGCGTACAAATCTGACGGGTAAGCGTTCAGTGCTGCTTTTGGTGGGCTAGAATTTTTTGGTTGCCACATTTCGGCGAGGCTTCAGGTATGATTGAGGACCACGTTGCTAAGCGAGAAACACTGGAGCTC
>JAFECH010000272.1 GCA_018242255.1 Pseudomonadota bacterium | reverse complement strand
GACGCGCGCACCGGGGGGCTCCGCTGGTATCATCAGCGTAAGGCCAACGATGCCCTGGATCATGACTTGGGAGCTGCCCCAACGCTATTTAGGTCTCCTGAACTCAAAGATGTCCTAGCCTTCGGGGGTAAGGATGGTTGGGTGGTTGCTCTAGACCGAATGACGAGAAAGCAGATTTTCCAAACGGCAATCACTACAATCGAAGGCCGCAACGCAACTCCCACCGAGCAGGGTGTTCGGGTCTGTCCTGGCGCCTATGGCGGCATTGAGTGGAATGGACTTGCTTACGATCTTACACGTAACGCGCTGTTGGCTGGCTCGGTCGACTGGTGCACTACCATCAAGAAGGGAAAAGCAAAATATATAGCAGGAGAATTTTTCTTCGGTGGCGACTATCAAATGGATCCGGAAGAAAAGGCGACCGGCTGGGTCACATCGGTTGACGCTAGTGTCGGGACCATCAAATGGAAATTCCACACCGATAAGCCAGTCGTGAGCGGCATTACGCCAACTGCGGGCGGGATCGTCATATTCGGTGATACGGGCGGAACGCTATTCGCGCTCGACAGCGCCGACGGGAAACCGCTCTATCGCTTGCCGACTGCGGGGATGATTGCCGGGGGAGTAATTACCTATGCGATCAATAACAAGCAATATATCGCATTCACGTCGGGCAATGTTTCACGGATGACATTCGGAAATCTGGGGGATCCTAGCATCATCGTTCTCGCTTTGCCGAACTAAGCGATGCTCTTGCAGAGACGTCTGCTCTACCAAACGACGCGCCACTCAAAGCGATCTGCTCGGCGCATCATCGATTGTTGGGTCGCAAGGTCTGATGTTTCTGGTCACTTTCCTTCGCGCACTCGGATCATGTTTGTCATAGGCTCATCATGTCTGGCTTTGCCTATGCAGATTCGGGCGCTGTGGTAGAAAACGGGACGGAATTATTTATGCGTCGAGATCGTGGCAGTTGATGCCCTAATTGCCCAAGCTCGAGACGTACCAGATTTGTCGGTCAGCCACAGCCGCTCCCATCGGCTGTGGCTATAATGCGTCCGCAAAGCAGGGAGTTTGCTTTGCGGCTTTGTGTGCCGAGAGAAAGGTATGCGTTAAATATTCTCAAAAGAAATGGCAGGCATAGATTAAATCAATTTATAGGACCTCAGACACTCGCCTATATTCGGATGATAAAAAATTTCAATGGGGGTCCGTTCATGTCTCAAGCAACTCGCGCCTCACTTTTGCGCTTCGCGCTATTCGCGATTGGTCTCTTCTTTGTAGTCGGCGTCGGCCCGATGATGCTGGTTATATGGCCGTCCGGATGGTCATGGGGTAGCGACATGCATTCGCATTACCCTGCGATGATTATTGGAGTCTACGCCACCTTAGGCGTGTTTTTGATCATGGCGGCAAAAAATCCTCATGCGAATGCAAGTCTCATTTGGTTTACGATCTGGTCGAGCTTGGTCCATGCTGGCATTATGACCTATCAAGCGCTCACCGATGCCGCTGAGCATGAAAATTTGGTCGGCGATATTCCGGCACTATATCTTGTTGCAATCGTCCTCGGTTTGCTAATGCTGATAAATCGGGAATGACGGGGCGCGCCAAAAGTTCGTCTTGCAAACTTGCTCATTGAATGCGGGGATGACA
>JAFECH010000271.1 GCA_018242255.1 Pseudomonadota bacterium | reverse complement strand
ATCTTCACGCGTGTTTTGCGGCCGAACCGCTTCTCTGCGCGGACTTGGTGCATCTCGAGCCCCGAATGGCACGTCGGACATTCCGTGGCGATGACATCGGCTCCCGATGCCTCCGCGGCCATAAGGATGTTCAGAACCAATTTGGTAGACGTGTCTGAGTCCGAAAGGGTATGTGCGCCGCCGCAGCAGGCAGTCTTGAGCGGGAACTCGACGTTCTCGGCACCAGCAGCAGCAAGAAGGTCATCCATGAAGTGCGGACGGGATGTGCTCTCGCTACCCGGACCCTTGTCCTTCTCAGGAAAGATATGGCGAGGCCGCACGTACATGCAGCCGTAGTAGTTGGCCACTTTCAAGCCAGCCAGCTTGCCCTTCGTGCGCTCCTTCAACCCCTCTTCACCGATTGCATTCTTGATCCAGTCGAGGGCATGAATGGTCTCTACTTGACCTGCTTCATAGGTTTTGTGACCGGCTTTATCGGAAAGCTGCGCAACCGTTTCCCTCGACTTATCGTCGTGCGCAAGATCGTATTCTGCTTTCTTCAGATTGTGATAGCAGCCATTACACGGTGCCATCACGACCTTCGCATGGTCAAGATTGGCGGCGTTCGAGAGAACCCGGGACGAAAGGTATGTCTGTAGACGCGGCTCGATATTTTTGACCTCCATGGCGCCGCAGCAGTTCCAGTTGGTCACATCCCGGAGCCGAAGACCGAGAGATTTAGCGACCTCCCTCGTTGAGACATCATACCCATTGGCGGAGCCTTCCAGCGCACAACCGGAGTAATAGGCGACGTCCCGATATTTCATCATTCTGTCCGTGATATCGACCATAAGGACGCTTGCTCCGTTATCCCGACTTCAAAAATATTTGGCCACGTTATTCCGCGGCCCCGAGGAATTTGTCCGCAGCGCTCGACGCGGCGAGCTTTTTCTGACGCGCTTCTTTCTCCTCGTGAATGTAGTCCTCGATCGCGATCTTAGCTTTGTTCCAGCCGTGCGTGCGCGGTTTGAAGAGTTGCGCGAAGGCCGTTTTCAGCCCCCATTTGACAGGCAGGCGCTTGGCGATCCCCCACATTATGTCGACGAGCCAATCCTGGAAAATCGGCTGCTTTGTCTTGACGAGAAAGGAGTGGAGGACCTCGGTATCTTCAATCTTTCCTCTGCCAATGACTTGCCGAGAAAATTCCTCGTCGAAAATGTGTGAGGGCGACTTGGGAACATGGCCTTTGTCCTCTAGCCACAGTGCTGTGGCCTTCATCACCCCTTCAGGCTCGACGCTCCGGGGACAAATGTTTGTACATTTGTGGCATGAGACGCACTGCCAGATGATGTCCTTATCGCGAAGGAGCTCCTGCTCCATCCCCATGCGGATAAGGTAAATCCAGTAGCGCGGATTGAAGCGCGGCTCGATTGCGTTGATCGTGCACGCGTTCGTGCAGGAGCCGCATTGAAAGCAACGATGGATTTTATCGCCACCGGGAAAGGCCGCGATTTCTTGTTCGAGATTCTCGTTGTAATCGGAAACGACACGGGTCTCGATGAATGTCGACCAATGGCCGGAGACATCGACACCATCAATCGCGATGTTTTCATGCGTCTTAAGATTTTCGGGGCGGATCAGCGATTTCTCATGAATGGGCATCGTGGCCGATCCTCAATGAA
>JAFECH010000270.1 GCA_018242255.1 Pseudomonadota bacterium | reverse complement strand
CGGCGTCGATCGGACAGAGCTAACAAATCAAGGGCATGATCGTCCTGTTGCCGGACAAGATCTGCCTTGCCAGCCATCTCGGGCGAGGATTTCGCGCCGCTCACGACGTGCCGTTAATCGGCTGGGGGGCGCTGTGTCACGCGTTTGTCCGCCCCGGCCTTGAAATCATTGAGCCCCTGCTCGAATGCGGGGTCCGCTCTGGGGGACGGCGTCCGATCGCGCCGCCCGTTCATGCGCGACGCAACGGCGACGCTCGTGGCCGTCAGGCGTAAGTCGAAAAAATTCCAAAGACGAGAAGCGAAACGAACACTGTTAAGACAAGCGCGTCATAGATCTTACCTGTCCTATTGGGCCGCGAAAAAAAGAAGTGACCGGAATCGGAATAGTAGTTCATCGCCTTCCATATGCTCCTCTTTCCGTTGCTCAAATCTGAGCCGTTCGCAGGTCTTCTTTATCAACGCCACTTTGCCTGCCGCTGATCCGTCGCATGGTGTGATATGTATGGCGGACGGGCACGCGCGACAAGCGTTCTTAGTCCCTGCGGTATTGACTGGAGCAACGCTTCACGGATCGCCTGGATAAACTCTTCGGTTGATTGGCCCGGCCGTCGCTTACCATTTTCTTCCTGCGAGGACGGCTCGTGAGCCTCACATCTGCAAAAAATGGTCTTACGACTGGCTTCGTACAAGGCCTTGTTCATTGAAGGGGCGCCTGTCGCAGCTTGGTCGCCGCGTCACCGTAACTTGCCATCCACAACTTCAACAACGCGGTCGCAGCGCCGTGCCAGGTCCAGATTGTGCGTGACAATAAGGAAGCTTGTGCCGTTTAGCCGATTCGCATGACGCATCATTTCGAATACGCCGTCGGCCGATTTCGTATCGAGGTTGCCGGTCGGCTCGTCGGCCAGCACTAATGCCGGGTTCATGGCCAGCGATCGCGCGATGGCCACCCGCTGCTGCTGTCCGCCGGACATATTGGTCGCCAGATTGTTCTCCCATGGCGCAAGGCCAACCTGGTCTAGGAGCTCGCGGGCGCGCTGGCGCATCGCTTCGCTCGGAAAGGCTTGATCGGCGAGCATCGGCATCATGACGTTCTCCAACGCCGTAAAAGCCGAAATCAGGTAGTGGTATTGGAAAACGAAGCCGAGGCTATGGCCGCGGAGATGCGTGATTTCGGCGTCAGAGAGTGCACTTGTCTCGTGTCCTTCTATGAAAAGCTTGCCCTTGGTTGGCCGATCAAGCAGGCCAATGATGTTCAGTAACGTGCTCTTTCCCGAGCCAGAGGGGCCAATAAGGGCCACAAACTCTTGGCGGTGCTGGACGAAGTCGATGCCGTGCAGCACCTCGACTTCGTTCGGCAATCCGATGTTATAGGACTTACGCACAGCTTCGAGCCGTAGCACCGGCGTCGCGTCACCCACGGATAGCCACCACGGGGTCAAGGGTTGCCGCACGCAAGGCGGGTATGGCTGCGGCCGCTACGCCGGTGACAGCGGCGATTAACACAGCGCTGATAAACAGCGAGGGCTCCAATACGAGGGGAAAAAGCTCGCTGCCGTCGACTTGTCGCATGATCGAGTGCCAGAAAACGAGCGCCGCGCCACCTGCCATTGCACCGGCGAGAGCTCCGAATAGACCAAGTAGACCGCCTTGGATCAGAAATAGCCTTAG
>JAFECH010000026.1 GCA_018242255.1 Pseudomonadota bacterium | reverse complement strand
CGATACTCGTCGTCGATCTGATCAAGGCGCTCTCGTAGTCCCCGACATACGCTCAGGTCGAATCCGTCCTCGTCAATGCTTGGATCGTCAGAAGTCATGCCGCAGCCTCGCGAGCGAGCATCACAATCCGGCCGGTCTCTTTGATCTGCTCAAGCCAATCGCTCCACCATTGCAGCATCGCGCGACGGCCGGTGAGATACTGGGCCGAATTGTAAGCTCCGCGCACTTCGTCGCGTTCGTCATGGGCAAGCTGCCTTTCGATCCAATCTGGATGAAAACCTGCTTCGTTCAACAGCGTCGATGCAACACCGCGGAAACCGTGAACGGTCGCACGACCATGAAAGCCGAGACGATAGAGCGCGAAAAGCATCGTGTTATTCGACATGCAACCTTCGCGTGACGGCGATGGAAACAGGGGGCCGCCCCTCTCTCCGCCCGGCAATGCGCGAAGCTCTTTCAAAGCGATCAGCGCTTGACGTGAGATCGGCACGAGATGTTCGAAGCGCGCTTTCATCCGCTCCGCAGGGATGCGCCATAGCGGCTCGTCGCCGTCGAGATTTTCGAACTCTTCCCAGCGCGCCAATCGGAGTTCGGTCGTCCGCACCATGGTGTGCACGATCAAGCGAAGGGCCAAGGCGGTTCGCGGATCTCCGTCATAGCAATCGAGCGCGCGAAGAAAGCCGGGGAGTTCCTGTCGCGGCATGGTCGTATGGTGCTGCTGGCGGCCTTTAGGCTTCAGCGCGCCCTTCAATGCGGAAGATGGATCGTGCTTGGCTTGGCTCGTGACAACGGCATAGCGGAAGATTTGGCCGCACGTCTGCCGCAAGCGCTTCGCCTGCTCGATAACGCCGCGCTTCTCGACCTTACGCAAAACGTCGAGTAATTCTGGCGCGTCGATTTCCGCGATTGGGCGATGCCCCAGTGCAGGGAAGATGTCCCGGTCCAGCCGGCGAAGGAGCTGGTCTGCATAGTAGGGCGTCAGTGCGTGCCGGCGATCAGCAAGGTATTCGAGTGCGATTGATTTGAACGTCGCATTCGCTGAGACTTTTGCGGCGATCTTGTCGCGCCGCTTCTGGGCGCCGGGATCTATGCCATCGACCAGCAGCCGCTTGGCCTTTTCTCGACCTTCGCGCGCCTTTCCGAGCGTGACTGTAGGGTAAGCACCCAGCGCTAGCGTTTTCTGCTTGCCGGCGAAACGGTAGGCCAATCGCCAAAGCTTCGCGCCGTTGCTCTGCACGAGCAGGTGTAGGCCTCCACCGTCGCTAATTTTGAAAGGCTTGTTTGCCGGCTTTGCAGCGCGGATCGCGGTATCAGTCAGTGGCATCGCGGCTTCCCCCAAAGCTGTTGGTATTTCGGGACGCAACGCCAACAAAAACGACAACAAATTTTGCGGATGTGCACGAACGTCGATGAACGTCCACGGACAAATAATGCCAATGTTTGTTGGAGAAATCAACACATGTGGGGGACGTCAGCGGACGTTGGAGGACGTCTATTTGGTGGGCCCGCCAGGACTCGAACCTGGAACCAGACGGTTATGAGCCGTCAGCTCTAACCATTGAGCTACGGGCCCACGCGGTGCTTCTCTTACCAGATGTTTGCCGGGCGGACAGCCTCAACGACAATTTTGTGTCAGGCATTCTGTCGCCGCCTGGCAAGCGGTAGCGAGGCTATTTCGGACGGTTCCGGGCGCCCCGTTTGCCGTAGCGCTCGTCATACGTCCGCCCTGTCGCAATGCGGTAGGCGGCGTTACGCGCCGCCCGAAAGTAACGCTGCAGCCCCCGGCGCAATGTCCAGGCCGGACGGGTCTGATCGTGAATGCTGTCATGCACGACGACGGCATCCGTCGGCGCGTCGTGCAACTCGATCCCCGCGTACTTGAGCGGCAGCGTGCCGATGGCATAGCGCTCAGGACTGTCGGACATGACCTCGATCAAGATCGCTTCGGCAGAGTCGCCCTTGCCTGCGTACGGGGTGCCGGCTTCCCAGGCTGCGATGAACGCGTCCGCGCCGGCGGTCGGGCGAAGCAGCAGTACGCGCGTCGTCGGCTTTAAGGCGCGCCGCGTCGAGCCAAGGGCCGTGCCCTTCGTGCGCATGGCAAGATCGCCCGGCGATTGCAGGATGCCGCTGATATCGCCGCGGACGGTGCAATCGACGTCCATGAAGATCAGCGGTCGGTCCGGATAATCGCGGCGCGCGTGCGCCATGACGGTCGGCTTCTGCCGCGTCTGCGAATACCAGCTGTCGCCAAGAACAGGGCGGGCATAGAGATGATGCGAGATGCGGTGTGCGATAAGATTTTTCGAGAACGCTGACGCCGCCGGTTCGTAATTGGGCGTGAAAAAGCCGATGACGACGAAATCCGCACCGAACGATTGGCGAATATCGTTTCCTGGGCCTTTGTAGTCGCTATTTTCGCGCGGCTTGGTATCGACCATTCTGACTGTCTCGAAAAACTTGGGAAGCCATGACGCCGCCCGGCCCGGCCCCAATCGCTGTAAATGCTATAGCAGGAGATCACAGCGTCGCAAGGCAGCGATCCTGCTTTGCAAGGGCCTGCGGCGCGCCATTCACCCGAACGACAGTATTTCGCCCTCATTTGTCCTCGAAACGACTATAGCCACCAAGGAAAACTGGCGGAGACACCCATGCTAAGCGCTTTGCGTCCTCAACGTTTTTCTGCGGCCTTCAAGGTCGGTTGCGCCGTCGCGCTGCTCCTGATCCCGTCAACCATTGCGCGTGCGGAGGATAGACCATTGGAACGGACGATTACCGTATCGGCGACCGGCACGGCAGAGGCCGAGCCCGATCGCGCGCGCATCACGTCCGGCGTTTCGACGGAAGCCGATACCGCGCGCGAAGCGTTGACGAAGAACAGCGAAACGATGACGAAAATCATCTCTGAGCTGAAAGCCAAAGGCATCGACCCCAAAGATATCCAGACCGCGTCGTTCAACGTCGAGCCGGTGATGGAATATAAAGAGGGGCAGCCGCCGAAGGTGCGTGGCTATCGCGTCAGCAACCAAGTGATCGTTCTGGTGCGCAAGCTCGATCAACTCGGCGAGATCCTCGACAATGTTGTGAGTGCAGGAGCCAACCAGATTCAGGGTCTCACTTTCGAGGTGTCGAAAGAAGACGCACTCAAGGATGACGCACGCAAAGAAGCGGTAGCTAACGCGCTCCGCCGTGCCAAGCTTCTGGCGGCAGCGGCTGGCGCCGACGTCGGGGATGTCCTGCAAATCTCTGAAGAGACATCGTCGAACGGCCCCGTGATGTACACGCCGCGGCTCGCGAAGGCCGCCGCATCCTCAGTTCCAATCGAAACCGGGACCAGCACGCTCGAAGCGCGCGTAACGATCACCTGGGCGCTGAAGTAATTAGCGCGGACTCCTGCCGGTCCCCCCCCCGGAGGAGAGTAGAAAGCCGCAAACTCATAACGCGGCTTCCGGCCGGCTCCCCGAAAGGGGAGTCGGAAGCCGCACTAATGAAGCTTCACGACTTCGACGTCGACCTTCGGCGTCGGAGCGCCCGGCTGCACAGACCAGTCGCCGAAATTATGCATTTCGGCTGAGACGCGCAGATGCGTCAGCCGTGCAATGTCGATCTCAGCGACGACCCACTCGGCCGCGTTGAGCACGCCTTGGGCCAGCACGCCCGTATCCGAGATGCCATGCTCTGACGGCACGTAGATGCCCGCCGCGCCAGCATTGAAATCGACGGCGGGAGACCACGGCGCGTCACCAACAGTCGGGCTCTGAACGGAGGCAATAGTGTTTTCGAGCGCGCGCGCCATCGAGCCGGTGCGCACGCGATGATAACCCGAGACACGCTCTGTGCATGACGGCACGAGCAGCACTTGCGCGCCCGCTTCCGCCATCGCGCGCGCAATCAGCGGGAACTCGCTGTCGTAGCAGATCGCGATGCCGAACGTGCCGATCGAGGTCTCGAACACGCGCACGGTCTTGCCTGCCGTCACGCCCCAGTTCTTTTCGAACGGCGTCATGACGAGCTTTTCCTGCACGCCGACCGACCCCTTCGGCGTAACGAGTTGCGCCGAATTGACGAACAATCCGTCTGCGGTCTTCTCAGGCCCCGAGCCGACGAGGATGTGCACCTTGTACTTCTTGGCGAGATCGACGTGAAACTGAACGCGCGCGTCTTTGATCTCGGCAACCTTGGCAAGCGTCGCGTGCAGGTCGCTATAGACCTCTGGACCGAAGCAAGCCGCCTGCTCGATCGCTGCGTACTCCGGAAAGACCAGAAGCTCAGCGCCGGTCGCCGCGCCGTTCTTCACCCAGAGCGCGATCTTCTCCTCCCACTCAGCAAGCGTCTTCGGCTGGCCGATGGGATACTGAGAGCTCGCTGCTTTGAGTGTTTTCTTCGCGATCATTGCGTCCTCGCGTTTGCGGCTACCGGTCGGCTCCCCGCAAAGGAGTCGGAAGCCGCAAACTCATAGTTTCTTCATCCAGAATTGCATGTCGTGTGTCGTCTCGCCCGGCTGGTCGATATCTTGCCAGTCGTACGTCGCCACAATGCCATCAACGGGCTCATAGCCGCGCTTTCTCCAGAACGGATCAAGTGGGGCGTAATCCTTCGGTTTCAACGGATGATCGTCGGGCCGAACGACGCGGCAGAACGTGGAATATTCGAAGCCGCCTAGCTTCTTCGCCTGCGCCTCGCGCCCATCGAAGAAGGCGTGGCCGAGGCCGTGACCGCGATGGCTTTTCAGCAGCACGCTCTCGCCGCAATAGAAGATCTTGGAGATATCGTAGCCCGCTTTCTTGAACGGCTCGCCGAACTCGTCGGCATGCTCGATCATCGGCGCGCCGGTAGAAGCACCGACCATCTGATCGCCGTCATAGGCGCAGACGACGACTGCACCCTTCGCCTTCGCGAACTTCTCCAGATACTTCTGCTCGTATTCGAGCGTGCCTTCGTAGAGATAAGGCCAGTCCCGAAAGACGATCATGCGCAGGCGGCTAAGATCAGGCAGGACCGGAAGGATATCCGCTCCTGTGACCGATTTGACCTCAAGCTTCTTCTTCTCGTCGGCGGCCATTCGTTCTCTAATCCTTAGCCTGCGACCTGTGCAATCCAGTCGGTCAGATTGTAGTAAGTGGTGACGCGAGCGATCTTGCCGTCGCGGATAGCGAAGAACGTGCCGGCCGGCAGAACGTACTTCTGACCGACCGCGTCCGGCAGACCTTCTTCCGTGTTCTTGTAAATGCCATGCACGTTGAACTCAGCCGAAGCGCGCGTTGCATCCTTCGACACCATCACGACGATGTCTTTCAGCTCTTCCTTGTAGTTGTGCGTCATGCGCGCGTTGAAGGCGCGGAACTTCTCGATGCCCTGGCGGCGCTCGCCCTGGTTGACGTCGTGAATGACGTCGTCGGTCAGGAATTTGAGCATCGCGTCGGTATCGCCGCGGTTGAAAGCCTCATAGTAATCGCGGATGAGGGCGGCGGTCGCGGCGCGGGCCGCAGATTCAGCTGACGTCTCGGACATCGGTCTTTCTCCGGTAGGCTTTTTCAATTCGATCTGCCGGGGGTCTTAGCAGGTCGGATCCCGGCCTTCCATGTGCAAGGATGCTGCGGTAAACGCGACATTTCACCTACCATCCGGCAGCCAGAAAGAGGCCATGGCACGCATTCAAGAACTTTTCGTCACCCACGTTTACCGTGAGGAGCTCCAGCGCGGCACGACGTCCGCGCTCATGGCTGAGCTTCTTGATGCGGCCCACGAAATCTCAGTTGCTGACCGGGCCGGGCAGGGATGGTCGAAAGCCAATGATTATCCTGGATATACATCTTATGCCTCGCTGAACGACCTGCCCGACCGGCACCCAGCTTTCGCCGATCTCGTCGCGGTCCTGGATCGCCACGTCGCAGGCTTTGCCCGGAGCCTTGAATTCGATCTCGATTGCCGCCGCCTCGCGCTGGACAGCCTTTGGATCAACGTTCTGAAGCCTGGTGGCTACCACACCGCCCACATCCATCCGCATTCGGTGATCAGCGGCACGCTCTATCTCTCCGTACCGAAGGACGCGAGCGCCATCAAATACGAAGATCCTCGGCTGGCGATGCTGATGGCCGCCCCGCCGAAGAAGCCCACTGCAAAAGAGAAGAACAAGACATTCGTCTCAGTCGCGCCCGAGCCGGGAACGCTGCTGCTCTGGGAAAGCTGGCTTCGCCATGAAGTGCCGGTCAATCACGCCAAAGCCGAGCGCGTATCGGTAAGCTTCAATTACGGGCTGGACTGGCGGCGGCCCTATCCCAGAGCGCAGACTTTAATCGCCGATGACGTGCACGATAATCTGCCGCTCATGCGGGCGCGCGCGATGCTCGAAAAGGTAAATACCCTGCCACGTCCCGAGCAACAGCCGGCCGTTGGCGATCGGGATGGTCAGCGTGGTCTGCGTCAGAGCAGATTTCACATGCGCCGGCATGTCATCGGCGCCTTCCGAGCGGTGAACGAACAGCGGATCGCCATCCGGCACGAGGCGCTTGAAAAACGCGACGAGATCGCGCTGTACGTCCGGGTCAGCGTTTTCCTGGATCAACAGCGACGCCGACGTATGGCGGCAGAAAATATGCGCCAGCCCCACCTCGATCTCTGCGTCGCTCACGATCTGCACGACGTCCAGCGTCAACTCGGTAAGGCTCTGTCCACGGGTCTCAAGGGTCAATGTTTGCTGGTATTGCCGCATTCTGGTACCGGCCTTGGAAAGTGCCTATATTAGTCAGATGAGCAGAGCATTTGTCAGAGAATCCGACGCCGTCGAAGAGCTTCCAGAGAAGCTCGTCTCCGAGCATCGCAACCTCGTCACCCCGGAAGGCTTAGCGCTGATCCAGGCCGAGGTCGAACGCCTTCAGGATGAATTGGCCGAGGGGCAGCGTACCGGCGATCGTGACGCCATCCAGCGGACGTCGCGCGATCTGCGCTATTGGAACCAACGGCTGACGACTGCCGAAGTCCAGGCGGCGCCCGCGAGCGCATCCGTCGTATCGTTCGGCTCGACCGTTACGCTTGAGCGTGACGACGGCCGCGTGCAGAAATTCCGTATCGTCGGCGAGGACGAATCCGACCCGTCGAAGGGTCGCATTTCTTACGTCTCGCCGCTCGCCCAGGCGCTGATGGAAAAAGCCGTCGGCGATACCGTGACGGCCGGCGCGGGCGAGGCCGAAATCATCACGATCGAGTAGCACGACCGGGTCAAGATGCGCAGTCGGAAGACGGCATGAGTTTCTTCATCGCCTCTTCGATTTCGCGTTCGCTCATATCGCGTTTGTGCGTCGCGACTGACCACTTGTGCCCGAACGGGTCCTCGATGATGCCGTAACGGTCGCCCCAAAACATGTCTTCGACAGGCATGCGCAGGATCGCACCGGCCTTTACGGCGCGCTCGACGAAGGCATCGACGTCGGCGACGTAGAGGTGGATGGTGACCGGGCTTCCTCCGAGCGTGATCGGTGAGGACGAGCCCCATTCCGGCAGTTCATCGACCAGCATGAAGCGCGCATTGCCGACCCGAACCGCGGCATGCATCAGCTTGCCATTGGCGCTCGCGAGCCGCATTTCTTCTTCGGCGCCGAAGGCCTTTTTGTAGAACTCGATCGCATCCGCCGCGCCTGCGCAGACGAGGTGAGGGGTGATTGCCTGGCAATTTTCGCTGCGTATGCCGCTGGCTTTCTCCTGAACGTCGGACATTGCGCTCCTCCTGGGCTTATTTTTTATCGAGCCGCATCCCGCTTATTGAACGATGGCAGGAATAAATCGATTTTCAAGGGCGTATCCCTCGGACTTTCAAACTAAAGCGCGGTCAAAATCCTCGGGACAGGCGCTTCAGCAGGGGCGAATTCTGCTCGAATGCTGAAGAAGGCGACTGCGCGATGCCAGCCAGCATGTTGGTGCGACGGTTAATTTTTGCCGCATGCTTAAGGGCGCTCAAAAAAGTAGGGCTCCTGCCAAAAAAACTGATAAATTCCACTGGTGACAAAAGAGATGCCACCTGAGCCCGTGGTCGAGCCAAGTCCCGACGAACGGAAGACTGAAGTGACGCCGCGCTCGTTAGAAGAGCGGATTCGGCAGCAGGAAATACTTGCGGAGCTGGGCGTATTTGCCTTGCAGGGTGCCTCGTTCGAAGAATTGCTCACCGAGACCTCGCGCCTCACGGCTTCCGCGCTGAGGGCCGAATTCTGCAAGGTTCTGGAATACATCCCAGCGGAGCATCGGCTGTTGGTGCGTGCGGGCGTCGGCTGGGCACCTGGGATCGTGGGTGTCGCAAGTATCGGCGCCGACCTGGGGTCTCCTGCCGGTTTCGCACTTCGCACGGGCAAGCCCGTGATCTCCAATCACTTGAAGACGGAGGATCGATTTCGCACTCCAGAAATACTTGCCGTTCATGGCATCAAGCGCGCGATGAATGTCATTCTTCAAGGTGACGGCAAGCCTTTCGGCGTCCTGGAGGTCGATAGCCGATCCGAAGAGCAGTTCGTCGAGAACGATCTGGCGTTTCTACAAGGTGCTGCAAATATTCTCGGCATGGCGATTGAGCGGGAACGCTACGAGAGCCACCTCAAGGCAGCGCTCGAACGCCACCAGACGCTGCTGAAGGAGATGAACCACCGCATCAAGAACAGCTTGACGATCGTGGCGACGATGCTGCGCCTGCAGGCTGCTGAACATGACGATAAACAGCTCGTCGATCAGCTCGGCGAGGCTTCGCAACGTGTGCACGCCGTCGCCAGAGCCCATGAACGGCTCTATCAAAGCGACAACGTCGAGATGCTCGATTTAGGAAACTACATCGAGCTGGTCAGTCAGGATCTGATGGCGACGCTCACGGACTGCGATATTCGTATCGACGTCGAAAAGGAAATCATAGTTCCCACCGACCGTGCGATTTCATTGGCGCTCGTCGAAACAGAACTCGTCACCAATGCAGCCAAATATGCGCGTGCTGGCGCAAAGGGCGCCACGATTTGGGTCACACTTGTGCGGGTCGATGAAAAGACTGCGAAACTGTCGGTGCGCGACGAAGGCGTCGGATTTCCCCTGGACTTTACGCCGGAGAAGTCAAAAAGCCTCGGAATGCGGATTATTGCGTCCTTTGCGCAGCAACTCGATGCGCGCGTGGAGATTCAGCGCCACTCACCCGGTACCGAGTTTATCGTTACCGTGCCGCTGATACCGGCGACCAATTAAAACGGCCTGACACGATAAAAAAGGCCGCTTTCGCGGCCCTTCTTAAACTCTCGCTCAGTTGTCCAAGAAGCTTCGCAGCTTCCGCGACCGGCTCGGATGCTTCAGCTTCCGCAGCGCCTTCGCTTCGATCTGGCGAATACGTTCGCGCGTGACTGAGAACTGCTGGCCGACTTCTTCGAGTGTGTGGTCCGTATTCATGCCGATGCCGAAGCGCATGCGCAGCACGCGTTCTTCTCGCGGCGTCAACGAGGCGAGCACGCGCGTGGTTGTATCGCGCAGGTTCGACTGGATCGCAGCCTCGATCGGCAGCACCGCGTTGCGGTCTTCGATGAAGTCGCCGAGGTGCGAATCTTCCTCGTCGCCGATCGGCGTCTCGAGCGAGATCGGCTCTTTCGCGATCTTCAGAACCTTGCGCACCTTTTCGAGCGGCATGGCGAGCTTTTCAGCCAGCTCTTCCGGCGTAGGCTCGCGGCCGATTTCGTGCAGCATCTGGCGCGAGGTACGGACGATCTTGTTGATCGTCTCGATCATGTGCACCGGAATACGGATCGTGCGCGCCTGGTCAGCGATAGAGCGGGTGATGGCCTGCCGGATCCACCACGTCGCGTAGGTCGAGAACTTGTAGCCGCGGCGGTATTCGAACTTATCGACCGCTTTCATCAGGCCGATGTTGCCTTCCTGAATGAGATCGAGGAACTGCAGGCCGCGGTTGGTATATTTCTTCGCAATCGAGATGACGAGGCGAAGGTTGGCTTCAACCATTTCCTTCTTGGCCTGACGGGCCTCGCGTTCGCCTTTCTGCACCGCTTTCACGATGCGGCGGTATTCGGGAATTTCCAGACCCGTTTCCGTTGCGAGCTGATGGATCTCGGCGCGGATCTGTTCGACCTGAGCGCGTTCCACTTTAACGAACTGGCCCCACTTCTTGCCGTTGTTGGCGACGCGGTCGAGCCACGTCTGATCGAGCTCGTTGCCGTAGTATTCGTCGATGAAGTGCTGCCGCGGCACGCCGTAGCTGTCGGCAAGGCGCATCAGACGGCCTTCAAGACCGATAAGGCGCTTGTTGATTGCGTAAAGCTGCTCGACGAGGCTTTCGATACGGTTGTTGTTGAGCGACAGCGACTTGACATCGACGATGATCTCGTCGCGAAGCTTTTCGTAGGCTTTCTGCTGCTGACGCGACCCCTGCTCGCCGACGAGCTGCTGTTCGAGTTTCTTGTCCTGCTGCTTGCGCAGTTTCTTGTACGTTCCAGCGATCTGGTCGAAGGTTTCGAGAACCTTCGGCTTGAGTTCGGCTTCCATCGCCGCGAGTGACATGGCGTTCTCGAACTCGTCATCGTCGTCGCTTTCGCCCGGCTGCGATTCCGACTCGCCTTCGGTTTCTTCGCCCTCGCCGGGAAGTGCCGGCACTTCTTTGGCCTCGGGGCCTTCGTAGGTCGCTTCGAGGTCGATGATGTCGCGAAGAAGGATCTTGCCGTCGTTGAGTTCGTCGCGCCAGATGATGATGGCCTGGAACGTCAGCGGGCTTTCGCAAAGCCCGGCGATCATCGCTTCGCGGCCGGCCTCGATGCGCTTCGCAATGGCGATTTCGCCTTCACGCGACAACAGCTCGACGGAGCCCATCTCGCGCAGGTACATGCGTACCGGGTCGTCCGTGCGCTCTGCCGGCTCGGATTTACCTTCCGACTTCGTCAGCGCCGACGAGGTTTGTGTGACGAGCGAGCGACCTTCTTCCTCATCGACGAGGTCCTCGCCGCCTTCCTCCTTCTCTTCGCCTTCTTCGTTCTCGACGACGGTAATACCCATGTCGGAGAGCGTGGCGTAGAGGTCTTCGATCTGGTCGGACGAAACTTCCTCCGACGGCAACACAGAGTTGAGCTGATCGAGTGTGACGTAGCCTTTGGCTTTCGCCGATTTTAGAAGACGCTTGACCGCCTGGTCGGATAGATCGAGGAGGGGGCTGTCGCGTTCTGGTGCATCGGCTGCCTGTTCTTTGTCTTCCGTCTTCTGGACTGCCTGCTGGGCGCGTGCCATTTTCGTTCCTTGTCGTCTGTGCCGCTCCGCACGGAAACGGCTCAATTCTGATTTAGGCCTCGGATGGCTGCCTGCCACAGCGCGCCGAGACCGGAATGCGAAATACGCGCCTATCCAGCGCGCTTTACCTCAGAAGCGTCGTCGTCGGGTTGGTCGAACTCTTCGTCCATTTGATCCATCGCCGCCTCGCGGGCGATCTGGCGTTTGATGTCGAGAAGGCGTATCTCGGCCTCTTCTGTGCAATCCCGATACCAAGCCTCCTCAGCTGCTTTCAGCGCAACGCCGAGCGCAGCCTGTCGCTGATGCAACGCCAGAATATGGTGCCAGGCGGCTTCGACATCGGTGGCGGAGGCATCGGGCTCGGCAAAACGGTCGCTGGCGTGCGTAATCGTTTGCGCGACGAGGTCCACCACCTTTGCAACCCCCGATTTGCTCAATTGGGTTCGTAAAGTTGCGCTGTCAAGTGAATTTTGCCGTGCATGAACCCCTAAAATTTCGTCGCGAAGCACCGAAAGGGCAGGAGCGGCAAACTCGATTGCCGCAATCGCCTCGGAATACTCATCAATCAACCACGGATGGTTAAGAAGGGTTTTCATGATCAGAGCTTCGCGCGGCGATATGCTCTGAAAATGGCTAGTGAGTTCGGGACTAGCAAGTGGCGGGGCGCTCAGGGCGTCGCGGCGGTTCGCAAAGCGGCGCTCGCTGGAGTTTCCGCCGATACGAGTGCGGTCCCGTTGCCGCCAGTCAGGAGGCGCCACGGGCCGGGCGTATGAGCCCTGGCCTCTGCTGCCCTCCAAGCGTCCCATGGAAGCCCCACCACGCAGCGAAGACCGTTGCCGTCCAAGTTGATATAATCGGTCGCGCAACTCCCGCGTGTAGTGGCTGCGAACCGTCGCGTCTTGGATGGAGTTGGTCAGAGCGCCAAGCCGTGCCTCCAGCGCCGCCCGTTGCTCAGGAGTTGCTGTCGGCTGGGCGTTCAGCTCCCGATCCCACAGCACGTCGATCAGCGGCCGGGTCTTTTCAAGAACCTCCGACATGGCAGTCGCTCCCTGCTGGCGGATCAGATCGTCCGGGTCCAGACCGTTCGGCAGGAAGGCGAAGGAGACGCTGTGTCCTGGCTTGACCCAGGGAAGGGCGATCTCGACGGCACGGTTCGCCGCCTTCTGGCCGGCACTGTCGCCGTCGAAGCAAAGGATCGGTTCTGGTGCAATACGCCACAGGAGTTTCAACTGATCTTCCGTCAAGGCCGTTCCAAGTGGCGCCACGGCCTCGGCAAAACCGGCTTCGCTGAGCGTCACCACGTCCATATAGCCTTCGACGACGATGACACGGTTCTTGTCGTGCCCCGCGGTCCGGGCGCGCGCGGCGTTGAACAGGATGTGACCCTTATGAAAGAGGGGCGTTTCGGGCGAATTGAGATACTTGGCCGGTGCGTCCTTATCGAGTGCCCGGCCTCCGAACGCGATGACGCGCCCTTTGAGATCGAGGATCGGAAACATCACCCGGTTGCGGAACCGGTCGTAAGGCTCAGGAATATCGCTCCCGGCGATCAGCATTCCGGCCGTCGCCATATCGGCTGCGGAAAACCCTTTGCCTTTGAGAAACGCGCTCAGCGCTGTCCGCGAGTTCGGAGCGAAGCCGAGCCGGAAGCTCTGGATCGTCTCGGCCGCCAAGCCGCGTTTTTCGAGGTAGCGCCGCGCCTCGCCTCCAGGGCCCGCGCGAAGTGACGTTTCGAAGAATTCCGCCGACGCTTCGAGTAGCCGGTAAAGGCGCTCGCGCTGATCTTCCTGCTCGATGTTGCGCTCGGGCTGCTTCGGCATCGGCACGCCCGCTTCGGCCGCGAGACGCTCGACGGCTTCGGGAAACTCCAGCCCCTCCGTCTTCATCACGAAGGTGAAGATGTCGCCGTGCTCACCGGATGCGAAGCAGTGATAGAAGCCCTTCTGGTCGTTGACGAAGAATGACGGGCTTTTTTCCGCCTTGAACGGCGACAGTCCACGGAATTCGCGGCCCGCCTTCTTCAGCGCAACCTTCCGGCCGACCACCTGGCTGACCGACAGCCGGGACCGGATCTCATCCAGAAAGTTTGGACTGAAGCGCATTCGCGGATTGGGGCCTCATGTGAGCAACGGACTGCGCCGCACCTTCTCGCGAAGGCCCGCAGCGGACTGATCAATAGGTGATTCGCTCAGAAGCTCGGCTATTCAACGCCTTGTCGCGTCAAGCCATACCCGCTTTCCACAGTGCCTGCGCTTTAGGCATTCCGAACGCAGATGTCATCCTCGAGCTTGGCCCGAGGATGACAGGATATGTATGTCTTTTTCTGGTCGATCAGCCCAAGGCTGCTTTGACGGCCGCGCTGGCCTTCTGAAAATCCATTTGCCCGGTGTACTTGGCTTTCAGAACGCCCATCACCTTGCCCATGTCCTTGGGCGATGCCGCACCCGTTTCCTTGATGGCATCGGCAATGGCCGCAGTAACGGCGGCCTCGTCCATCTGCTTCGGCAGGTACGCTTCGATGATGTCGATCTCGGCCTGTTCTGTCGCAGCAAGCTCGGGGCGCCCGCCGCTGGTATACTGAGCGATTGAATCCCGCCGCTGCTTCACCATCTTCGTCATGACCGCAAGGATCGCCGCGTCGTCTAGGTCTTTCTTCGCTTCGATTTCAGCGGACTGAATGGCCGCGTTGATGAGCCGAAGGGTGCCCACCTTCTGTTTTTCGCCGGCTTTCATGGCCGTTTTGATGTCGGCGTTGATCTTCGCACGCATGGGTAGGTCTCCTTGAGGTCAAGGGCTTGGTTTACGGTCTGCGCGCAGGCCGGAGCAAGCCTTTAACAAAGCACGGACTTTCTTGCCGTGTCCGGAATTGACGTTGTAAAGCCGTTACCCTAGGTTCCGCCGCGACGAGCGACCGGCGCTCGCAATTCCTCGAATGGACGACAGATGACCGCACCTGAACCCTGGACAGAAGTGCCTCTAACCGCACGCCTTGTGCTTGATGACGGAACCGTCATCGCCGGACGCGGGCTGGGTGCTACAGGTCAGGCCGTCGGCGAGGTTTGCTTCAATACCGCGATCACTGGATACCAGGAAATTCTGACCGATCCGAGCTACGCCGGCCAGATCATAACATTCACCTTTCCGCACATCGGCAACGTCGGTGCCAATCCGGAAGATACAGAGACGTCGAACCTTGCGTCGCGCTCGGGCGTGCGCGGTTGCGTCCTGCGCGCCGACATCACCGACCCGTCGAACTATCGCGCCGCCGAAAACCTCGATGCGTGGCTGAAAGCCCGTGGCATTGTCGCCATCGCCGGTGTCGACACCCGCGCCCTGACCGCGCGCATTCGCGAGCACGGCATGCCGAACGGCGTCATCGCGCATAATCCCGATGGCAAGTTCGATCTCGAAGCGCTGAAGGCCGAAGCCAAGTCATGGCACGGGCTCTTGGGCCTCGACCTCGTCCCCGAAGTAACGAGCGGCCAAAGCTATTCCTGGGACGAGCAGCGCTGGGTCTGGAACAAGGGCTACCCGCGCAACGAGAACCCCGATTTCCACGTCGTCGCCATCGACTATGGTTTGAAGCGGAACATTTTGCGCTGCCTCGCGTCCGCGGGCTGCAAGGTCACCGTCGTGCCAGCGAAGGAAAAAGCCGAGGACATCCTGGCGCGCAATCCTGACGGCGTCTTCCTGTCGAACGGCCCTGGCGATCCGGCTGCGACCGGCGAATACGCCGTGCCGGAAATCAAGAAGCTGGTCGACAGCGGCAAGCCGGTGTTCGGCATCTGCCTCGGCCATCAGATGCTCGGTCTGGCACTCGGCGCGACGACGAAGAAGATGCATCAGGGCCACCACGGCGCCAACCACCCCGTGAAGGACTTCACGACCAACAAGGTCGAGATCGTCTCGATGAACCACGGCTTTGCAGTCGATCGCGATAGCCTGCCCGGTGGCGTCGTTGAAACGCATATTTCACTGTTCGACGGTTCGAACTGCGGTTTGGCCCTCGAAGGCCGTCCGGTATTTTCCGTCCAACACCATCCTGAGGCATCGCCCGGACCGCAGGACAGCCACTATCTCTTCACGCGCTTCGTCAACATGATGCGCGAGCAGAAGGGGCAACCGACGAGCCGCGAGCGCTGAGGCCTCGTTCCCTGGGATAGCAATGCACGTCGTTCATCGTCTTATCGCCGCTGCCCTGCTGTTGACCGGCTGGGCTGCCGACGCGACCGCATGTTCAATCACGAAGCGCGGGCCTTTTTTGACGGAGGTCGCGCAGACATCGAAAGCGTGCGCCCATCCGCTTTGTGGGCACATCTATGCGACCGCAAGACCGGAAGCAGAAGATCCCAAAGCGCCGTGTCCGGACGATCAATGGCAACGTCTTGATGTAGCCGTGACGACGGCGCTCTCTTCGGGTGGCGTTGTGATCCTCGGCGAAATGCACGACAACGCCACGCACCATCTATTGCAGGCGGCTGCCATTCGTGAGTTTGCGTTGTCGGCGCCTCAGAACAAAACGGCGATCGTGTTCGAGCAGCTTCGCGACGATCAGCAGCCCGGAATCGACAAGTTTACGGCCAAGCAGCGCAGCGCTGAGAAAGTGACCGTTGCCGACTTGAAGCAGGCGGTCGATTGGCAAACGTCGAATTGGCCCGATCTTTACGATCCGGTGTTCGAAACAGTGATCGCCGCTAAGCGGCCGTTCTACGCCGGCGACGTATCGCGCGCCGAAATCATGAAGGCTGCGAAAGAGGGGGCGCGGGCAGTCCCAAAAGATGCGAGCAAGCGCTTCGCGCTCGATGTCCCGCTGGGTGCGAAGTTCAATGCCCTTTCGATCAAGGAGATCGAGGACGCCCACTGCGGCGCGCTCCCGAAGGAAGCGTTTGACGGCATGGCGTTCGCGCAGCGTTACCGGGACGCGCATCTGGCGGATGCTGTCCTGAAGGCCGTACAACAAAACGGCTCCGCCATTCTGATTGCCGGAACGGGACACGCTCGGACCGATCGCGCCGTGCCCTGGTACATCCGCAAGCGGGCGCCGGAAAAGAAAGTCCTGTCGGTCATGTTCGTTGAGGTCGAGAACGACAACGACGATCCGGAGACATATGTCTCGCGCGATCCCGACGGCCTGCCGGCGGCGGACTTCCTTGTCTTCACGCAGCCGGCTGAACGCGCCGATCCGTGCGAGAAGATGCGCAAGAAATAACCATCCGGCTCGGCTGCCTGTCTTTACGGCGCGCTCTCATCAACCTTGCTGAACTTTAAGGTCGCGTCTGCGGCAAATTTGCTTATAACCCAGGAAAAAATCTGGGAGGATTTTGATGCGCCTTTTCTTTGTCGCCGCCGCGGCGCTCGCGGTCGCGACCCCGGCCTATGCAGCTGGAACGGATTGCTCGGCCGACGTTCTTACCGCCATCAGGAAGCAGCTATCGTTGAAAGCCTTTCGGGTCGAATTCTCGCAGGAGACCGCCGAAGGCGAGGCCCACATGCGGATCGACTACATGCCGCCGTTGCGGATGCTCCAAACGGTGACGTCGCCGGCGATGCCCGGCGAGCAGCAGACGATGCTGGTCGATAACCGGGCGTTCTCAGGTTCGGGCGGCAGCTTCGAGGAACTGCAGCCGCAGTTCACCCAGTCGATCATCGCCGAAGTCGCCGAGGCGTTGGCGCGGCCAAGCAAGCTCGAAGGTTACGACTGCATAGGCACCGTGAAATACGAGAATCAGGATCTTGTCGGTTACCGCTTCGAAGATAAGACGCATCCGCAAACGGACCGCACGAAGATCATGACGCGTACGATCTACGTCGATCCGAAGACCGGGCTGCCCGCTTATAATGTCATCGCGACCTTGGCCGAAAACGCAAAACCGCTGCGTGAGGTCAAATATTCGTATCCGACCGACATCAACATCGTTGCGCCTCAGAACGCGCCGGTGCAAAAGCTCCGTTAACGCCGCTTATCGGCTCCGTTTGGGATATTTCCATGCGCCGCAGTGCATTTGCTCTCATTTTGGTTGCCCTTTTCGCGGGTCATGCGTCGGCGCAAGTTCCGCCGACCGCACCTGCAAAGCCGAACGCTAATCCGTGCCGCGATGAGGTTTCGGCCGCGCTTCAGAAGCTGCGGAAATCGTCGTGGTTCCGTATGGATACCCAGATGATCACCGAGAATGGGCCGACGGCGATGCAGGTCGATTACGTCTTGCCCGACCGGATGCGTCAGACGGTGACAGACAAACTCACCAACAAGACAACCCAGCTGATCCTCGTTGGTGACCACGCGTGGGCGGACCAGGGCAGCGGCTGGCGGCCGGTGCCGCAACAGATTGCGGCTCAGCTTCGCGAGCAGATGGACGACACCGTGGTTCGCCAGCAGACCGACGTCGGCGATTACTCCTGCAAAGGCCGCACGCAGATCGATGGCCGGGATGTGCTCTCCTACAAGCTCGAAAGCGAGCCGGAGAAAGGTTCGAGCGCACCGCAGAATCAAGCCTTCCGCATGTTCTACGTCGATGCATTGACCGGGCTGCCGGCCAGCAATGCGCTGCTTGCGCCGGGACACGAAGACAAGCCGATCTTCAAGACGACGTATTCGTTCCCGATCGACATGAAAATCGAGCCGCCGAAGGATGCTCTGCCGGACAAGACGCCAGAGCCTGCGACACCGCCGCCTGCTGAAGGTAAGTAACGGCGCTTTCCGCACTTTTCAGAACGATGCGCACGCCCATGCGCGGCCGGATGGCTGCCATGCTGGCGTGCGCGATGTTTTGCGTCCGCTCCGGCGTTAGAAGGCCGTCCGGAGATTCCCATGACTGTGATCGATTCATCCCGCGCCGCGCTTCGCGCGCCGGCCGCCAGCGCCTCTCTCGCCGTCCTTCTCGCCGTTAGCTTCAGCCATATGCTCAACGACGTGATGCAGTCGCTTCTCGTCGCCATCTACCCGATGCTGAAAGCCACCTATCGGCTCGATTTCTGGCAGATTGGTCTGCTGACGATGGCTTTTCAGATCACGGCATCGCTGCTGCAGCCGTTCATCGGCCATTTCACCGACAAGCGCCCGGTACCTTATTCCACGAGCGTCGGGATGGGCTCGACGTTTGCCGGCCTCATATTGCTGGCCTTTACGACCAGCTATCTTGGACTGCTGATCGGTGCCGCGCTGGTCGGCGTCGGCTCCGCGATTTTCCACCCCGAATCTTCGCGCATCGCACGGCTGGCATCGGGCGGACGTCACGGCTTTGCTCAGTCGTTGTTTCAACTCGGCGGCAACTTCGGCACCGCGATTGGTCCGCTAGCGGCGGCTTTCGTCGTCGTGCCGCGGGGCCAGCCGAGCATCGCATGGTTTGCAGCCATCGCGCTCGTCGCAATGGTGATCCTGTGGAAGGTCGGTGAGTGGGCCTCAGCCGCCGCGCCGAACCGCAAAGGCGCGGCCCATAGCGTGGGGCTTATACATTCCCGTCGTCGCACGGCCGTGGCACTGGCGGTGCTCGCTGCGCTGATGTTCTCGAAGAATATCTACACAGCGAGTTTTGCGAGCTTCTACACCTTCTACGCCATCCATGAGTTCGGTGTTTCCGTTCAGGCCTCGCAGCTAATGCTGTTCGCGTTCCTCGGAGCGTCGGCGGTCGGCACCATCCTGGGCGGCGTGTTCGGCGACCGCTTCGGCCCGAAAATGGTGATTTGGTTCTCGATCCTTGGCTCCTTGCCGTTCTCATTGGCACTGCCCTATGCGGACCTCACCTGGACCGTGCTCCTGTCGATCATCATCGGTCTGATCATGTCGTCGGCCTTCCCGGCCATCGTCGTGTTCGCCCAGGAGCTAATCCCGGGTCGGGTCGGCATGATCTCGGGCATTTTCTTTGGTGCGGCGTTTGGCATTGCGGGCATCGCTGCAGCGGTGCTTGGCATTGTCGCGGACGCCAGAGGGGTCTCCTACGTCTACGAGATTTGCTCGTATCTGCCATTGCTCGGACTTTTGACGGTGTTCCTGCCCGGCGAACGGACCGAATATGACAAAGTAAAATCAGCTTAAATTGCTTTAGAGGCGAAGAACGTCGCAGCGCGGTGTTTTCGGGGGTTCCCCCCGCACGATGCTTTGCCTATAAGGCCCCCTTAGCCCGTCGTTCCACCCACCCCTGAGCCGACCGCGCACCCGCGCGAGCCTCGGCCAAATTTTTGCGCCGCATGCCAAAACGCACTGACATCAAATCTATCCTCATCATCGGCGCTGGCCCGATCGTCATCGGCCAGGCGTGCGAGTTCGACTATTCCGGCACGCAGGCCTGCAAGGCGCTGCGCGACGAGGGCTATCGAATCATCCTGGTCAATTCCAATCCGGCGACCATCATGACCGATCCGGATCTGGCTGATGCAACCTACATCGAGCCGATTACGCCTGAAGTCGTTGCGAAAATTATCGCCAAGGAAAAGCCGGACGCGATCCTGCCGACGATGGGCGGGCAGACCGCTCTCAACACCGCGCTCGCGCTTCATAAGCAGGGCATCCTGCATCGCTACGGCGTGGAACTGATCGGCGCCAAGGCTGAGGCCATCGACAAGGCCGAGGATCGCAAGCTCTTCCGCGAGGCGATGGAAGAGATCGGGCTCGAAACGCCGCGCTCGCGCCTCGTGCACAACCGTGACGAGGCGGCGTCAGCCCTGGAGCACGTCGGCCTGCCGGCGATCATCCGTCCCTCGTTCACGCTCGGCGGAACGGGCGGTGGCATTGCCTATAACCGCGAAGAATATTTCGAAATCATCGACCGCGGCCTGGATGCTTCACCGACCTCTCAGGTCCTCGTCGAGGAAAGCGTCATCGGCTGGAAAGAGTATGAGATGGAGGTCGTCCGCGACAAGGCGGACAACTGCATCATCATCTGCTCGATCGAGAACATCGACCCGATGGGCGTTCACACCGGCGACAGCATCACTGTCGCGCCGGCGCTGACGCTGACCGACAAAGAATACCAGATCATGCGCGACGCTTCGATCGCGGTTCTGCGCGAGATCGGCGTCGAGACGGGCGGCTCCAATGTTCAGTTCGCGGTCAATCCCGCCGACGGCCGATTGATCGTCATCGAAATGAACCCGCGCGTGTCACGTTCTTCCGCGCTTGCTTCGAAGGCGACAGGCTTTCCAATTGCCAAGGTCGCGGCCAAGCTCGCGGTTGGCTACACGCTTGATGAGATCCAGAATGAGATCACCGGCGGCGCGACGCCCGCATCGTTCGAGCCGACCATTGACTACGTCGTCACGAAAATTCCGCGCTTCGCGTTTGAGAAATTTGTTGGCGCCGATACGACGCTGACCACGTCGATGAAGTCGGTCGGCGAGGCCATGGCCATCGGCCGGACGTTTGCCGAAAGCATGCAGAAGGCTCTGCGCTCGATGGAGACGGGCCTGACAGGCTTTGACGACATGCAGCTCGAAGGACTGGGGCAGGGGGATG
>JAFECH010000269.1 GCA_018242255.1 Pseudomonadota bacterium | reverse complement strand
CGCTTGAAAATCACATCGCCTTCGCTGTGCTGCGCGAACGCGGGAAGGGAAAGCTCTTCGACCAGATTTCCGATTGCCGGCTGCATCTCCGGCCAGTACCAGGACGGGCCGAGATCGAAGCCATCGTCGGAGGGCTGCCCGGTCGCATCGACCGAAAGGATTCGGCCGCCTAGGCGATCTCGCCCTTCGAGCAATAGAAAATCAACCCTCATCGCGCGCAAGAGCCGGCAAGCGGAGAGCCCGGCCAAGCCGGCACCAATCACAGCGACCTCGGTTCCCATTTCTGTTTTATCCCTCACGTAGCCGGCACTGCTCATGGGCTCTCAAAGCGGTGTCGGCCAGAAGCGCGAGAGTGCCACTGCCGTCGCGTACATGCCGAGGCCGAAGACCGAATGGCCGGCCACACTTTTGAGACGCGTGATGTTGGGCCTCGGCGTTCGGCGCCCCGCGATCCCGAGCCCCATTCCCGGCATCATCACGAAATAGGGCGCGATCAACAGCACCCAGGAGAGAAGCATCGGCGGAAGAACCGTCGGATAATTGAGCCAGGCGCGGCCCCAGAGAGCGAGAAGGAGGAGCCCATAGCCAGCACCAATGGCGTAGTGGGCTATCCAACCAATCGCCGGTTCACTTTTGACCGGCTCTGCCTTGCTCATTGCGGCCTGAATGAATTGTCCCCGAGGCATATTGCCAAACCAACGACCGACCATCGCCCAATTCGTCGCGGGAACGCCCATCACGCGCGCCAGGAACAAGGCATAGAGATCGAGAACAAGCGTGCCACCGATTCCGACGGCCGCCGCCTTGACTAAGATTTCGATTGAGCTCATTCGCTCACCTTTTTAGACGAGGAGGCGTCTTTGAAGGCGCAGACTTGCTCGGGCAGCAGGGGGGCAAGTTTGTACCAAACGCGCGCGCCGACCGGTCCTGCGCGAGCTTTGAGAGTTTCGCCAGCAGGCAGCCGAAGCCAGGATAAGCGAACCAATTCGTCGACGCCTTCCGTGAATGCGCCGCCGAGGACAAGCATCTCCAAACCCGCTGCGTTAAACAATTGGATTTCGGCGCCAGCCTCCCATTGCTCCAGGACCACACGCTCGTCCGCGCCGTCGAAGAGCACAAGTGAGGACGCCACGCCCGGGCGCAACGAAGTCCGTCTGCCTTCTCCGGGACGGCGGACAATTCTCTCATTATCGTCCGCCCTGAACTGCCAGAGCTTCACGAAAATCACGCAGCCGTCGCCGCTGCGGGGAGCATGGCCTGAGCCCGGAGGATTGCGAACATAAGTTCCCGCCGGGAAGTCACCGGTCTCATCCTGAAAGGTGCCGTCAAGCACCAGAAATTCTTCGCCGCCGGGATGGCCGTGACGGGCGAAGCGGCTTCCCGCTGCATAGCGCACAATTGAGGTGGCGCGGGCTTTTTCATAGCCGATGCGAAACAACATGCGCCGTTCTACGCCCGGTGTGGGGCTCGGCGCCCAATTCAACCTGTCGGCATGGACAACGGTGCGGACGGAAAGATCGTCGTTGAGCAGCATGGCTTACAACTCCGACCGGCCACCGTCGACCACGACTTCCGCACCAAGCATGTAGCTTGAAGCATCGCTCGCAAGGAACAGCACGACCGAGGCAATTTCTTCCGGCCTGCCCATTCGTCCGAGCGGCACCTGGGCGCCGATCCCCA
>JAFECH010000268.1 GCA_018242255.1 Pseudomonadota bacterium | reverse complement strand
ATGTTCCGCGCGAGCATCGGCTTTGATCAGCTTCCCAATCTCGTGGCTCACGCTGCCGAGCGCGAAGATAACGGGTATCCCCGCTACAATATCGAAAAGCATGCTCCGGATGACTTCCGCATCATTATCGCGGTAGCGGGTTTTACGCACAACGATCTGGAGATTGTTCAGGCCGATAACCGTCTGATCGTCAAAGGCCACGCCCAAAAGGAGGAAGCAAAGACCTATCTCTATCGAGGACTTGCCGCCCGGCCATTCACGCGTGAGTTTGACCTTGCCACTTATGTCGAGGTCACCGCTGCGAAGCTTGAAAATGGTCTCCTCATCATCTCGCTGAAGCGCGAGCTGCCGGAGGCGATGAAGCCGCGGTCCATTCCGATCGGCGTCGATGATCGGGCGACCACGTCCGCATCGCTTCAGACAGCCGCATAGATGGGCTGGGGAGGCGATCATGCACGCGGTCTCCTTTTTGAGGCGCCCAGAGGTGGCGCAACACAGTGCGCTTCCAGCGGCGAATGGCAGCGGCGCTCTCATCGCTGGCCGACTCGACGGCCTTTCTGGCCGCCCATCCTGCCGCATCTATCCGGTCGGCAAAGGCTGGCGCCTTGAGATCGAGCGGACGAGCGCGTGGCTCGCCGGCCTCAATCTCCCGGGACATTTTCGCTGTTTTAGATCTCTCGCCGCCGCCGTGGGCTTCGCTGAATCCCACGGGTTGAACTACCGCATCATCCGTCCCACGACGTTGTTCGCGGCCAATCGCCGACGGTCTATGGATAGCATGAAGCGTCGAGAATGGCGGCGTCAGCTTTCATGAAATTGTCATCGTCCTGATCAGAACGAGAGGCAACCATGCACACCAGACTTTCCGGCAAAAAAATTCTCATAGTCAAAGGCTCTCTTTTGGTACCGTTTGCGCTCGAGATGGCACTGGCCGAGCGAGGCGCCAGGGCCATTACGGCGACCAATATCATCTCGGCGTTCTCGCTCATCGAGCGGGAACCGTTCGACGCAGCTGTGATCGACAAAGGATTACACAACGAGGCCTACGATCTTTGCGCCGAGTTTAAGTCCTTCGACATTCCTTACATCTTGGCGGATGAGCCGCATGAGTTGCAAAAGCCGGCCGCCCAGATGTCAGCAGCTTACGAGATCGTAGCGAAAATTGCTGAGATTTTGGAAACGCGGGAACGCGGACGCGAGCAATCCGAGTTGGGCGTCAGCGTTGCAAGATACCCCGCGGTTAAAGGCATGGCGTCGATGGGCGTTATCGATCCGGCACGATTGTGAATGGCAATCGGCGGAGGGACGCCGCAACGACGTTGTTTTTGGAAGTGATAATTCTGCGCTCAGGCGGTTGGCGATTTCAACCGCCTGCGTCGCGGCATGAGGGGCTCACGACACGCAACTAGGAACACGTCGACGGGAACGGTGACACAACTGCAGATTGGCCAGTCGTGCCAGGGCATTTTCGCGGCGAGCATCTGATCCGGGTTTGAACCGCCGCGGGGGCGGCATCGAATTTGACTGACGGTAGAGCCACGGATGCGCTTGATGAATTATCGACAGCTTGAGTCGCTACCAGCCGTCTGAGCCCGCTGCTCCTTTTATCGGGCCGACAAGATCGGACGTAACCCAGCCACCATAGTACCCGCCGGGTTGGGCGCCAGCGCGCTCCTGATTGATAAAACA
>JAFECH010000267.1 GCA_018242255.1 Pseudomonadota bacterium | reverse complement strand
AATTGACCCAGTTCAGCTCCAATATTTTCAGGCAATACCGTAGTCAACTCTACCCTTGGCAAACCTGTGCTCGAAGCGGTAACTTTGAATTCCGCTTCAACTTTTCCGGCTTACCTATAACAGTTGAGTTGGACGGAAACGGGCCTGCTCGATTTTGAAACCTATCTTGTAAAATCACTTCTGTCCTGGCAGCCTACCCAATAAAAATCGTTATCGTCAACTCACGCGCGTAAGGAGTTGTATTTCCGTGGGTTGTATCCGTCGTGCATTGCGATATGCCTTCTTTGGTAACTTCGGAATCCGAAAAAGCACAGGGTTATAACCTCAAATCCCCGGTGCTATGATCCCGTTTATTGGCGTTCGGTGGCGGCAGGGCCTTGCTCGCCTTGAGATATATGCGATGAGTATATGTGAGCCAACAGATCGGGTGATCGTGCATGCGAGAAGGCCTGAAGCGGTCGAGTTCTCAGAAGAAGACCGAAACATTGAATTATATGACTGGAAGTGTGTTTTGTCCCCTGTTGTGAATACGGTACGCGACGGAATTAGTTTGTATTTTCCTAATCGCGTAGTGCCAAATGGTTTTTGCTGAGGTTGTAGCCAATTCGCGGCTTCAGTGCTTTCCAGCGGAAGTTCAAGCCCGCGTAAGCTCAATTAACGTTGGTCTCGTCTAATCGCTTACAGCTCTATCGTTTTTACAGTTCTGACGGATGGATAACGAATCCACGATTTATTGCATTTCCTTCTGCGTACATCCATCGGACTTCAGGCCCTTCGGCCGTCGTATGTCTCTTTGATGAACGAAGCTTGCTCTTCTTCCACGCTCGCTATGGATTCTTGGAGATGGATGCATTGGAGCGGAAAGTGAAGAGGATGGTTTCGGTGACTTTTGTGGTTGAAGAGGGGGAGATCACCGCGCCTAATGAGCTGCAACTCCACGTCGGGGGCGATCTGGTGGCTGTTATATCATATCTCGACCGCAAGGTGTATGTGTGCTCATTGGATGATCTCCAGTTGGTGAAGGTCTTCGACTTCCCTTCTCATCGGGAAGTGGTGTTCCACAGCTTTCGCATGTCCCCTTCTCACATTACTTACCTCTCCGGCTCTGCCGAAATGAGCGTATACTGTTTGCGAAGCGATGATCAGCTGCGGCTCAAATGTGTGAGCGACATACGCTGCGTCAGCTTGTCCGACGACCGACTTTACGTCATGTATTGGTATGGCGGCATTGACTACTACGACACGAACACTTGGATCCGGCATTCGTTTGTTACCCTTGGCTCCTTCGTCTTCAAGAACTACAGAGGTGTATTTTTGCATGTATTGCTGGATGGAACTGTGCTCTTTGGAACCTCATGTAGTCTCTTCGCCTATTCGAGCGACGGCGAAGAGCTGTACTCGCTCTCAAGTGCTTCCCCGATCGAGAACGGCTGTTCTCTCATCTTCAATATGCCCCTCCTGAACTTCATCCGAAGCGGACAGAGGCATACCGATTCTTTAGTTTGGAAGGACCTTTACAAGCTGAATGCGCCACTGTACCACGTCGATGACTCTATGATTGCCGTCACTCCAGGACAGGTCATTTTCTATCGTCTCTGTATGAGGAAACACTGACGTAAACTGTTCTAATCATGAGTGTAAATAAAGTTCATTTTCAAGAGTTTCTCACGCAAAGGCGGTATATGATGATTTGCCCA
>JAFECH010000266.1 GCA_018242255.1 Pseudomonadota bacterium | reverse complement strand
AGTGATTGATCGGGATCGGACGCGCTTTTCACAACACTGTACGGCAGGATGAACTCTCCCGCCTTCTCATCAAAGAAAGCTTGATCGGGCGTGACACGGTGAGATGAAAAGCCGTTCGGTGCTGGATAGGCATAAGAATAGAATGCAGGGTAGTCGACTGGACCGCCCCCTGGCCAAAATCCTGCAGAGCTGACTTCGTGTGAATAGGCTTCACGCGTTACGGGATCAGGCAGCCCAGGAATGCCACCCGGATGGAGGGGCGCGCGGCGGCCCGAAAATCGCGTTACTGCAAGATCGAAACTGCCCCAGAAAAAATGGACGGGGCTGACCTTGCCTAGGAAGCCCGTTCGAAAACACTTCAGCACGCGATCAACTTGGACGAGCACACGCCAAAATCGGTTCACCGCATCTGCGTCGTAGGACCTATGCATGGTATCCCTCTCGAATGGAACCGCGTCAGGGACTTCGTTTGGTCTGCCGTTGATATTGGTCCTAACTCCGAGTTCATCGGTCAAATCACCGAAGCGCTTGTAGAAATCAGCCACGCTCATCGGCCGCAGCACGAAAGCTCCTCTTGAGCCGTCGGTGGCGGTGCCGATCAGATTATGATCTATGAAGTCGAAGTCGAACTGCACGCTCCGACTGCCTGCAGGGATCAAAGATGTCGTCAGGCCGCGGGACGTGACATAGAACGTCGCGTGCCAGGAATGGTTTACCCATGGAGTGCGCGCGAGACGATACTTGCCCACAATCTGGGTCCATAAATGCAAGGTGGCGCAGGAATCTTTCCATGGTGCATAAGGAATGTCGGGCCACACAGTTGTCATGTCTCGTCACCTTTCGCTACCGTCCGCGGCGATCCCTGGGTGTCAGCTTAGCATCGATAAGAGGAGCGTCGCGAGAGGGCTGTTTGCAGATGCCCCGCGATAACGATGTTTGCAATTGGGATTGAGCGACCATTCTGACGATCAGGCCAGATTGTCTATGATGGCCGCTATTGGCCCGAAGCGGACGGTATCGACACCCGTAAAAGCGGTGGTGCCGCGATCCGACGTAGCGCGGCTGAATTAGCGCTTGTTAAGCAGCTCGAGGCGATCTCGGTTTGCAGCCCTCCACGCCACCGTTTTGCACTTGAGCCAGTCCCGCGTCGGGCCCCGGCCGATAAGCGCTATCCCGACGCTTGCTGACGATGCCCTCGAGGCCGAGGCTCTCTGAAGTCGCCAGGAGCTTCAGCGGGTCGGCAAACGCTCCCGAAAACTGAATGTGGCCGGTGTCGGCCGCCGCAATCAACTCTGCAAGCAACTCCCGTCTCTCAACGAGGGGCAGCGGCATGATGTTGACGCCATTGAGATGCAAGAGATCGAAGGCCCATAAGCAGAGCGGCGCGCCGCGCCTTGCCACAGCCCATCAGTATGCGGAAGCTCGGCATGCCATCTTCGCCGCAGGCCACGAGATCGGCATCGATCGCTCGCTTGGCAGGTATTTCCAAGAGTGCCGGCAGCAGGGCACGAAACCGCGTCGTCAGTTCCGCACCGTTCCGGCTGAAGATCGCGGCGTCGCCGTCTTCGATATGGATCTGAGCCCGCCAGCCATCGAATTTAGCCTCATGGCTCCATTCCGGGCCGATCGGCGGCGTTTTGACTGCCGTCGGCGCCATGGGCCGGATAACAGGATGCTTACGCAGCACACGGAATAAGTGGGCTCAGC
>JAFECH010000265.1 GCA_018242255.1 Pseudomonadota bacterium | reverse complement strand
AGCCAGGTATCCGGTGGCCGTTTGGCAAAACGCCGCCACCGCGTGGCGTCCTCATCTTTCCGCAAGCGACGTCAGCGCTGTGATCGGTCACAGCCGCCGGACCATCGAATCCGTCGTCTCGGGAAGGACACGCCGGCCGGTCTTAACGTACGAGCCCGCGTCCCGCCTTGCGCAAACATTGGATCTCGAAGCAGGCGCGAACGCCTTCATCTCCGGGCTTCCTCCGCATCCGAGATAACGTGCCGACATGAGACCGCGAAGTTGGGCGGATTCACCTCCATGCCGCAATCGCGCCGTTGTGCCTGCCATCTTTAGCTGCCCGGTGCTGCGTGCTTCGACGCGTCGCGCGGGGTAAGCGGGCTCTCGGCCTCACCCATGCCGAGACGTCCCGTCGGCTGTCTTGGAGCGCGCGGCACCACCTTGTCGGTAACAAGTGAGGTGCGTCCATGACCCTACGAAATACCCGCCGCGAGCTTTCCCATGTCATCGCCGGCCGGACTGTCGATGGCAGCCCAAGCGATCTCCCCCACCTGCCGTTCTCGAAAAGCGAAAACATTTTGAGCGCGGCGGCCGTGGCCGCCGATCTGATGATGCGGATCCTGTCGTCGCGCCGAAAGTTGCCGGCGGAGGAGAGGACGCAAGTGCTTTGGAAACTCGCGGCATACGTTTCCAAAGCCGGCGTCCGCCAAGAGTCGCCAAGCTTTTTCACGCGTTCTGCCCTCGCGGCTCAATTCCTCGTTGATAAGCCTCGTCTCATCACCAGCCGCATGGGCATGGGTAAGATCATCGAGCTTAGCTTGCAGGGCCAGCGGAGCCGGGAAAACCGGTTGGCTCAGGAACGCGCCAACGGCCAAGAGTTGGCGCGCGCGGAGCCGGGCTGCTTCATCCCAAGCAAATATTCAGCGGAGAATGCCCCTCCCCGACCAATCACCTGGCTTTCGCTCGATCGCAATTTCCGGCTTGAAGAGCTTGTGCATCCGGCCCACCTCGTCGAGGAAGGCGTTCACATGCATCATTGCCTCAGCTGGAAAACGGACGACTATTGGCGGTCAATTCGCAGTGGTCGTCGCCGCATCTATTCCCTGCGGCGAGGATCGGAATACCTCGCCACGTTCACGCATATGGACCAGAGCCTCACGGAGCTTACCGTTCGATGTGCGCGGGACGATGCCGTGATCAACGCCCTGGCTGATGCGTACCGGCACATTGACCGGATCTACGGTCCTCTCGGTTTCGCGTTGCGTGATGGCAACCATTCGCGCCTGCGGGCCGCTCTCGCCGCGCACCTCGACGGGCCATGAGCGCGGCCCCTACCCTCACCGTGTCCTCGAAGGCCTTGCGGCGGAAGCCGCGACGCCTTCGTCACGGCGCAGGGTACGCCCAGACTTTCACAGCAAGGTCCGCAAGTCGGTCCGCACGGTTTCTGATTTCCACCTCGTCCCAACTTGTCTGGTCGAGGATGTCGAGGTTCAAGGCAAGAAGGCTTTGCTTCAACCACGGCGCTTTCTCTTTGAACGCGCTATTCGAGGCTGCCGTATTGCCAGGCACGGTGATAAGCGTGAGGTTGCCCAAGGTATGAAGCAACCCCTCCCGCGACGAGATTGCCGCGACCATCTCCTTGTCGAGGCCAACCTTGTCAGCAGGACATGCTCGTCCGTCAGGAAGCTTCCAATTCGTCATCCATGTTTGCGGGAGAACGTGTTCGATGGACATGCT
>JAFECH010000264.1 GCA_018242255.1 Pseudomonadota bacterium | reverse complement strand
CGCCAAGAACAACAATGTCAAATGGCGTTGCGCCTTGGTTTTTGCTGTCGCCGGTATCGTCGGGGCGACGTTCGGATCTTCGCTCGGCAAGCAGTTCGACGGGCAAAAGCTGCTCCTGCTCTTCGGCATCCTGATGCTTGTGATTGCAACCTTGATGTTCTTCAAGAGGAAGGGAGGTGGCAATGCGGACATCAGGCTTTGTCGTGAAAATGCTCGGCGCCTGCTCCCGCTTCTTCTGGCTTACGGTTTTGTCGTCGGCGCGATGTCGGGCTTTTTTGGAATCGGCGGCGGCTTCCTGATCGTGCCGGGCCTTATGGCCGCTACGGGAATGCCGCTGATCTACGCGATCGGATCGTCGCTCGTGTCTGTCGTGGCCTTCGGCGCCACGACCGCAGCCAGTTACGCCGCATCGGGTCTCGTAGATTGGACACTCGCCGCTTGGTTCATTGGTGGCGGTATTGCCGGTGGCTTCATCGGCCGCAGTGCCGCAACTGCGTTGGCGCCCAATAAAACCCACCTAAGTCACATCTTTGCCGGCGTGGTCGCAATTGTAGGAATATATGTCGTTTTTCGCGGTTGGACATCTCTCGGGGGCTAATTCGATATCAGGGTAATTCCTAACATAAGAAGGAATCGTCCCAATTGCCGCACTTCAAAGGACGACTTATTTTTTGCGGCCAATAATAATTCAAAAACGGGAAGGAAATGCAATGTCAACGGAGCATATCAAGAAAACCCTGCTTTCGGCCATCGACAACATCAAGGCAAATCCGGCCGCCGCGAAGGTCGTATTCCGCGCCTCGACCGAGTTGGGCGAAGGAATGCATTGCACCAGCAAAATTCGTGATTTCCCAGCGATGAGCATCGACGAGCCGCCGGAGCTTGGCGGCACGGATAGCGGCCCCAACCCCGTGGAAATTGTTCTCGCTGCTCTCGGGACATGCCAAGAGATTGTTTATCGCGCTTACGGCGCAGTGATGGGCATTCCTCTGGAAAGCGTGAAGTGCGACGTTCGCGGCCATCTTGATCTCCGTGGCTTATTCGCGATGGATCCCAGCATTCCCGCGGGTTTCCAGAAGATCATGTTTGAAACGACGATCCGTAGTTCGGCCAGCCCCGAAGAGATGGCGAAGCTTGCACAGGTCGTTGAAAGTCATTGTCCCGTCCTCAATACCCTGCAGGCGTCCGTGCAGGTCACAGGTAGCGTCACTCTCAACGATCATCCTTTGGCTCTCGAGGCCACCGCCTAATGAGGCATTTGGCAATTCTCGGCGGCGGGCCTGCGGGCTACGTCGCCGCTTCCCATGCGGCGGCTCACGGCGCTCGTGTGACACTCATAGATCCCAAACCCCTTGGCGGAACTTGTCTCCACCAGGGGTGCATTCCGACCAAGGTGCTCGTCGAGAGTTGTGTGCTTCTCGAAAAATTCAAACGCGCGGAAGATTTCGGTCTTCAGGCGGTTGGGTCGATTTCGGCGGATTGGTCGAGCCTCAAGCAGCGCTTCGGCGAAGTTGTCGCGATGCTGGGTGAAGGTATCGACCGGCTGATGGAAAACCGGAGCGTGAATTGCATTCGCGGCTACGGACGATTTATCGACGAAGACACATTGTGCGTCGCAGATGAAGTCGTTCGCCCGGATGCGACGTTGATCTGTACCGGTTCCTATCCGACAGCGCCGCGCGGCTTCGACATTGACAGCACGGTTATCGGTACCTC
>JAFECH010000263.1 GCA_018242255.1 Pseudomonadota bacterium | reverse complement strand
GAGGCGTTGCATTGGTCCGCAAGGCCCTCGTGGAACATGAACTGGAGAGCGGACGGCTTGTTCATCTCATGCCCCATAACCGCTGGCCGGTGAAATGGGCTTATTATGTTGTGGCTTCGGCGAGGGCACTCCGGCGATACGAAGTGGGTGCCTTCCATGACTGGCTTGTGCAACTAAAGGCGAAGGAAAGCGCGATGACAAGCCGCTTCCGTCAGAACGTTCATGGATATCGCTGAGTCACATTGAAGCACTGTTCGCCCGCAGTTGGAGCTATCTTGGCTTTTTTATCGGCTTTGCACTTGCAGTGCAGTTCAAGGTGAGTGTCGCAGCGCCGCTGATATTGATTGGACTGGTCGGTCGACCATAAAGTTCGAACGTGAGCCACTCTCAGCCTTTAGGAAAAGAGCGCGCCGGCTAAAACAGCCGGCGCGGCCACTTTTCAATTCGCCGTCATTTTACGGGAAGCATGAGATGTTCGTAGGGCGTGCCTGGCCACATGACATATGGTCGGCTGGCATCAGCTTTTGCGTCCTTTGGATATTTGTCGATCATGCCCCTCGCGTCCGTTCCGACGATCATCACATGCGGGCCAGTCTGGATCCAATTGTTCGTCGGTGTGGCTGCGGAACTTTCATCGTAGGGATCAGTATTGCTTACCCCACTATCTCCCTTCAACATGTACATGAAGCCGAGGGCGGCAGGCGGGGGCTTCTTGTTCTGCCAAGCGTCCGCCCAAGCCATGGCTGCTTCGTCGGCGCACATCGGCTCTCCTTCCCCATGCGTGCCAGGGTCCATACACGTCCAGCCGTTCGTCCCTTGTTGGATGACTTTCATCTTTCCGTCTTCCGCCATGTTCATGATCGTTGCGTGCTCTACGATCGTGGCAGGCGCCGCCGTTTTCAGAACCTTTATGAGTTCATCGTCGCTTCTCATAACGCCATGCGCAAAAGCAACGGGCGTCGCCATTAAGCTGATGGCAAGGGCGAGAGCTAACCGGCCTTTCATCGATAGTTTCCTCCTATGAGCTTCGGCATTTTTTTTATCGGCTTTGCGCGACGAACGCTGGACGGCTAATGAAAACGTTAATGTATTGCCGCTTCCCCAGTAAATCACGGTATCGAAAACAAATGACCACTTGGGGTCTTGCGCTCGCTCAATGATGCGTCACCGAGTGAGGTCCACAGACGTATCGAAGATACCGTCGGCAAACATCAGATGGCATCGTAGACGACAAGCGCGGGGATTCTCATACGTCGCGAATACCTCTCCGCAGCGTAGAATTACGGTCATCGCTTCTTGGAAGGGGCGGCCTAAGGACGACCGACATGCCAATAGTCGGACTGCGTCGACATTTCATCGGCAGGAGTATCCCGTCCCAGAGCGATTTTACTTTCGAGCAACGAATCCCAGAGTTCCGTGAAGATCTTGGCAGCGACCTTCGGCGGCTTGCCGAGAACAGTATATTCGATAGCGACGGGATGTCCGTCGTCCACGATGGGTACGACGATACCGCGATGGTCCAAAACCTTCGAATTGGGAAGAATGCCGGATGCCAGAGAAACTTCCGTCCATTCAAGGATGGCCCGATAGCTGCTCGCCTCCCCTTCATGCCTATTGATTGAATAGCCCTGGTTTTGAAAGAGCCGGTTGGTTGCGCGTGTGAGGCCGCAGGTACCGATTAATACCGCAGACGGCCTGTTCGACCTCTTCGAGATTGATCC
>JAFECH010000262.1 GCA_018242255.1 Pseudomonadota bacterium | reverse complement strand
AGCGCATCCATCGGCGATCAATACATCCCGGCGTTTTGAGCAACGTTTTCGGTGAATAGATCATAGGGCTCCGACGTCGCCCCGATTATAGCAGTCCCCATCGAGACAATCACACAGGCACCGTCAAAAGCCGGTTCGCCCTGAACGAGGAGAAAAACGCAATGGGTCCAATACTTACCTTCGCTTATGGGCTCGCCGCTTACAGCGCCTTTCTTGGTACAATTTTATACGCCATCGGCTTTGTCTGCGGCTTTGGCGTGCCAAAGACCATCGACACCGGTCCAGTCGGTCCGATCGGCGAAGCTCTTGTTATTGATGTTCTTCTCCTGTCGCTGTTCGCCGTGCAGCATAGCGTGATGGCTAGGAAGCCTTTCAAGCGGTGGCTGACGCAGTTCATACCGTCAGCAATCGAACGCAGCACCTACGTGCTGTTGGCCAGTTCGGCGCTCATTCTGTTGGTCTGGCAGTGGCGGCCGATTTCTGCCGTCGTTTGGCAAGTGAGTGAACCAACGGCGGCGCAGGCCTTGCTGGGTTTGTCATTGCTTGGCTGGTTGCTCGTCTTTGCCAGCACATTCCTGATCAGCCACTTTGAGTTGTTTGGCTTGCGGCAGGTCTTGCTCAATTTGACGGGACGAAGTCAGGCAGAGCCGCAGTTCAAGACACCCATGCTATACAAGATTGTCCGCCACCCCCTCTATCTCGGCTTCATCATCGCCATGTGGGCCACGCCCCTGATGACGGCGGGCCATTTGCTCTTCGCAGTGGGCGCCACCGCCTACATTCTTCTCGGCATCGCACTCGAGGAGCGTGACCTAATCGCACTTTTTGGCGACGAGTACAGACGCTACCGTCAGCGCGTCCCAATGCTCGTGCCGCTGCTGCGCCAGCAAAATGTGGACGGTAACGGGCCAGCAGAAAGCCATCCTGCCAATCCGAACGTTTGCTAATGGTGGCCCACCACTGACCGATTGCTCTGATCGTCGGCTGGGCGCAACTCCAATTCGCCCAGCCAGCGATGAGGAAACTGGGGATGAAGGAACTTATCTAGGGCGCCATGCCCAAGCGCATTGCCATACGAATGAGGTCGGCGAGATTCCTTGCACCCGTTCGCTCCATTACCCAAGCGCGATAGCTCTCCACAGTCCGGGTGCCAATTTGCATTTTCCGAGCGATTTCTTTGTTCGTGTATCCCTGGGCCGCTAAGATCATCACCTCGCGCTGCCGCTCTGAGAGCTGATCGACGCGAGCTCTGATCTGGTCAATATATTCAACTTCTGTTTCGATCGCGTTCACTTTAGCTGCGGCTGCACGAATGGAATCGGCCAATCTCTCCTCGTCAAACGGCTTCTCGAAAAAGTCGAATGCTCCCGCTTTGACGGCCGACACCGCTGTTGGAATATCGCCATAACCCGTAGCCAAAATCACCGCACATCGAAGGCTTCTGCCAATAATCTCTTGCTGAAGTTCTAGACCTGTCATGCCCGGCATTCGGACATCGCTTACGACACAGGTGAATGTGTGACCAAGGTCAACATCTTCGAGAAAGGCCTGCGCGTTCGCAAAAGCGGTCACCTCAAACGAGCACTTTCTTAGATACGTACCGAGGGCATCCAGCACCGCCGCATCGTCATCGATCAGTGCGATTTGGTCTGCTTTCTGCACGCTGCCTCCTCGTCTGGCGTCGGCAAAATGAAATGGACTGAAGCTCCGGTCGTAACAGCCTCAACCCACATGCGACCGCCATGT
>JAFECH010000261.1 GCA_018242255.1 Pseudomonadota bacterium | reverse complement strand
GGTGTCAACAAGCAGATTCAGCAGCTACCTCAGTCTGATGACTATCATCGAACGGCAGCCCGTCGGTTGGAAAAGATCGCCGCGATTGCACTCGATCAGCGATGGCAAATTATAACGTCGACCAGCTCGGATATATCATGGCCATTTTTGCTGATCCTCGCGTCGTGGCTTGCAATTATTTATGCGTTGTTCGGCCTGACTTCGCCGCGCAATGGCTTGGTCTATGTCGCCGTCGTGATGTCCGCGCTATCCATTGCGTCTCCCATCTATCTAATTCTGGAATACAGTGACGTCATGACGGGGCTGCTCCAACTGTCGAGTGCTCCCATGCGTACAGCTTTGAGCCACATGGACTCAAAGGACTAATGCCGAGCACAAACGCCGATCGAGACGTTGCCTAACCGGACCTCTCGATTGAAGCGCTCCAATCAAGAGCATCTCAGCGGTCCCTGGCCCTCGGGTAAGGCGGAGAATACCTGTTGCTGCAGACATCATTGAGTCCTGACTGGAGACAGGAACAAAAGCACTGGCAACGCGTTGCGATGCTCAGCCGAACAATAAGGACGAACAACAATGGGCCTTTTCACTCGGGACTTCAAATCGCTTGAGGATCTGTTTCTGCACGGATTGCAAGACATTTACTATGCCGAGCAGCAGATCGTTAAAACCTTGCCGGATCTCATCGAGCAGGTGTCAACGAGCGAACTCAAGCAAGGTCTGAAAGAACATCTGAAGCAATCGCAGAACCATGTATGGCGCCTCGAGATTGTTTTCGCGGCGCTTGGTGAGAAGCCCAAAGGCGTTCGCTGCAAAGGGATCGATGGCATTCTCTCCGAGGGCAACGAACTGATTGGCAATTCCGAAGGGCGCAGCGTAATCGAGGCCGCGGTAATTGCATCGGCGCAGGCCGTCGAGCATTACGAGATTACGCGTTACGGTGACCTGATCGCGTGGGCGCAGGAAATGGGCCGCAAAGACCTCGTAAAGCCTCTTCGGGAAAACCTCAGGGAAGAGAAGGCCGCGGACAAAAAGCTCACCTCGGTCGCCCAGGCGAAGATCAACAAGAAGGCCGACAAAACGTCTCGCCGTGGCGCGCGGTGCACTCGCTCTCGCACGAAATCAGCGACCGCTCTGGCTGCGTGATTCATCAACATCGAAGCCGCTTCAGACCCACCTTTAAGCGGCTTCGTCACTTCTTTTCGAGGAGGAGCTTTGTCCGCTTGGTCAACGCTCCGCTCGCGAGCTCAGCGAACCTCTGCAGGAGCCAGGGAAGCACGAGCGTCAGTTGAACGGCGTTGTCTTGGACCACGGCCGTTCCGCTCGCGTGCTGACCCATCGCTTTCAAGCTGAACTCGAGTAGGTCGCCCGTCCATTCCTCTCGTTCGATCGTCAAGAAGGGCAGGTTCGCCGAGCCCAATCCATTCTTCAACCGGCTGATAGCTTCATCTTTCGACAAGCGGTGGGGAATTGTAATTACGATCGGATCGGACACGAGCGCATCCTCGGCTGTTGGTTGTTGCGGCGAACGCGAAACTGCGCGGCTTCGCTTAGACTTCGCGAAATAGCCCATAATTTCCGGTTTAAAGCTCAGCTCGCTTTAAAACCGGCACGTGCATCCTACATTATCGCAGGCTGCCATCTTTCAAACGTCAAGGATCGTTAAATGTCCCAAGTCCTTAGGGGCGGAATTGCTCGTCTCGAAGTGATGACGAAATTTACGCTCGCGACGCTCGCCCTTGCCAGCGGTATTTACACTTACAT
>JAFECH010000260.1 GCA_018242255.1 Pseudomonadota bacterium | reverse complement strand
GGCATCTTCACCAGTCTGCCGCTGAAATCTCTCGATAGCCTCTCGCTGCAAAAGCAGCTTGAGGACATCGGCCGCACCAAAGCCGACGTCACCCCTGAGAGGGCCTAAGGCGTGGGACCGTATACGCTTGGCCAGCGTCTTGGCGCGGAGTTCCTGGGCACGGCGATACTCCTCGCCACCGTGATCGGCTCCGGCATCATGGGCGCCAAGCTCTCGGCGGGGAACGATGCTCTCGCACTGTTGGGCAACACGCTTCCAACCGGTGCCATTCTCGTCGTCTTGATCACGGTTTTCGGCCCTGTTTCCGGTGCACACTTCAATCCCGCAGTTTCAGGCGTGTTTTGCTTGCGCGGCGGGATCAGCTTTCGCCTCGCGCTCCTTTACATCCTGGCGCAGATCTGTGGAGGTCTTGTTGGCGTGGCGGCGGCGCACGCTATGTTCGACCTTCCGCTGATGCAGCTCGCAACCAAGGCGAGGACCGGAACCGGCCAATGGTTCGCAGAAGGCGTCGCCACCTTTGGTTTGCTGCTGACCATTCTTGGCACGCTGCAGGCAAGACGTAAGGCCGTCGCGGTCAACGTCGGCCTTTACATCACTGCCGCGTATTGGTTCACCGCCTCGACGTCGTTTGCCAATCCCGCGGTGACGATAGCCCGCGCCTTCTCCGACACCTTCGCGGGCATCCGCTTGGCCGACGTGGCCCCCTTCATTGTCGCGCAACTCGCGGGCGCGGTGCTCGCCATGCTTGTGGCTGGCTGGCTCTTCCAGCCGGCGTCTCGAACACAAACCAACACTGTGCTGGCAAGGAAGATAGCGTAATGGTCAAGAACGGCGCGGGCGGTCTGCATAACGTCGTCCATGATCACCTGCACATTCCGGCCGCCGAAAAGCTGGCCGCCACGGCAACCCACAAGCCGCGAATTCTTCTTCTGTACGGCTCACTGCGCGCGCGTTCGTACAGTCGATTTCTCACGATGGAAGCGGCGCGCCTGCTGCAGCACTTCGGGGCCGAGACGAAGATCTATGATCCGCATGGGCTGCCACTGCCGGACGACGTGCCGGAATCGCACCCTAAGGTGCAGGAGCTTCGCGAACTCGCCGCATGGTCCGAGGGTCAGGTGTGGTGCTCGCCGGAGCGCCACGGCGCGATGAGCGGCGTGATGAAGTCTCAGATCGATTGGATACCGCTCTCAACGGGAGCAATCCGGCCAACGCAAGGCAAGACGCTAGCGGTGATGCAGGTCAGCGGCGGCTCGCAATCCTTCAACGTCGTAAACCAGATGCGCGTGCTCGGCCGCTGGATGTGGATGATCACCATTCCGAACCAATCGTCTGTGGCGAAGGCCTTCAACGAATTCGACGAGGACGGTCGCATGAAGCCGTCATCTTATTATGACCGCGTGGTGGATGTGATGGAGGAACTCGTGAAGTTCACTCTGCTGACCCGTGACCGCGCCGATTACCTCGTGGACCGCTACAGCGAGCGAAAAGAAAGCGCGGAGGAACTATCGCGTCGGGTCAACCAACGCTCGATATAGGCTTCCGGCACGCCCATATCTTTAGGTCGATGGGGTCCGAACCAGATCACGCAGTCCCCGCCCCGCCCCATTTTCCATCTCATATCGACAGATGATATGCATGTGGGCGTGGAAGACGTGTTGGCCTCCAGCCGCCCCAACATTCCAACCCAAGGTGAAGCCATCGGGCCGAAAGGCAGCAAGAAGCCGCTTGGCCTCCCTGACAAGCTCGCCAAGGTCGGCCCATT
>JAFECH010000025.1 GCA_018242255.1 Pseudomonadota bacterium | reverse complement strand
GAGATCGCCCGAATGGAACCATCCTCCGGCGAACGCTTCTTGTGTTGCCTTCTCGTTCTTGAGATAGCCCTTCATCACGATATTGCCGCGGAACATCACTTCGCCCAGTGTCTCGCCGTCGGGCGTCACTTCCTGCATCGTCTCAGGGTCGCGAACGCTCAAACCTTCGAGCGCAACATAGCGCACGCCCTGGCGGATGCGTTTGGCGCTGCGTTCCAGCGGCGGAAGTTCGTCCCACGACGAATCCCATTCGTTGATCGTCGCCGGGCCATACGTTTCCGTCAGCCCATAGAGATGGGTCAGATGGAAACCGGCGTCCGTCATCGCCGAGATCACCGAAGCAGGCGGCGGCGCAGCGGCGTGATTGAACGCAACGACATGCTCGATCTTCTGCTTCTCGTCGTCCGACGCGTTGAGCAGCGTCGCCATCACGATCGGCGCGCCGGAAAGATGCGTAACCTTATGCGCCACGATGCACTCGTACATCGCCTTCGCGCGCACCCACCGTAAGCAAACATGGGTGCCCTGAACCATTGTGATCGTCCACGGGAAGCACCAGCCGTTGCAGTGGAACATCGGCAGCGTCCACAGATACACTGGAAACCGCGTCATGCCGGTCGAGATGGCGTTCGCGTAGCACATCAGAGCCGCGCCGCGATGGTGATAGACGACACCCTTCGGATTGCCGGTCGTGCCGGAGGTATAGTTCAGTGAGATCGCTTCCCACTCGTCTTTCGGCCAGCGCCATTTGAAGTCTGGATCGCCCGACTGCAGAAACGCTTCGTAATCGATCGATGAGAGCGGCTCGCCTGTCTGCGGGAATTCGAGATCGTTATAGTCGATGATGATCGGCTTCACCTTCGCCATCGCGAGCGCCGGCTTCATGATGTTTGCGAACTCGCGGTCGGTGATCAGCACCTTCGCTCCGCCGTGATCGAGCTGGAACGCGAGGATCGCCGGGTCGAGGCGTGTGTTGAGCGTCAATAGAACCGCGCCGACCATGGGAATCGCGTAGTGCGCTTCGAGCATCGGCGGCGTGTTGGCGAGCATGACCGCAACCGTATCACCCGGGCCGATGTACTTCTGCGCCAGAGCGCTCGCGAGCTTTTTGCAGCGGGCATAGAACTCTGCGTACGAGATGCGGGTGTTGCCGTGGATAATGGCCGTGTGGTTCGGCGCGGCGATCGCCGATCGAGACAGGAACGAAAGGGGCGTGAGCGGCTGATAGTTCGCCGGGTTCTTATCGAGGTGGTGCTCAAATGGGTTCGACACGATTGCTGCCCTGCTTCTTCCTGCATGCGAACGCTCAGACTTTCCAAGTCGAAAGCCAGCCCGAGTATCCAGCGACGCTAGCGAATGCGCCTTGAGCCGACAATGCCGGATTTCGGCTTGATCCACGAGTGCCGGCAGCCGCGATGAGGTCTAACGTCCGCGCCATTGACCTAGACCATGTTTCATATATTTATCTTGATGTCTAAAACATCAATACTTAGGCATAAAGCCTTACAATCGGCATGGGAGTTCGCGCTTGATTACGGCTTCGCAGATGCGTGCAGGTCGCGCTCTTCTCGGCATCGACCAGCAGACGCTTGCCGACCGGGCAGGCGTCTCGCTGCCGACGATCCAGCGCATGGAAGCGAGCAGCGGCAATGTTCGCGGTGTCGTCGACACGTTGACGAAAGTTGTGGCGGCGTTTGAAGCCGCGGGCGTCGAACTCATCGGCGAGAATATGCCGAGCATCGGACAGGGAAGGGGGGTCCGTCTGAGGGAGCGCCAGCCCGTTAAAGCCCCGCAACCGATGCCGAGCCAGGGCCGGGGCAAAAAGGGGAGCGTCTGAGTGCACTGGCACTTTGAGCCCCCGCAAATCCAAGCTTTCGCGACGACGACCGCCGACGGTACTGCCGACGATCTCGCCGCTCCTTGTCGAAATGGGAGACGGAAAATATGGAGACTTCGGTAACCGGTATTTCCGCGCGCGGACGACCGACATGGGCTGAGTTATTCACGCCCAAACTCGTGACGGTCTTACGCGAGGGATACCGCTGGAGCGATCTTCGCGCCGATACGGTGGCGGGTTTGACGGTCGCCATCGTGGCTCTGCCCTTGTCGATGGCCATCGCCATCGGTTCCGGGCTCTCGCCGGAAAAGGGCTTGTTCACGGCCGTTGTCGGCGGCTTTTTAATTTCGGCGCTCGGCGGCAGCCGCTATCAGATCGGCGGCCCGGCCGGGGCTTTCATCGTACTGATCGCGACGATTGTAGAGCAGCGCGGTTACGACGGCTTGGTCTTGGCGACCGCGATGGCGGGACTGATCATGATGGCGGCCGGTTTTCTGCGGCTGGGGACCTATATCAAATATATCCCGTTTCCTGTGACGGTCGGATTTACAGCGGGCATCGCCGTCATCATCTTCGCCAGCCAGATCAAAGACCTCCTCGGCCTCGATCTCGCGCATGAGCCCGCCGCGCTGCTGCCAAAGCTTGTGGCGCTCGGTTCCCATATCGGAACGCTCAATCCGGCGACGCTCGCGATTTCTCTGCTGTCGATCGCGCTGATCGTTGGCTTGCGGCGATGGAAGCCGACCTGGCCGGGCATGCTGATCGCTGTAGGCGTAACCTCTGTCGTCGCCTGGATGTTGGGTCTCGACATCGCGACCATCGGTTCGCGGTTCGGCGAGGTACCTCGCACGCTGCCCGCCCCGCATCTGCCGATGTTCAATTTGGCCAAGGTTCAGGCCGCGCTTCCCGACGCCATTTCGATCGCGCTGCTGGGAGCCATCGAAAGTTTGCTTTCGGCAGTCGTCGCCGATGGCATGACCGGCCGCCGTCACCGTTCGAACTGCGAGCTGGTGGCGCAGGGGGCGGCCAATATCGCGGCCGTCACGTTCGGCGGCATGTGCGTGACGGGAACGATTGCGCGCACCGCCACGAACGTCCGCGCAGGAGCGCACGGCCCCGTGTCAGGCATGCTGCACTCGGTCTTTGTATTGCTGTTCATGCTCGTGGCCGCGCCGCTCGCAGCCTATATCCCGCTCGCAAGCCTTGGCGGTGTTCTTGCGATCGTTTCCTGGAACATGGCCGAAAAGGCGGAGTTTGCAGCGCTGTTGCGCTCCTCTTGGGGTGACGCCGCCGTCCTGCTCGCAACCTTCTTGCTAACGATCTTCGTCGACCTGACGACGGCCATCGCGGTCGGCGTGACGCTCGGCGCCTTTCTCTTTCTTCATCGCATGGCGGAAGCCGTCGAGGTCGAAACCGGCGCGCCTCTCATCAAGGACGACGTCGCCGATGTGCCCGACACCGAGCAGCCAGCGGATCTCGGCAACGACGTGATGGTCTACCGGATTTCCGGCGCGTTCTTTTTCGGAGCGACCGCGGCCGTCGGCACGGTGTTGGACCGAGTGGGAGCCAGCCCGAAGCTTTTCGTTTTGGATTTCGCCGACGTGCCGCTCGTCGACAGCACGGCGGCCCGCACGCTCGAAGGCTTTGCGCATAAGCTTTCGCGTTCGGGTACGAAGCTTTATTTCACGTCGGCCAGCAGGAACGTACGCCGTACGCTCCTGGCTGCCGGACTTCGCACGCCGCTCGTGCATTATGCAGCAGACATCGAAGATGCCGTCGCTGCGTATCGAAGCGGAAAGAGAGACCGCAAGTAACCGTCACTCGTCTTCGGTCTCGTCCTTCGGCGTGGAGGACATTTCCTTGAGCTTGGCGAAAACGCGGGCCTGTTCCTGCTCGGGTGTTTCTTCGGACTCTTCCGCAGCCTTCGGTGCCAGAATTTCGGCCCGCGCCGTGGTCTCGGCCGCAGGAAGCAGCGTCCCCGCGCGTTCCAGCTCTTCGCCGCCCGCGTCCTTGCGCTCCCGCTCGGTTCGGCGCGCCGCCTTCTTCACTTCGGCATCGAGGTCGATCTGCGAGCAAAGGCCCAGCGTCACCGGGTCCTGCGGCGTTAGCTGCGCGGAGTTCCAGTGCGTGCGGTCGCGGATTTGCGCGATCGTCGGCTTGGTCGTACCGACCAGACGCATGATCTGGCTGTCTTTCAATTCCGGATGGTTGCGCAAGAGCCAGAGCACGGCGTTCGGCCGGTCGTGGCGACGCGAAACCGGCGTATAGCGCGGACCCTTGCGCGTCTGCGGCATCGGCGGCAGTTCGACCTTGCTGACTGCCAGCTGGAGCTTGTGCGAGAGGTTTTTCTCGCCCCGCGCGATCTCCTCGCGCGTCAGCTGGCCCGTCGTCACCGGGTCCATGCCTTTGATGCCCTGCGCGACTTCGCCGTCGGCGATGCCCTTAACCTCAAGCGGATGGAGGCCGCAGAACTCGGCAATCTGATCGAAGGAGAGCGCCGTGTTTTCCACGAGCCAAACGGCGGTGGCTTTCGGCATCAGGGGGCGGCGGTCGCTCATGGTGTCCTCGTTCGGTCCTTCGCATGGGGTCGCGAGGGCCTGCTAAAACGGTAAATTAAAGGGAATGGTTCTTTATAACGCCTCCAACCGCCTGGATGCAAGGCTCATTGCCTTAATCAAATGCAACAAGGCCGCAGCCATAACTGGTCCAGTATGGTTGCAGGCAGCGTTTGCGGCGGGTTAGTGTCCAAGAAAAATGGCTCGGTCCAATGATCTGGCCCAATTACGTGCAGGGACGTCTGAATGCTCGCAACAGCCGGCCGAACCAAATATTTCGAAGACTTAGAGGTCGGCCAGGAAGCCTCGATGTCGCGAATAGTCAGCGAGGCGGATATCGTTGCTTACGCTGCTTTATCGGGTGACTACAACCCGGTGCACCTCGACGCCGAATACGCCGCCAAGACGATCTTTAAGGAACGGATTGCGCACGGCATCCTGTCGGCGGGCTACATCTCGGCCATTTTCGGCATGAAGCTGCCCGGCCCTGGAGCTATTTACATTTCCCAGACGCTGAATTTCCGCGGCCCCGTCAAGATCGATGACCGCGTTGAGACGCTGGTCCGTCTCGTCGAACTCATCCCCGATAAGAAGCGCGCGCGTTTCGAGTGCTTGTGCTCCGTCGCAGGCAAGCCGGTGCTCACCGGCGAAGCCGTTCTGATGGTTCCCGGCCGGCCGAGGTAAAGGCAGTCTAGCCCGCGATCGTTTTCCCTTCCATATACACCGCCAGCGGGAACTCCGACGAGGCTGTGCCGAATGCACGTCATCCATGGATACAAGCACGTTCCGCCCGAATATCGCGGTTCTGCCGTCGCGATCGGCAATTTCGACGGCGTCCATCGCGGCCATCGCGCGCTGATCGCGGAAGCGAAATCGCGTGCTGCCGAAAAAAAAGTCCGCGCATCCGTGCTGACATTCGAGCCCTATCCGCGTGAATTTTTCCAGCCGAACGAGGCCCACTTTCGCCTGACGCCGCTCAAGCGCAAGCTGGCGATCTTTGCGGGTCTCGGCCTCGATATCGCATTCATCGAGCCATTCAACGCCGAGATCGCCGGGCTGACCGCTGAAGACTTCATCGAGCGCGTGATCGTGGCGGGCCTCGGCGCCAGTCACGTCGTCGTCGGCTACGACTTTTATTTCGGCCATAAGCGCGGCGGCAATCCGGAGATGATGCTGCGTGCCGGCGAAGAGCTTGGATTTGGAGTGACCGTCATGCCGCCAGTCGCAGAAGCGGGCGAACCGTTCTCATCATCGGCCGTCCGGCTCTATCTGGCGCAGGGCGATGTCAAAGGCGCAGCCCACGTGCTGGGAGAGCCGTGGCGCGTCGCGGGCAAGGTTGTGGGCGGCGCCAAGCGCGGCACCGGCATGGGCTACCCGACCGCCAACCTGCCGATGCCGAAAGGAACGACGCTCGGCCACGGCATTTATGCTGTCAGGGCCTATTTCGATGGCGTTCCGCACGACGCCGCCGCCTATCTGGGCACCCGGCCCACGTTCGACGACGGCATGCCGGTGCTGGAAGTCTTCCTGTTCGACTTCAATGGCGACCTCTACGGGCGCGACATGGAGGTTGAATTCGTTGATTTCGTCCGCGCCGACAGGAAATTCCACACGGTCGACGAACTAGTCGCCCAGATGGACAAAGACATTGCCGAGGCGAAGGCCGCTCTCGCCAAGTCTTAACCTCGTCATCCTCGGGCGAGCGCGCCCCTTTTGGCGCGCCGAAGCTCGGGGATCCAGCGTAAAGCCAGTCGCAGACACAAAATACAACCTTCGGCGGATTTTACGCTGGATCCCCGGACGGCCTCGCGCTGCTCACCCGTTCGAGGATGACTGGTAGTTGGTCGCCTTTGCTAACCAGCGGCGCAGTTGCTAGAACCCGCGCTGATTTCCTTTGGAATTGAAAGCTCAACTGATGTCGAAAGACGCCAAGGCCGCCGACAAGGCAGCTACAACTCCTGAAGCCGCCTCCGGCCGGGATTGGGGCAAAACGCTGTTTCTGCCGCAAACCGATTTCCCGATGCGCGCTGGGCTGCCCGAACTCGAGCCGAAGCTCTTGAAGCGCTGGGATGAAATCGGCCTTTACCAAAAGCTGCGCTCGCAGTCGAAAGGCCGCGTGAAGTTCACGCTGCATGATGGCCCGCCCTATGCCAACGGCAACATCCACATCGGCCACGCGCTCAACAAGATCCTGAAGGACCTGGTCGTCAAATCGCACCAGATGCTTGGCAACGATTCGAACTACGTTCCGGGCTGGGACTGCCACGGCCTGCCGATCGAATGGAAAATCGAGGAGCAGTACCGCGCCAAGGGCAAGGAGAAACCGAACTTCTCCGACCCCGTCGCCATCAACGCCTTTCGTGACGAATGCCGCAAGTTCGCCGCTCAATGGATCGACATCCAGCGCGAGGAGTTCAAGCGCCTCGGCGTCGTCGGCGATTGGGAACGCCCGTACCTGACGATGGACTATCGCGCCGAAAGCATCATCGCGCGCGAGCTGATGAAGTTCGCCGCGACCGGCCAGCTCTATCGCGGTTCGAAACCCGTCATGTGGTCGGTCGTCGAAAAAACTGCACTGGCGGAAGCGGAAATCGAGTACCAGGACCACCAGTCGGATATGATCTGGGTGAAGTTCCCGGCGAAGGCTCTGCCCAATATCGAAAACGTATCGCCGGCAGACATTCCGCCTGAACTGCATCCCGAGTGGACGCCTGACAATCTGCTTGGCGCCTCGGTCGTTATCTGGACGACGACGCCGTGGACGATCCCCGGCAACCGCGCGATCAGCTTCTCCTCGAAGATTGCGTATGGGCTGTACGAGGTGACGGCCGCGCCGGAAGGCAACTGGGCGAAGATCGGCGATCGCTACATCCTCGCCGACAAGCTCGCTGCCGAAGTGATGAAGGTAGCGAAGGTCGAGGCTTACGAGAAACGCGAAACTATCACCCCCTTCGAGCTGCGCCATCTCGTGTGCGAGCATCCGCTGCGGGACCTCGGCTATGCCTTCGATGTGCCGTTGCTCGACGGCGATCATGTGACCGACGACACCGGTACGGGCTTCGTGCACACCGCACCAGGCCACGGCGCCGACGACTACAACATCTGGATTGCCAACCAAAAGAAGCTGCGCGATCGCGGCATCGACACTGAGATCCCGTTCACCGTCGACGCCGACGGCATGTTGACGAAAGCCGCGCCGGGCTTCGAAGGCAAGCGCGTGCTGAAAGAGAACGGCGATAAGGGCGACGCCAACGATGCTGTGATCAAGGCGCTGGCGGAAGCCGGAAACATCATCGCGCGCGGACGCTTGAAGCATCAGTACCCGCACTCGTGGCGCTCGAAGAAACCTGTCATCTTCCGCAACACGCCGCAGTGGTTTATCTCGATGGATAAACCTCTTTCCGCGTCGGGCGGCCGGCTCCCCGAAGGGGAGTCGCCCGACGCAAGCAAAAGAGGTCATAACGCCCCCACTCTCCGTGAGCTCGCACTTGACGAGATCAAGCGCGTCAAATGGGTGCCGGCGGCGGGTGAGAACCGCATCACCGGCATGATCGAGAACCGGCCCGACTGGGTCGTCTCGCGTCAGCGCGCGTGGGGCGTGCCGATCACCGTATTCCGCAACGTCGAGACGGATGAAGTGATCCCAGGTCCCGGCTTCGAAAAGTCGGACGAGCTGATTGCCCGCATCGAAAAAGCGTTCTACGAAAAAGGCGCAGACGTCTGGTTCGAGGAAGGCGCGAAGGATCGGTTCCTCAAGGGCTTTGTTTCGCCGAAAGATAAGAACAAGTGGGAGCAGGTCAAAGACGTGCTCGACGTCTGGTTCGATTCCGGCTCAACGCATGCCTTCACGCTCGAAGATCCGACGGCTTTCCCTGGCTTCAAGGGCCTCAAGCGGAGACGTGACGGCGGCGAAGATCGCGTCATGTATCTCGAAGGCTCAGACCAGCATCGCGGCTGGTTCCATTCTTCGCTGCTTGAAAGCTGCGGCACGCGTGGCGAGGCGCCCTACGATATCGTCCTGACCCACGGCTTCGTCCTCGACGAAAAGGGACAGAAGATGTCGAAGTCGCTCGGCAATGTCGTCGCGCCGCAGGACGTGATGTCGAAGTCCGGAGCCGACATTCTGCGTCTGTGGGTTTCCGCTTCCGACTATTCCGACGATCTGCGCATCGGACCGGAAATCCTGAAGACGTTTTCGGAAACCTACCGCAAACTTCGCAACACGCTGCGCTGGATGCTAGGCGCGCTGGCGCATTTCAAGCCGGAAGACGCCGTGCCCGTCACTGCGATGAAGCCGTTCGAGCTTGAACGGCTCATGCTGCATCGTCTTGCTGAACTCGATCACGAAATCCGCAAGGCCTACGAGCATTACGACTATCGCAAGATCATCGGCTTGCTCTCGCAGTTCATGAACACCGAGCTGTCGGCGTTCTATTTCGACATCCGTAAAGACACGCTCTATTGCGAGCCGCCGTCGAGCCTGAAGCGCAAGGCGGCGCTGACCGTCGTCGACAAGCTGTGCGACGCGCTGATCCGCTGGCTGGCGCCGATCCTGTCGTTCACGGCCGAAGAAGCCTGGCTGCTTTATAAGCCCGACGAAGCCGAGAGCGTGCATCTCGCCCCGTTCCCCAAGATCCCGCGCGAATGGCGCGACGACAATCTCGCGGCGAAGTGGGATCGCGTGAAGGAAGTCCGCAGCGTGGTGACGGGTGCACTTGAAATTGCCCGCGCCGAAAAGAAGATCGGCTCGTCGCTTGAAGCAGCGCCCGATGTCTTCGTTACCGATCCCGATTTGATGTCGGGGCTCGACGGCGTCGATATGGCGGAGGTGTGCATCACGTCGGATATCGCGATCTCGACGGACGCACCGCCAAGCGGCGCATTCACTCTGCCGAACGAGCCGGGCGTCGGCGTGGTCGTGAAGCGCGCCGAAGGCAAGAAGTGCGCGCGCTCATGGCGTATCACGAAGGACGTCGGTTCCGATTCCGATTACCCGGAGTTGTCGGCGCGCGATGCCGCCGCTATGCGCGAGATCGACGCCGGAGCAACGGTATGACGGAAGCAGCATCCTCAAGAAGCATCTTCTGGAGCCGCTCGGCACCGTTGGCGTTTGCCGTCATCTTGCTGACGATGGCGGTCGATCAACTCCATAAGTGGTGGATGCTGTCGGTCTACGACATCGAATCCAAAGCTCGCGTCACGGTCGCACCGTTCCTCGACCTTGTGTACGTCAAGAACATCGGCATCAGCTATTCGCTCTTCAATCAGGCGAGCATGACGGGCCAATATTTGCTCGTCGCGTTTGCGGTCGCCGCAAGCTTCGGCCTCTGGCTCTGGCTCAACTGGAGCCGCGGCAGCCGCCTCATGGCGTTAAGCCTCGGCCTGATCATAGGCGGGGCGCTAGGCAACGCCATCGACCGGCTGCACCTGGGCGGCGTCGCCGACTTCTTCTCGTTCCACGCCTACGGTTTCCACTGGTACGTCTTCAACATCGCAGACGTGGCCATCGTTGCCGGTGTAATCGGCTTGTTGTATGAGTCCTTCAGGGGCGAGTCGCATTAGCGCCGTAAAGTCGGCCTAAGTGGACTTCGGGGGCGTGTCGGTTGGGCACGGACATAAAAGCATGTCGTTGAAAAACGGTCTAAAAATCGGTTTCTGCGTGACGGCGCTGACGCTGGTTTTAGCCGGCTGCAGCGGCGTTGACGGCGTGCAGCTCAACGGCAAAGTCTTCGACGCCATGGGCCTCAACGGAAATTCGACGCCCGACGCCGATCCCAAAATGGCTGTTCGGCAGCCCTTGACGCTGCCGCCGAGTGATGCGCTGCCGCCACCGGGTAGCGGCAGGGCGGCGCAGCCGTCGGCGCTCGCCGACATTCAAGACCCCGACAAGAAGAAGGTCGTCGATCAGGCCGCGCTCGAAAAGGCGCAGGCGGAATATTGCCAGAAGAACTACACCGAGCCGATGCAGCGCGGCGATTCGTCTGCCGAGTCTGCATCCGGTCCGCTTGGTTCATGCCACCCGTCGATATTCACGGCCGTTCAGAAATGGACTGCGAAAAAGCCGTATGAGGACGATGGCGGCGAAGACACATCGTCGACGCAGTGATCGCCGCCAAGGCGCAATAACCAAATGTTTCCGTTGCCGTAAAAATATTGATCGGGGCGAGATTTGATGCGCCTTGAGATGAACGCCTTGTCATTTGACTTTGATTGCCCATCTGCCGCTGACTAGCGCGGCTTCCCGCTATCCGGCGTCCGCGCCTTCTCGCGAAAGTAATCCCCGGCTTTTCAGTTTGGGGTAGGATCAAAAACGCTAGGGAGCAAACTACTGCATTCGGTTCGAAGGATCGCCATAATGCGTCTAGCGACGTGCTCCCGTATTAGCCTCTTAACCGTATTGGCCACCCTGATGCTCGCAGTTTCCCCACAAGTCCGCGCCGCCGACGGCACCACCCGTGCTTCGGAATTCAAGCTGTCGAACGGCATGGAGGTCGTCGTTATTCCAGATCACCGCTCGCCGGTCGTGACGCACATGGTCTGGTACAAGGTCGGCGCTGCCGACGAGGTGCTCGGCAAGTCCGGCATCGCCCACTTCCTTGAGCATCTGATGTTCAAATCGACCGATAAGATTCCGGTCGGCGAATTCTCCAAGATCGTGAGCCGCCTCGGCGGTCAGGACAACGCTTTCACCGGCAACGATGCAACCGCCTATTTTCAGCGCGTTTCCAAAGACCGTCTCGGCAAGATGATGGAGATGGAAGCCGACCGCATGGTCAACCTGCGGCTCGATGAAAAGGAAGTGCTGACCGAGCGGAACGTTATTCTCGAAGAGCGCCGCTCGCGCATCGACAACAATCCCTCGGCGCTGCTCGATGAGCAGATGAACGCCGCGCTCTATCTCAATCATCCCTATCATAAGCCGGTGATCGGCTGGTATCGCGAGATGGCACAGCTCTCGCGTCAGGACGCGCTCAATTTCTACAAGCACTATTACGCGCCGAATAACGCCATCCTCGTCGTCTCTGGCGATGTCACGGACGCTGAAGTGAAGAAGCTTGCGGAAGCCACCTATGGCAAAATCCCGGCCAATCCGGACGTTTCGTCCGTTCGCCATCGTCCCGGTGAGCCGCCGCAGCTCGTCGCGCGCCGCTTGGTTCTGAAAGATCCGCGTGCTGGCAATTACCTGATGCAGCGCTACTATCAGGCGCCGAGCTACGTTACCGCCAAGCCGGGTGAAGCCGAGGCGCTTGATCTGCTGATGAAGATTGCGGGCTCCGGCTCCACCAGCCGCATCTACAAGAAACTTGTCGTCGAGCAAAAATTGGCGTCCAGCGCCGGCGGCGACTATTCCGGCTACGGTCTCGACGGCGGCACGATCTCACTCTACGGCATCGCCGCTGACGGCGTGCCGCTCGAGAAGGTGGAAGCGGGCATCGATGCCGTCCTGGCGGACATCGTCAAGAACGGCGTCACCGAGGCCGAACTGACGCGCGCCAAGAGCAGCTATCTCGCCGATTACGTCTATGACAGCGACAACCAGGCGACGCTTGCACGCCGCTATGGCTGGAACCTCGCTGTCGGCCGGACGGTCGCTGAAGTCGAAGCGTGGCCCGACAACATTTCCAAGGTCACGACCGACGACGTGAAGAAAGCCGCCGCCCAGTACCTCGACATCAAGGATTCGGTGACGGGCTACCTCGTTCCCGACCAGTCGGGCGTTGCGCAGGCGAACGACGATCTTCCACCCCCGTCCGCAGGCGGCGTATTGAGGTGACATTGATGACAGTATTCTCTCGCGCGGCTGCAAAGGTCGTCCACCATGCAGCCCGCATCGGCATCGTCTCGGCTCTTCCGGCCCTGGCCCTGTTGTTCACCGCATCCGCCAGTCACCCAGCAGCAGCAATGAATATCCAGAAAATCAAATCTCCCGGTGGTATCGAAGCCTGGCTCGTCGAAGAGCACAGCGTTCCGCTGCTTTCTCTGCGTTACGCGTTCGACGGCGGCAGCAGCCAGGACCCGGTCGGCAAGGAAGGCCTCGCCAACTTCATCACCGCGATGATGGATGAGGGCGCAGGCGACATCAAATCCGAAGACTATCAGGAGCGCATGGAAGATATCGCCATGCGCATGAGTTACGACGACAGCAAGGATTCGCTGTACGGCTCGTTCGAGACCCTGACCAAGAACCGCGATAAGGCCGTCGAGCTTTTGAAGCTTTCCGTGCAGAAGCCGCGCTTCGACACCGATGCCGTCGAGCGCATCAAGCAGCAGCTTCTCGCCAACCTCGCTTACGCCGACAAGGATCCCGACAAAGTTGCGATCCGCGAATGGTACGCGCAGGCGTTTCCGAACCATCCTTACGGCCGCTCGGCGACGGGCACGGCTTCAACCGTTTCGAAGATCACGCGCGACGATCTTCTCGCGTATCACAAGCACAACTTCGCGCGCGACAATCTGAAGGTCGTCGCGGTCGGCGATATCAACGCCGACGAGCTCGGCAAAATGCTCGATGACGTCTTCGGTGGCCTGCCCGAGAAAGCCGATCTGACACCTGTCGCCCAGACCGAACCTGTAAAGGGCGGCAGCCAGAAGATCGTCGAGATGGGCGTGCCGCAGTCGGTCGCCGTGTTCGGCCTTGGCGCCATGCCGCGCAAGGACCCCGACTTCATCACGGCTTTCGTCGTCAACCACATCCTCGGTGGCGGTGGTTTCTCGGCGAAGCTGATGGAAGAGGTCCGCGAAAAACGCGGTTTGGCCTATTCGGTCTACACTTATCTCCAGCCCTATCAGCACGCGTCGATTGTTGTCGGCAGCGTCGCGACCAAGAATGCGTCGATGGCCGAGAGCCTCAAGATCATTCGCAGCGAAATGAAAAAGATGGCGGACGATGGCCCGACGGCCGAAGACCTCCAGGCCGCGAAGGATTATCTCACGGGCTCCTACGCCTTGCGCTTCGACACCAACTCTAAAATCGCATCGCAGCTCCTGGGCTTGATGCAGGAAGGCTTTGGCCCCGACTACGTCGAGAACCGCAACGCGATGATCAATGCCGTTACGCTGACTGATGCGAAGCGCGTCGCCGCCCGCTTCCTGCAGCCGGATAACTTGGTCGTCACGATCGTGGGTAAGCCGGTCGGCATGAACTCGGCCGCAACGCCACCCGTTCTGCAACCCGCCGTCGCCGCTCCGACCCGCGGCTAACGAAACGATGTCATCCTCGGGCTTGGCCCGAGGATCCATTTCGCTTCCACCACGGCTGCACGATGGATCCTCGGCCTAAAGCCGAGGACGACAGGTAGAAGCAGGGTTTTGTCCATCCATTACCGTCACCCCGGCGCAGGCCGGGATCCAGTCAAATCGAAGTGCCCTTTCTGCGGGACGGTCGGCGTTCTGCCCCACATTGTGCGGCGCCTGTCATAAAGGCGTCAGTGCCGGAATTAACGCTGGCGCCGGGCATATTTAGAAGCGCTCTTGGCCGCACATCCGAAATCAGTTAGGCCGGAACGGATTTTGGCAGGGAGCGTTGAAGCGGCCATGCAAGACGGGCAGCGACACGACGGGAATATGTTTCAGCAGAATATCGATGGATGCCTCGAAAACGCGATCGGTCAGCACGGTCTCGCGCCGTCGGAATACGCGTCTTGGCTCGATAGCATCGGGCCTCACGTCGAAACCCTCAAAGACGACTATCTCAAGAACCGTCTTCCGCTTCTGCGCATCGCCGAGGAAGAGCAAGACATAGCCGACGCAGAGGCGGCGCTCGCGAAGCTTTCAGAAGGTGCCAAGACGCTGGTCTTCTTCGGTACCGGCGGATCGAGCCTCGGCGGCGAGACCTTCGCGCAGATCGCAGGCTGGGGAATTTATGGCGTCGCGCAGCCCGGACAGAGTAAGCGTCCCCGCACGCGCTTCTACGCAAACCTCGACGGCGGCACGCTGCAAGGCGTGCTCGATTCGCTCGACCTCCCGACGACGCGCTTTATCGTGACATCGAAATCGGGCGGCACGGCCGAGACGCTGGCGCAAGCGATCGCGGCACTGATGGCCGTGAAGGCTGCCGGTCTCGAAGCGCAAATCTCGAAAATGTTTCTCGGCATCACCGAGCCCGACAAGCCCGGCAAGATGAACGGCCTGCGCACGCTGTTCTCCTCGTTCGGCATTCCGATGCTCGAGCACCACACCGGTATCGGCGGCCGCTTCTCGTGCCTCACGAACGTGGGCCTGATGGCGGCACTTGCACGCGGTCTTGATGCGCGCGCTATTCGCGCCGGCGCCAAGAGCGTGATCGACGCGCTTCTCGCCGCCAAATCGGCGGCCGATTTTGCGCCCGCAGTCGGTGCCGCCACCGCGGTCGCTTTGTCGAAGGAAAAAGGCATTGGCACGCTCGTGATGATGCCCTACGCCGATAAGCTCAGCCGCTTCTCGTCGTGGTTCGTGCAACTCTGGGCTGAAAGCCTCGGCAAAGGCGGTGAGGGGACGACGCCGATCGGCGCTGTCGGTCCCCTCGACCAGCACAGCCAGCTCCAGCTTTTCATGGACGGCCCGCACGATCACTATCTGACGATCATGCGCGTTGCGAGCGAAGGCGTCGGCCCCAGGGTCGACCCGGAACTGGCCCGAATCGCTGGCGCCGATATGCTCGGCGGCTACACTGTCGGCGATATCGTCTCGGCTCAATCCCATGCTTTGCCCGAGGCTTTGGCGCGCGCCGGCCGTCCCGTGCGAACAATCGACCTTGCAAAACTCGACGAAAAGACGATCGGTGCGCTGCTGATGCACTTTATGATCGAAACGATTCTCGCGGGCCGCCTGCTCGGTCTCGATCCGTTCGATCAGCCCGGCGTCGAGCTTGCGAAAATCCTGACCAGAGAGCGCCTCGCGAAAGGCGCTTAGGCGCTTTTCGAGGGGGAACAGTCAGGGTGGCGATTCGGCAGCTATCGCCCGAAACGATCAACCGCATCGCGGCGGGCGAGGTGATCGAGCGCCCGGCGAGCGTCGTCAAAGAGCTTGTCGAGAACGCGATCGACGCGGGCGCAACGCACATCGAGGTCGTTGTCTCTGGCGGCGGCCTGTCGCTTGTCAGGGTGACCGACGACGGCTCCGGCATGAGCCCGCAGGATCTCGCGCTGGCGGTTGAGCGCCACGCAACGTCGAAGCTCGACGAGGAAGACCTGTTCGACATTCGCTCGCTCGGATTTCGCGGCGAGGCTCTGCCGTCCATCGGTTCTATCGCGCGCCTCGAAATTCGTTCGCGGACGGACGATGCTGCACAAGGCTCAGCAATCGCCGTCACGCGCGGCGCGAAGGCCCCCGTTGCGCCATCGGCGGTCAATCGCGGGACGGTCGTCGAGGTTCGCGATCTTTTCTCCGCAACACCCGCGCGCCTCAAGTTTTTGAAATCCGAACGCGCCGAAGCCATGGCCGTAACGGACGTGGTTCGACGCCTCGCGATGGCGCATCCCGATATCGGCTTCACATTGCAAACGGGCGACAAGCGGCCCGCTGTTTTTGCACAAGGTGATCGCTCGTCCTCCGCATGGCTTGAACGCATCGGCGCGATCATGGGACGCGAGTTTTTGACCGACGCATTAGAAGTCTCCGGCGCGGCGAGCGGTGCATCCGCCCCGATGCGCGTCTTCGGTTTCGCAGGTTTGCCGACGCTGCACCGGCCCGATAGCACGCAGCAGTTCCTGTTCGTCAACGGTCGCTCGGTGAAGGACAAGCTGCTGATCGGCGCCGTGCGCGCCGCGTATGGCGATCTCATCCCGCGCGGGCGTTCGCCGCTGCTCGCCCTCTTCCTTGACGTTGCGCCGTCGGATGTCGACGTCAACGTGCATCCGGCGAAGGCGGAAGTGCGGTTCCGTGATGCCGGCCGCGTTCGCGCCATGCTGGTGCGCGCACTCGCCGATGCGTTGGCAACGGCGGGCCATCGGGCGTCGGCACAAGGTGGCGTGCTGACGGTCGAGAGTTTCGAAACGGGTGTTTTGCCGAATGCGGCGGCTCAATCGTATTCGCCCCAGACGCACTCGGATTACGCTTGGATGCCTTCGCCCGCGCAGCCACCAGCATTTGCGGAAACCACGCCGTCGCCTTTCGCAATTCTCGATGCACCAAGCGCCAATGCGCCCGTCATGCATGCAGCGCCGGTCGCCGAGCACACGATCGACAAGCCGCTCGGTGCGGTCCGCGCCCAGGTGCATGAGAATTATATCGTCGCGCAGACCCGCGATGGTCTCGTCATCGTCGATCAGCACGCCGCGCACGAGCGTCTCGTCTACGAGCGATTGAAAACAGCGCTGGCGAATGGCGGTGTGGCCACGCAAGGCCTGCTCATTCCCGCGATCGTCGAACTCGATGCAGACGATGCAGCGTTGCTGTCAGATCGTGCTGACGAACTCGCCGAGCTTGGCCTCGTGCTCGAAAGCTTCGGGGAGGGGGCGGTTGCCGTGCGCGAAACGCCCGCGCTGCTGGGCGACACCGATGTCGAAGGCCTGGTGAAGGATCTCGCCGCCGAAATACGGGCCGATGGTACGCCGCGCGCTCTGAAGGATCGCCTCGACAGCGTCGCATCCCGCATGGCCTGCCACGGCAGCGTGCGATCAGGCCGGCGCCTTACAGTCGAAGAGATGAACGCGCTGCTTCGTCAGATGGAAGCCACGCCCTATTCGGGCCAGTGCAACCACGGCCGTCCGACCTACGTTGCTCTAAAGCTCACAGACATCGAACGTCTGTTCGGACGCCGATAAGCAATACTAGACGTCATCCTGGCCAATACCGGAATCCACATGCATCGGCGTACGCTATGATCAGCGTTGCCGTGAGATTAGCAGCTTTGTCGGCCATATCGTGGTGCAGGGTCGTAGAGGCTCTACTCATCCACCGTCATGCCGACGAAGGTCGGCACCCAGACAATTTTCCGCACAGGGACTGTTGCTGTCTGACTGGATCCCGGCCTGCGCCGGGATGACGACGTGTTGGGGTTGTCGTCCAAGCACTGTCATCCTCGGCTTTATGCCGAGGTCCCATGTTTCATCGAGGTTGGTGAGAAATGAATCCTCGGGACAAGCCCGAGGATGACATGAGGGAAGTTATGCGCTTGCGGCCGGCGCGCGGACGCGTGTCGCAAGCGCAAAGAGTGAGTTGCTTGCGGCCGGCGCGCGGACGCATGTCGCAAGCGCCGACTTATCAGTGATCGTCGTCGCTGGCAGGCTCGGCGTTGAGCTGGCCGTAATTCTCGACGCCGATCTTGGCGAGAAGATCGAGCTGCGTTTCGAGGAAGTCGATGTGGCCTTCTTCGTCTTTCAGAAGTTCTTCGAACAGCATCATCGTGACGTAGTCGCCGACATCGCGGCAGATCTCACGCGACTTCTTGTAGTGATCGCGGGCGATGTTCTCACCCTTGAGATCGCACTCCAGAACTTCCTTGATGTTTTCGCCGATCATCAGCGGCGCGACGTGCTGCAGGTTCGGGTGACCGTCGAGGAAAATGATGCGGTCGATCAGGCGATCCGCGTGCTCCATTTCTTCGATCGATTCTTTGCGCTCTTTCTTGGCGAGCTTCTTGTATCCCCAGTTGTCGAGAAGACGATAATGCAACCAGTACTGGTTGATGGCGCCCAGTTCGAGTTTCAGTGCCTCGTTGAGACGGGTGATGACGTCTTTGTTGCCCTTCATGGCGCCGCTCCAAGCCGAATGATTGTCAATGAATGCCTCTGTCCTGGAAATCCAGAAACATTCTAAAGTAGACAACTAGCGGATTGGAACGCGTTTAACCAGAGGCATACGAGATTTTCGCAGCCTTCGAAACACACACGTTTTTTCAGAAGGTTAGGCGCTTACGCGGCGCCTTTGAGCCCTGCGCTCAGCAATTTCAGCATCAATCCGGCGCTGGCGGCGTTCGCGCCGCTCTTCAATGCGGATGAGGCGTGCGCGGGCGTCGGCAAGTGCGAAAGGACAAATTCTGGTGGACTGTTCGAGCCGGTCCATCGCCGCATAGATCGCAGAGACCGCGATCGGCGCGCAGCGGCAGCAGTTCATCTTCTTGTTGAGATGACGAAAAACCACGCCAGGAGTCGGCAGAAGGACCGGACCTGTGCTCATGATTTCTGAAACCGCGACGTCGATGTCGCGATCGGTGATGACGTTGCACGAGCAAATAATCAATTGCGGCTCCAATCAAACGGGGTTCAAGGCCCCGGCATCGGATACCCAGTCGGGTAATCGCTTAGTAGTTTTCAGAAAAAGTATACTTTCGTCAAGTGCACTTTTTCATGAGATCGACATAGTACGCGTGGCCCGAAAAATCAAAGCTTCTGCGCAAAAAACTGCGTGCATTTTCTCTCTGCCGATAGGTGCGGCGGGGCGTCTCTCAGTCTGCTAATCTTGCGACAAAGAGGGGAATTCTAAAGCTGCTGCAGAGACTTATCGATAGTAGCCGTTGCATGGCATCGGCGCAGCGAAGCTGAGCGTTGGGAGTGCGATTTGGACAACAGGGGCCCGAGCACATCGTCACAGAGCGGCATCAGGGGCATCCTGACGATCGGCCTGCTGTTTTTCATCTTCGGATTCGTGACGTGGCTGAATGGACCGCTCATTACCTTCGTCAAGCTCGCCTTCAATCTCGACGACGTAAACGCCTTCCTCGTCCCGATGGCGTTTTATCTATCGTATTTCTTCCTCGCGCTGCCCGCGTCCGCCATTCTGCGGCGCACCGGCATGAAGCAGGGCATGGCGCTTGGGCTCTATGTCATGGCTGCGGGATCGGTGCTGTTTGGTCAGTTCACGACCATGCGCGACTATTCCGGCGCTTTGGCAGGACTGTTCATCATCGGCGCAGGTCTGTCGCTGCTGCAGACAGCCGCGAATCCGTACGTCTGCATCATCGGCCCGCACGAAAGCGCCGCGCGACGTATTGCGATTATGGGCATTTGCCACAAGTTCGCTGGCGTCATCGCGCCATTTATCTTCGCGGTGCTGGTGCTGAAAGACGTCGAGACGTTCGACACCGACGTCGCCAAAGCGCCGACGCATGAAGCACGCGAAGCTCTTCTCGATGCCTTTGCGGCGCGCGTGCACGCACCTTATCTGCTGATGGCGTTAATGCTCGCGCTGCTCGGTGCTTGGATTGCGCGCTCGAAGTTGCCCGATGTCCGCCCGGAACACACAGTCAATAGCGGAGAGATACGAAGCGTCTTTGCCGTCCCACATCTTTGGCTCGGCGTCGTCTGCCTGTTTCTCTACGTCGGTGTGGAGGTCATGGCGGGCGATGCCATAGGCCTCTATGGCGCAGGCTTTGGTCTGCCCATATCGGCGACGCGGCTCTTCACGTCGTACACGCTATTCGCAATGTTGATCGGCTACGTCGCCGGTCTGCTCGTCATTCCAAGATATGTTTCGCAGCACAGCTATCTGGCGTTATCGGCCGCGCTCGGAGCCGTGCTGACGGTCGGCGCGTATTTGACGAGCGACTACACGTCGGTCGCCTTCATCGCCGCGCTCGGCTTCGCCAACGCCATGATGTGGCCCGCGATCTTCCCGCTCGCGATCCGCGGCCTCGGCAGTCACACCGAAACGGGCTCGGCATTCCTCATCATGGCAATCTCTGGTGGCGCGCTGATGCCCTACGCGTTCGGCCTGCTGAAGGAGCACGTCGATTTTCAGCTCGCATACGTGCTGCTGGCCGTGCCGAGCTACGTCTACATTCTGTTCTATGGCGTCGCCGGATGGCGGGCGAAGCCAGCCGTGGCGTCGGTCCGAGTCACATAATTTTACCCGGATATATTGACGGCAGTTTTAATCCGGGTAATATTGCTCCCAATCGAAATTGGGAAATACCGAAATGACCGACTCTTTCAGCGCCTTCGACGGCAACCGCCGCTTTGCTTCCGGCACCCGCGCCTGCGTGATCAAAGCCATCAGGAAACACCTGGACCGCCAGCCGGACGCCGCGCTGCTCATCTTCGATGACACCACCGGCAGTCAGACCGACTTTGATTTGCGGGAGGGAGCCGACGCCTCGGTCGCGAGTTCATCATCGTCAGCGCCAGATACCAGCCGCGGACCCGGACGCCCGAAGCTCGGTGTCGTCGCCCGCGAGGTGACGTTGCTGCCCCGGCATTGGGATTGGCTCGCCAAACAGCCGGGGGGAGCATCTGTTGCGATCCGCAAGCTTGTCGACGAAGCGCGCCGCACGACAGCGGCCACAGAAACGCCGCGCGTCGCACGCGAGCGGGCCTATAAGTTCATGTCGGCGATGGCGGGCAATCTGCCGGGCTTCGAAGAAGCGAGCCGCGCTCTTTTTGCTGGCGACGCTGACCGCTTCGGGGTGCTGATCGAAGATTGGCCCAAAGATGTTCGCGAATATGCGATGAACTTGGCCGAAGGTGCGTTCGCGTGAGCCGTCACGACGCTGTGGCGAGCTTCAAAAACCGCACGTCGGTGTCGCCGTAGGTCCGCGTATCGAGCAACTCGAACGCGGTCGGAATAGAAACATCCGTTCCGGCGCGTTCTTCCAGCATGCAGATTGCGCCGGGCGTCAGCCATTTGCCGTCTGCAAGCCCGGCCAGCGCTTTTTCGCCGAGCCCTTTGCCGTATGGCGGATCGAGAAACGCCAGATC
>JAFECH010000259.1 GCA_018242255.1 Pseudomonadota bacterium | reverse complement strand
GTATTTTAAAGAAGTTTTGGATGCCGGGCCCTAAAAATTCTGCATCGCAGTGATGACACGGGAGCAATATTTAGGTTGCGCTGATCGTCGCGGAGTGTCAATCCGCAAGAGCTTTCGGTGCGCGCGCGAGGGTGTCTTAGACGGCGTTTTTCGTTCGAGTTCAGTGCGCCTGCGATAGGTCCCGACGTTCATCTCAATTGCGAGTGTCATTAGCGGGATCCGGAGCGAAGCCTTGGTGATCTGCCCCCATTGGGGGGGCTAATTGAATGCGCTGCTTCCGCTAGCTGCTGCGTGGACGCGGGAGCCGGCGGCTCGCAAGCAAGGCGCCATGCAGAGAGTGTCGGAATGAAGACTTCCGGTGCTGGAGGCTTACAGCCAAGCGATTGATGCGGACGCACCGCATTCTAACGGCGTCGCCAACTTTTGATGACGATTTGAGCGTCGCGGAACAAGTAGAAGATCTCTCCGTTCGGGAGTTCGTCTCGGACCCAAGGCCCGTTACTAGTTCAAAGCCAGCGAAGTTGGCTGACAAGTTCAATTCATGCAATCACATGAAGTGGAGTTTCCAGGGTAGCGGTCAGTGAATTGAGATGAACTTCCTGGAGATTGTGAGCTCCGCCGGTTGCGCCAGTAAAACCGAGGTAGGCATATTGTGATCCGCCTTCGTACTGAGCGACGATGTCTTGAGTTAGGGAGCCTTTTTGCACGCCGTCGAACCAATAGGTCAGGGTATGATCAGTTGCGTCCCAACTAACGAGAACGTTATGCCATTGGCCGTCAGTAGCGTTGCCATTGCCGATCGATTGTTGATCACTTACGCGGCTTAAAGCCAGTGGAGTGCTGGTGTTGAAGAAGTTGGTATGATCTCCGGCTATGTCACCAAGCTCAGCATTTTGAAACGTATCGAAGGCAATGCCGAGACCGTTCGTGATCCCGACGGCACCATAGTTACCACCGCCGCCGCCTGTGGCATTGGCGCCAAGGGGGGAATTCTGGAGCACGAATGCCATGCCATCGGCACCGGAGGCATTGTTGCCGAGATAGAGATCGAACGAGGCTTGGAAATCATAAGAGAGGTCGACACGTTGACTGAGCATCGCCGATCCGGCCTGACCGGCAGCGTCGGGCGTCAACACGAAGGTGTGGTGAGCGCTATCATAGGTGGCTGATCCGTTGACGACGGCGTGGTTGGCTAGCGCGATCGGATCTTGGATGTTGGCGTAGTTGCTACTCACATTTGCGAAGTAGGCGTCGACAGCGGCAACGCGCACCTGCTGCAGGTCATGGGCGCCGCCCGTTGCACCCGTAAATCCAGCATAGGCTGTTGTCTGGCCTCCGAGATATTGCGTGGCGATGTCGCCGGTGAGCGTTCCGCCGAGCTTGCCATCGACCCAATAGCGTAGGACGTGGGCCTGAGAGTCCCAAGTTACGCCGACCTGATGCCAACCACCATCGACAATATTGCCGAGATCGGTAGGAGCGGTGAGGCTTCCGCCTAGAGCAGCGTCCGTATCAATGATGTCAGTGTGAGAGTAGGCCGGATCATTGAACGCTAAATTTTGAAATGTGTCGAACTCGATCGCCAGACCATTCTGCAGCCCCATAGCTCCGAGCTGACCACCCCCACCAGCAATAGCGTTGACCCCATTGGGATCGTTATGGAGCACAAAGGCCATGCCGTCCGCAGGCTGGCCCGGTCCGAAGTAGAGGTTGAAGGCTATATTGAAGTCGTGGGTCAAATCGATCTTGTCGTTGAAGATCGCACTTCCTGCTTTACC
>JAFECH010000258.1 GCA_018242255.1 Pseudomonadota bacterium | reverse complement strand
CTTGAGCAACTCATCGCCGAAGGTCTGACTCTCATCGAGCGCCGCGATGCCATGGAGCTCTTCCGCGATCAAGCCGCTGAGTTGTTCGCGACCCATACGGGTAGCCTGTGGCGGCCCCGTACCGGCTCCCTCATCAGCTACCGCACGCTCACCGCGGCGATGATCGACAGCCGCGATTTCCTCGCTGCGAAGCGCCACGCCGAGACCGAACTCTTGCTGCCACAGGGACCGAAGATCGCGGTCTCCGGCGGGCTCGGCTTCAACGATCATCGCCTGATCTGGGACCGGCTCGACAAGGTCCATGCGAAGCATCCCGGCATGGTGCTCTTGCACGGCGGCGGCCGCACGGGAGCGGAATGTATCGCCGCCTGCTGGGCAAACCAGCGCAAGGTGCCGCACATCCCTTTCAAACCCGATTGGACGGCACATGCCAAGGCAGCACCCTACAAGCGCAACGACGCCATGCTCGCCGTGCTGCCGATCGGCGTCCTGATCTTTCCCGGTAACGGCATCCAAGACAACTTCGCCGATAAGGCCCGAGCGCTCGGCATCCCGCGGATCGATCTTCGCAACGTTAGCGGCGCTTAGGCGCCGCTACTCTTCTCGCATCGGGAAAATATGCAATGCTTACGTCGCGCCGTCACGGCCGCGTCGGCGCGTATCGCGCGCGGTAGCACTTTCCCATCCCGCGAATTCCCACTGTGTCCTTCTTTTCACGGCGTTTCCCAATTCCCACAACGGCGGCGCGTGCCCATGCTCAGCGGCAAGCGCGAGCTGTGCTTGGAGACGAGGGCGACCATGACGGATCATCGGATACTTGCCGCAGAGATGACCTCGGCCACCCTCCTCACCACCCTCTGCCTCTGGGCCGCAACGCAATGGGCCGCCTCGATGCTCGGCTATCAGCCCGCGCTCGGCACGTCGTGGCTCGAGGTCGTCGGGATCAAGATCTACGCCCCCTGGCAGCTTTTTTCATGGTGGCTCTCATTCGGTACCCAAGCGCCCATTGTGTTCGCGCGAGCCGGTGCCGTAGCAGCCGTTGGGGGGCTGGCGAGCGGCACGATCGCGCTTGGGGGAGCCGCCCGGCGGGCAAGCCGTAAGAAGAACCCTGCCACCACTTACGGTTCGGCCCGCTGGGCGGACGCCTCCGATATCAAAACCGCCAATCTCTTCTCCGATCGCGGCATCATCCTTGGTCTCTATGACGAGCGCTATCTTCGCCATGACGGCCCTGAGCACGTCCTGGCTGTCGCACCGACGCGATCGGGCAAGGGCGTCGGTCTCGTCGTACCGACACTTTTGAGCTGGACAGGCTCGGCCGTCGTTCACGACATCAAGGGTGAGAACTGGACCCTGACGTCCGGCTGGCGCTCACAGTTCTCGCGCGCAGTGAGATTCGATCCAACCGATTCGTCATCGTCGCGATTTAATCCTCTCCTCGAAGTGCGCAAAGGCCAAAACGAAGTCCGCGATGTGCAGAACATCGCCGACATCCTCGTTGACCCGGAAGGCGCGCGTGAGCGGCGCGACCATTGGGAAAAGACTGCGCACGCGCTGCTGACCGGGACCATTCTGCACGTCCTCTATGCGGAGCGCGACAAGACCTTGGAACGCGTCGCGACCTTCCTTGCCGATCCCTCTCGCTCAATCCTGCGCACGTTGAAGATCATGCTCTCGACCAATCATCTCGGTACCGAAGATGCGCCGATGGTCCATCCCGTCATCGCCTCGATCGCCCGCGAGCTCCTGAACAAATCGGAAAACGAGCGCTCCGGCGTCGTCT
>JAFECH010000257.1 GCA_018242255.1 Pseudomonadota bacterium | reverse complement strand
CCATAAGCGGCTAAATGACGATCTTGAGCTCGCAGAGCGGCATGAACGCGAGACAGAGGATGAGCGGCAAAAATTTGCTGATGCTCGAAAAAAGCTCACCGAAGCGCGGGAATCGTTGGCATCCCGCCTCACAAATATGAAATCCATTTTAAGCGAGGCAGCCACTCAGGTCGAAGTAATGTCTCAGGGCGTTCTGCGGGCAAGTGTTGAGGAAGAAACGAAGCCGGCGAGATACATCGAGGCCCTGGTTGAATTGTGCGAGCGGTGCGGAATCCGCGATTTGGAGGACAAGTGCACCCATCGGGTCGAGCAGGCGACGGTCGATGGCCATAACGAATGGGAAAAATTGGTCAACGGTCTTCTCGATCTACGCCAGACACGCATACGAACGGGAGATACCGGAGAAATTGATCCCAATGCAGCCGCGAACCTGCGCGCCATCCTGAATTGGGAGCTCACGGATAACCAAGCGAAACTCGTTCTCCAGCGCTTAGATGACGCGCGCCTTGCGCGACTGTTATCAGCCCGGCCCGAGGCTTTCATCCGATTTGAATACAAAGACCGCGGTGTCTATATGCCGTTTGAACGAGCGTCACCTGGGCAACAGGCTTCAGCCCTCTTAACATTGCTTCTCAATCAAGAAGCCGGGACATTGATCATTGATCAGCCGGAAGATGATTTAGATAACCGCGTGATCATGACAATTGTTAAGCTGCTTCAAACGACCAAGCGAAAACGCCAACTTATATTTGCGACGCATAATCCCAATTTCGTCGTCAATGGCGACGCGGACAAGGTTATCGCACTCACGCCCAGCGTAGAGCCGAGCGCCACCGCATCGGTACAAGCGGCCCAAATTGAAATCGAGGTGGACGGCGCCATCGAAACGCCCCCAGTTCGCACTGCAATTACCGATACGATGGAAGGCGGGCAGGCTGCATTCGAGCTTCGCGGGCGCAAGTACGCTTTCGAGAGTTAGGGTGGTAACGCCAGACGCTCATCTAAACACGCCGACACGGGGTTAGCAGGTCACGCTGTTGGCGTGAGACGGGAATGCGGGACATCCGTTCGATCGTGTTGCAAGCGGGCGCCCCGCGGCTGAAGGAGCCGCGGCCGGGCCCTAGCCCACGGCCAACAGGCCGCGTGCCCGAGCCTCGCGCTCGCCAAGGCTCGCGGGCGAATCTCGGCCCATCCGGGTGACGGTCCCGTGGCGCAGGTCCCACGTTTCGAGGCCCGTGGTTCAAGTCCTTGGCGCACACCGCAGTCCCGAGCCAAAGGGAGAGATTGATTGACGTTTCCGTGACGGGTTTTAGGTGGCGAGAGAGAGGCTCTCGCCGGCCCGTCGCGGAGACCAGCGATGTCCAGATCCCCTTCTCCTGCCGTTGTCGGCAGAACCAGGCCGACCTTCTACGACGACATCACCAACAAGATCATCGCCGAGCTTGAAGACGGCCGCGTTCCTTGGGTGCAGCCGTGGGGCACGCCCGGAGCCAAGGCGCAACTCGCCATGCCGAAAAACGCGTCCACAAACCGGATCTATTCGGGCATCAACGTCCTCATCCTGTGGGGTTCGGTCATCGAGCAGGGCTACACCGGCCAAAGCTGGCTGACCTTTCGTCAGGCCTTAGCGCTTGGCGGCCACGTGCGCAAGGATGGTGGGCGGCGCTATCGGGCGCTCGAGCTTTTGATCAAGAAGAAGCGCCTCGCCAAGACGGCTCTCATTCCTTGCATTATCCGCACCGGCGGCCTTGCGGAAGAGGACAGCCTGGCTGAGAACGTCCAGCGTG
>JAFECH010000256.1 GCA_018242255.1 Pseudomonadota bacterium | reverse complement strand
AAACACGGAGGGATGAAGTGAGCGAGAGCGAAAGCTGGAAGGTTCGTGGCATCGGGTCCGATTACAACCTGAAGTGCTTCGTCACCGGCGAAGAACGCGACCTCATGCCGAATATTTCTGGGTTCGTTCGATCGAAGGAAGCGGGAGAGCGCGTTGTCGCGATGTTCGATGGCCGCGCTAGGCTCGATTTCCGGCCGTCAGAGCCGAACTGGATACAGGTGAAGGTTGGCGCGCTCCCTGAGCACATGCCAGCGCTGCAGGATCTTTATCGCTACGCCGCGATCTCGGGACAGGTGTCGCCGAAGGCAATCGAAGCTGCGAAAACGTCTTCCCCATTCGCCGAACTCAACACTCTGAAGTCTCAAAGAGACCTTCTGTTAGAAGTCGTGAGACCGTTTGCGGAACTTGCTGCCAAATACTCGCTCGCCCACCCCAGCGATATCGTCGCGAGCAAGGGCCTCGGTGCCCTTGGTAATGCCTGTTTCAGGATCAAAGTCTGCGATCTTCGTAAAGCCCGGGATATCAGGAATGAGATTTTGATTGGGGGAGATAAGAAAGATGGGTGAGACCGAAGATGATTACGATTACCTTCGTTCGTTGACCGTGGAAGCGCTTAGGGTTCTGGGCACGAGCAATGACGCCTACGCGCGAGAGGAATACCTTTTCTCGGTCCTGAAGCTCACACAGCAGCGCGGCGAGATCATCGCAAACGATCGGATGATCCAAAGAAACAAGGCTGCGCTCGAAGCTTCTGAGGTCCCCCATGACTAGCGATGCAGAGATCGTGGAATACACGGAAGGCGTTTGCGGCTCGTTCTCGGATTCTGAAAAGCCTTCACCTGACCGCCAGGAGTTTACGCCGGGACCGTGGGGTTGGTATTCCGAAGATAATTCCATGGCCATCCTGTGCGGTGACGGCGGCGCAGATCCTTTCGAAAAGCACGTGATGGCGGTGAGCCCGTGCAAGTCTTGTCAGGACCGAAGCTCTGAGCCTTGGACGTGGGGCAGATGCCAAGTTCCGAAGGCGCCCGACGCCCTTCTTATCGCTGCAGCGCCAGAACTCTATGAGGCGCTAGAGGGCCTTCTCGAAGACGCCGCGCGTCAAATGAAAAATCCATCTCATCACATGCCCTTCAATTTTTTGAAGGCAAAAAAGGCTCTCGCGAAAGCCCGACCACCCGGCGCTGAGTTGAATATCTCGGACGAACCCGGGAGCGATGCTGTGAGCATGAAACCGCTCTCTTCTATCTCAGAGTAAGACCAATAAGGAATAAGGAAATGGCAGCGTGGCTGACACAGGCTGAAGCCGCGAAGCACCTGCGGCTAGGAATCCGGACCTTCCGCAAGAGGGTGGCGGAAGGCGCGTTGCCGAAAGGCCATCAGGCCTCGGACCGCCGGAAGGTGTGGACGGCTGAAGAACTTGACGCGGCGGTGCGGGGAATCAACGATGCTGCAGGACCCTCAGATCCAATCATGGCAGCCATCAATGCCGCCAACGCCAAAGCTGCCGCGCTACGTGGAGCGCAATCGCGCTAAAGGACGGGTATATTACAACGTTCGCTATCAAGGGCAGCGACTGGGAAAGCTTCCCGATAACCCGGAAAGCCCTGAGTTTTTTGAGGCCTATGCCGCCATCATGCGGCGGATCACGAACCAGCCAAAATCCTCGACACCGGAGGAAGGATCTCTCAGATGGCTGATTACCGAATACAAATCGTCCCCTGGCTATCTGAGGCTCGCAGCTAAGACCCGGCGGGATTATGAGCGGGAACTGGCTCGCCTGCGGCCGATCGATTCATTCCCGGCCATCGACATCAAGCG
>JAFECH010000255.1 GCA_018242255.1 Pseudomonadota bacterium | reverse complement strand
TGCTCTTGACTGGCGATTTCTTTGTGACGCCGCCGCGCATCGTGCTCGATCTCGAAGCAAGCTTGCGAGGCATTCCCGCTGCCCGCGCAGGAGAGGCTGTCGACCGGTTTTTTGCATCGGTGAAGCCTGACGTTCTGTCCATCGGCAGCGGGGAATTTAAGGCCGCACTGAACGCGGCATTGCGTGCGGGCGACGTATGAAACATGTAACCGTTATCCAGCATACGCAGTCCGAGTGGCTTGGTCATATCGAAGATCATCTCGAAGCACGTGGTGTCAGATTTGGGTATGTCCGACCGTTCGCGGCAGGTGGGCAAATCCCGAAACCGACAACGATAGGTGATGGTCTTATTCTCGTGGGCGGCGGCCCTTGGGGTGCAGCCTCCGCTGGCTATTCGCTCCCGACATTGGCCGAAGAAATCAGTCTCGTGCGCGCCTGCCTGATGCTCGATAAGCCTGTACTAGCAATGGGGCTCGGCGCTCAAATCCTGAGCATCGCGGCTGATGGGAAGGCGGAGCCCGCGCCATTGGTCTTCGCTGTCGGCCAAGCACACCGTACATTTCGTGATGCCCTGGGCGGCTATTTGCCGGAAGCATTTCCACAAATTGTCTACATGCGTGATCGGCCTGTCCCGCCTCATTACGCGGATATTCTCGCCGTTGATGTTGAAGGCCGTCCTACGGCGTTCCAGATCGGGAAGAAGGTCTTCGGCTTCAATGGCCACCTGGGATTACGGCGTGCCATGATCGAAGATCTGATCATGGAATTTGAAGATCGTCCCGAAAACACAACCTCCGGGCTCGAGGCGTTGGCTGATGCCAATGCAGATATTGAAGATGCGCTTGTGCCGATAATGACGGGGCTCGTCCGCCTTACGCAGTGGATGAATTGATGTGATTTTCAACTTATTCGCATGGCCTATTCAATGAAGAAATTCATTGAAAAACAGAATATTCAAATATGCGAATACAATGTTGACTGGTTCTAAAGACGCCGGTACAGAAATTCCGAGATACATGCTCGCAACGTCGCATGATGAAATGAGGAGTACACGTTGTCAGACAAACTTCTTATCGTCATGGCGAACACAGATCCTCGCAACGGAGAAGAACTCGGCGCTCCGCTCTTTCAGGCATCTGTTGCCGCGGCCATGGGATACAACGTCGAAGTGATATGCACCGCCACGGCCGGCTGCCTCATGAAGAAGGGTGAAGCCGAAGGGTTGGTTGTCAAGGCAGGGTCTCCGAAGACTGTTTACGACTTTATCAAAGACGCTCACGACGCCGGCGTGAAGTTCTTCTGCTGCTCCCCCAATCTCGACCTCTTCAACATGACGAAGGAAGATCTTATCCCGGAGTGCGAGGGAATCGTCGGAGGGGCTTACATGATCGAAGAGGTCATGGAGGGGCAGTGCAAGGTTTTAACATACTGATTGGGGTGCAGCCGTCATGACACACAGCGCGACTAGCCGGGTCCAAGACTACATAGGCGACCCGATCGGCGATAAACTTGCGGTCAGCACTGAAGAGCTTGAGTCAATCTTTCACGATATCCAGAGCGATCTGCGCTTCGATCACGAGCTTAATGGCTGCTTGAATTGCGGAATCTGCACTGCGACGTGCCCGGCCGCGCACTACTACGATTTTTCTCCGCGCGAGATCGTCCAGCTCCTTTGGACCGAAAACCTCGAAGGCATATACGATGCCATGCAGGAAAAGATCTGGTCTTGCGCGCAATGCTACACGTGCGCCGCGCGTTGCCCGTTTGGCAACTCGCCCGGTGGGCTCGTGATGTTGATGCGCGAAGTCGCTATCAAGCATCAGA
>JAFECH010000254.1 GCA_018242255.1 Pseudomonadota bacterium | reverse complement strand
TGCTCTTGACTGGCGATTTTTTTGTGACGCCGCCGCGCATCGTGCTCGATCTCGAGGCGAGCTTGCGCGGTATCCCCGCAGTCTGCGCAGGGGAAACCGTCGACCGCTTTTTCGAGTCGGTGAAGCCCGATATCCTGTCCATCAGCAGCAACGAAATTAAGACGGCGCTGAACGCTGCCTTGCGTACTGCCAACCTATGAAGCATGTAACCGTTATCCAGCATACGCAGTCCGAGTGGCTCGGCCATATTGAAGATCATCTCGAAGCACGCGGTGTCAGATTCGGATATGTCCGACCGTTCGCAGCGGGCGGGAGGATCCCGAAACCGACAACGATAGGCGATGGTCTCATTCTCGTTGGCGGCGGCCCTTGGGGCACGGCGTCGGCAGGCTACGCGCTTCCGACGTTAGCCGAGGAAATCAGTCTCGTGCGCGCGTGTCTGATGCTCGATAAGCCTGTGCTCGCCATGGGTCTCGGCGCTCAAATCTTGAGCCTCGCTGCCGATGGAAAGACGGAGGCCACGCCGTTGACCTTCACGGTCGGCAACGCGCACCGCACCTTTCGTGGCGCCCTGGACGGCTACCTACCAGAAGCCTTTCCGCAAATTATCTACATGCGTGATCGGCCCATCCCAGCCCATTACGCGGACATTCTTGCCGTTGATGCGCAAGGCCATCCAATGGCGTTCCAGATCGGGAAGAATGTCTTCGGATTCAATGGCCACTTGGGATTACGACGCGCCATGATTGAAGATCTGATCATGGAGTTCGAGGACCATCCCGAAAACACAATCGTCAACCTTGAGGCGTTGGCCGATGTCGGTGCAGATATCGAAGATGCGCTTGTGCCAATCATGACGGGTCTCGTCCATCTGACGCAGTGGATGAGCTCATGAGATTTCCCACCTATTCGCAGGCTCTATTCAATGAATAAACTCATTGAAAAACAGAATATTCAAATATGCGAATACAATATTGACTGGTTCTAAAGACGCCGGTACACAAATTTCTATCGCGATACAGGCTCGCAACGGCGCATGATGAATCGAGGAGCACACGTTGTCGGACAAACTTCTTATCGTTATGGCGAACACCGATCCTCGCAACGGAGAAGAGCTCGGCGCACCGTTCTTTCAGGCATCTGTTGCCGCGGCCATGGGATACAACGTCGAAGTGATCTGCACCGCCACGGCCGGCCGCCTCATGAAGAAAGGCGAAGCCGAAAGATTGGTCGTCAAGGAGGGATCGCCGAAATCGGTCTACGACTTCATCAAAGACGCTCACGAGGCCGGCGTGAAGTTCTTCTGCTGCTCTCCGAACCTCGACCTCTTCAACATGACAAAGGATGATCTTATCCCCGAGTGCGAGGGAATAGTCGGAGGGGCCTACATGATCGAAGAGGTCATGGAGGGAGAGTGCAAGGTTTTAACATACTGATTGGGGCGGAGCCGTCATGACACACAGCGCGACCAGCCGCGTCCAGGATTACATCGGCGATCCGATTAGCGACAAGCCTGCGGTCAGCACCGAAGAACTCGAGTCAATCTTCCACGATATCCAGAGCGATCTACGCTTCGATCATGAGCTCAATGGTTGTTTGAATTGCGGGATCTGCACCGCGACATGTCCGGCCGCGCACTACTACGACTTTTCCCCGCGCGAGATCGTCCAGCTCCTTTGGACCGAAAACCTCGAAGGCATCTATGATGCCATGCAGGAGAAGATCTGGTCCTGTGCGCAATGCTACACGTGCGCCGCGCGTTGCCCGTTTGGTAACTCGCCCGGTGGGCTCGTGATGTTGATGCGCGAAGTCGCTATCAAGCATCAGA
>JAFECH010000253.1 GCA_018242255.1 Pseudomonadota bacterium | reverse complement strand
GGCTCGAACCGTGGACCCGCTGATTAAGAGTCACGTGCTTCCTGAGCGTTTTCATGATGGTTGGGCAGAAAGTGGCGGCCGGAGTCGGCAGTTGGTGGCATTGAAAAGATTGGAGAACATTTCGATACTGCCAAACGCCGCCGGCGACCTCACCACTTCAGTATTTGACCATTCAGATATCTTAGATCTTGGAGAAGGAAAGGAACGAAGATGGCGACGCTGGACGAGTTGCGGCAGAAGGCCTGGGCGGCACGTGATGCGCTCGCGGAAGCAGAGAGGGCCGAAAAAGACCGCCAAAACGCTAAGCTTGTCGGGCACACGTTCAAAGCAAGAAATTCCTATTCATGCCCAGAGGGGCCCAAGGATTACTGGCCTTTGTATGGGCTTGTCCTGAGCGCCGAAGATGGTGGTGTTTGGATGTTCGAATTTCAGCGCGATAAATATGGTAAGTTTGAAATTGAGCCCAACGTGCTGCGGCCAAGCTTATTTCATGGATACGAGGAAATTCCTCGCCGCTCGTTCGATGCTGCTTGGCGGAAGTTTTCCGATGATCTCAAAAACTCAGCCCCAAAGGCAAAATATCGATGACCGACTTCCCGCACTTCGACCCGCAAACGGTCGCAAGCCAGGGTAATGCAATCCTTGGCATCCGCGACAGCGGCAAGAGCTATACGGCTATCAAGATGGCCGAAATGCTCTTCGATGCCGGTATTCCGTTTGTGGCATTCGATCCCATCGGCCGCTGGCGGTTTCTCCGCGTTCCTGGCCTCGGTGAAGGCTATCCTGTTGTCGTCGCTGGGGGTATGGCGGCAGACCTTCCATTGACCGCCGACAGCGCGGTTGAGATTGTTCGCGCCGCGATGGAAGCGGGCGTTTCTCTCGTCGTCGATCTCTATGACATGGAGATCAGCAAGGCGGATTGGCGCAAAATTGTCGGCGATGCAGTGCGCGTGCTTCTCTATGAAAACGGAAAGCATGGCTTGCGCCATATCTTCATCGAGGAAGCAGCAGAATTCGCGCCACAGCGTGTCGGGCCGGATCAAGGCCGGGTATACGCGGAGATCGAAAAGCTGGCCAGAATGGGCGGCAACGCGCGCCTTGGCTATACGCTAATCAATCAGCGCGCCGAGGAGGTCAACAAGGCCGTTCTCGAGCTTTGCGACAACCTCTTCCTGCATCGGCAGAAGGGCCGCAATTCGCTCAACGCCTTGAGTAAATGGCTGGACTTGGCCGACGTTAAGCCCGGCGCCAAGGAGATCATCCAGAGCCTCCCGACGCTGCCCCAGGGCGAATGCTGGGCGTGGATGGCGGGAACGGACCGGCCGGTGCACTTCAAGGTGCCCGCAAAGAATTCATTCGAACCTGACCGCCGCGCAATGAGGGGCGAAGTCGAAGCGTCCAGTCGCCCGCCTGTCGATGTGAATGAATTCGTCACCGATCTGCGCCGCCGGTTAGCGGGGGAGAAGCCCGCTCCGCCTGCGACGGTCAAGCCACAACGCAAACCACCGATGGAGAAGGACGTGAAAGAGTCCGAAGCCAAAGCGCTCCGAGATGAGAATGCCGCCTTGAAACGCCGTATCGCGGAAATGAGCGCCACTCCCGCACAGCCATCACCTCCCGCGGTTGCTGGGAACGCTTCCGGCGAATTTGATATGGCCGCTATCTATGCCGAAGTTAAGCGGCGCGCTGTTACCGACCCCGAGCTTCTCGCGGTCATCATGCGGCGCCCGGCGATCCAGGTGACCGTGCAGCGACACACCATTCAGACCAGCGAAGACAAGACTGACGGGATGCTGGCTATTTTGATCAGTGAGGGCTTCTTCGATAACGTAGCGACGG
>JAFECH010000252.1 GCA_018242255.1 Pseudomonadota bacterium | reverse complement strand
ATTCCTCCCTGGCGACATCGCTTCGGGAAACGATGCGCTGACAACGAAAAGTGAAGTCCCCCCTAAATCCCCCCAGCCGACATATGCGCATACAACTAATGAAGGGAACGATGCCGCCGCAACTGACGTGGTTGCCCCGTGCGAGGAAACAAAAAAACTGAGCGTGCACAAACGTGGAGATCGTGGCCGTCATCGCAAGGGACTTGCGTCGCTCGATGGCTCCGAGGGCGTCGTCTTCGACATCGTCGCCGGCACTCTCACTTTAGTGAACGGAACCCGATTGATGTTGGAGGGAGAGGCCAAAAAGCGAGGGCTCGATCTCGGGGCCGCCCTCACAAAGGCTGCCACGAGAATTGCCACTAGGCCGACAGGCGCAACAGCGGTCTCGGCGCTGACAGAGGTGAGGCAGGCTCTCCAGTGGCAAGCGGACGATCGGAATAAGGCCGTCAACGCACCGTCGCGCGGGCGATCGGGCGGAGGACGCTCCTCCCGTTGGCATTCGAACAACGGTTTTAACTGAGCAGGTGACGCAATGAATGTGGAGACAAAGTCTGCCCTTTGCGGAAAGGTTCAGATCAGCTCGGGGGCAACGACGGCGGATTCCGCGCCGGCCATCGTGGTGATCCATCCCGCCAGTCGGGGCAAGTTTACGGCGACACTGGGCGGATCTCCTTTGGTGGCCCGCCCGTGTTCAAGTGTCATCTTTGCTGCCTGTCGCGCGCTTGTCGCCGCCGGCGTTCCAGATGGCGCCAAGCGGTTTCGGCACGCGCATTCCGCACATGCATACGATGCCGAGGTGCTGAGCATTCACGTCGGTGCAAGGCTCATCGCTTCCGACGAGTCATCCTCCGCGATGCGGATTAGGAAGTGGCGATACGAGGATGAGTAGGGCATTTCGTGCGACGGCGGTTTCCACTCTCGTCGGCTAGCTCTACCGGGCAGGAGCTTTAATCGCCCGCCCACGGGCGACATGCCCACCAGGAATTGGCATTTCAGAATTTAGTTTCGGGGAAATATCCATGCTCAACGTGCAAGACTTGTTTGAAGGGCAGGACGTGACATTCGTTGTCGCCGACGACAGAGACCTTGTCTTCTGTCAGCGGGAATTTCGAATGCCTGCGGTTAAGCTCGATGATATTCGCCATGCCCGCATCAGGAGTGAAGACATCACGCAAAATTTGCTCATACTATGCGAAACCGAGGACGAAGGCATCGAGCAGCTCAATGATTTGATGGCCCAGGGCTGCGATGCTGCGGACTTGCGCTTCGTGGATCTGGGAATTGGGGAAACTCCCAGCCACGCCAATATCCAACAGCTCCTTTCGCGTCTCGCTAGGCGCAAAGACGTTTATTGGAAAACAACGCGGTCGATTAGCAACTGGGGCGAGAGCACGCCACTCGAAACATTCGATACCTACGTCGATCAACTGACCGCGCGCTGGGCATTCCCTGATCTCGCTGTTTTCTGCGGCGGCTATGGCTCGGGCAAATCAACCATTGCACAGATGTTCGCTCTCAAGCTTGCGCATCACAGAGGTTGGCCCATCCATATTTGCGCGTGGGAAGATCGTCGCGATGACCTTCGGGACCGGCTTTGGCGCACTTCTATCGGGGCGGCGCCCCATGATGACCTAAAGGGCACCGATCCTCGCCCGGCACTAGCGCTTGAAAAAATCGTGTTTTGGGATGAACCAGAAGCGCTCGATGAGAGGTCTCTGATTAAATATTTTGAACGCGTTCGCTATTTTCACCGCTCACACGGGGTAAAGGTCTTCGTCTGCGATCCCTGGAACGAGTTCGATCACGACTATTCGACGCAGGAGCGCGAAACGGTCTACATCCGCC
>JAFECH010000251.1 GCA_018242255.1 Pseudomonadota bacterium | reverse complement strand
TCAACATGGACATCTCGACGGTTCGGCGAAAGATCCAAGCTCTTGAGAGCAACGTCGGCATGGCGCTGTTTGTCCGAGACACTCGCGGTATTACACTGCGGCCGGGCCAGGAAGAACTCGTTGCGGCGGCCCTGGAGATGGAGGTATCCGCAGAGCGTTTTCAGCACCAGTCGCTAGGTATCCAACGTGGTGGCATTGTCCGGCTGACCATGCTCGACCTTTTTGCAAGTATGCTGATCGACAAGCTTGAGGCGTTCCGCAGCGAAAGTCCCGAAATCGTCCTCGATATAACGACTGAGTCGTATTTCGTTGATCTCGAGTCTGAAGGAGTCGACATCGCGATTAGGTTGGCAAGACCGATGCGTGGAACTGCCGGAATGCGAAAAATTGCCGAGATTCCATTTGCGCGGTACGTGTCCAAGAGCAAGCTAGATCATTACAAGGCCGCAAAAGGAGTCGAGATTGTCTCTCTGGCCTCAGACTTTTGGCACCGCGATCACGAGTTCAAGCTTGTTGACGAGCGTCGAGGTGCACCCGACAACGTCGTGGCGCGCGTAGACAACTATCCGCTATTGCTTCAGCTCTGCGAGGCAGGGATGGGGGCTGCACTCCTGCCTTGCTTTATGGCTCGCTCGCGCCCAAATCTAGCAAGACTCGACGCCAAGGCAGTCACTGCTGATCTATGGCTCATAGTGAGACGTGACCAATCACGAGCGTGGCGGACGCGGAGAGCAATTGAGTTTCTCGTTCAGACGTTCGGCACCCTCGATAAATCGGTCTTTAATTCCTTATGATATCTGCCCTCGACTAGTAGGTAGACGACCTAGCCGGTGACAGGCCAGAACGAGCAATCTTCTTCGGATCGGCTCCGCATTCTTGAGCCTTGCGCGCCAGAAAGCGCTCCGCGCTGCTCCTTGATACCGAAGACAACCAGCGTTGCCCCGCGAGCAATATTGCGAAATGCGTTGGCATAAATGCATTCGACTAGGCCTTACAACGCATTCTAATCAACCAAAGCATACTCAGCTCCGCAGCGAGAACTGCGGACCGCCGCGTAATGCGAAGTAGTGTAGTGGCAATGGCGTCATTCGCGCGGATCAAAAAAGGGGGAAGCATGTTTCGTAAGGTCCAAGGAAGTGGCTTTTTGCTCGCTGGCCTGGTTGCCAGCTGCGTGATCGCGTCGCCAGCGATTTCATTTGCTCAGGGTAAGAGTAGTCCGATTCCGATTGGCGCGGTGAGCACGCTGAGTGGTCCATTTACGTTTCCAGAGGCAACCGCGGCAGCAGCCGCGGTATTTGACCGTGTCAACGCTCGGGGGGGAGTTGGCGGTCGCATGATCAAATACTTGGTCGAAGACGATAAGCTGGATCCCGGCGCGGCGACGCAGGCCGCGCGGCGCCTGGTCGACAACGAGGGCGTTTACGTGAACGTGGGATCTGCGAGCCTCTTGGAATGCACAGCCAACGCCAATTTTTACAAGGAGCGGGGCGTTTACTCGATTCAGGGCACGGGCGTTGATCCGGCTTGCTTCTCCACACCCAACATCTCGCCAGTGAACACGGGGCCGTATACTGGACTTGTTATTTCCCTTTACTTTGCGAGCGAGGTGCTCGGTCATAAAAAAGTATGTTCATTTGCGCTGGGTAATCCTGTCCAACAACCAGGATGGCGATTGGCAATTGAACGGTACACCAAGATTACCGGTAAGCAGCTAACACTCGATGAGCGAAATGTTGGCAACACTGACGATATGTCCTCCTTCGTTCTCAAGGCAAAGCGGGCTGGGTGTGACGCATCAGTGTTTGTCGGCATCGAACCTCAAGTCGTTAGTTGGGTGCAAGCGGCGAAAGC
>JAFECH010000250.1 GCA_018242255.1 Pseudomonadota bacterium | reverse complement strand
CGAGGTCGACGACAACATCGAGATCGAGCTGATCGACAAGGACCTGCGCGTCGACACGTATCGGGCCTCCGGGTCCGGAGGCCAGCACGTGAATAAAACGGACAGCGCAGTGCGCATCACCCATCTTCCGACCGGCATCGCCGTGGCCGTGCAGCAGGAACGCAGCCAGCACCAGAACCGCGCCAAGGCGATCCAGATGCTGAAGGCGCGCCTCTACGAGGTCGAGCTCCAGAAGCGCGAGGCCGAGCGCCTCGAGGCCGAGGCCAGCAAGACCGACATCGGCTGGGGCCACCAGATCCGGTCCTACGTGTTGCAGCCCTATCAGATGGTGAAGGACCTGCGCACGAACGTGGAGCGCTCGGACCCGCAGAAGGTGCTCGACGGGGATTTGGACGAGTTCATGGCCGCGTCGCTGGCGGCGCGGGTGGGCGAGGGCAAGGAGTAGGCAAGCGCATGGTCAAGAGCCACCTAAACCCTGCGGCTAACGGTCGATCCGGTTCGTCAATTTTCGGAGAATCTTGCCGATCACTATTTCGGTGTCGCTCATTGAGTGTTCCCAAATTCTAAGTACTGACCAACCTTCCTTGCGGAGATGTCTGGTCACTTTCAGATCGCGGCTGCGATTACGACTAATCTTCGCTGTCCAAAATAGTGCATTTTGCTTCGGCGTTGCATAGCAGCGAGGACAGCCATGCCAAAAGCATCCGTCGACAAACACGGCGATGCGAGGAGCTCGGAAAACAAAGTCAGGGCTGCCAAATATTTTCTGATTGCGCCGCCATCCCGAGATTTTCGAGCGCCTCATCAAACGTGCAAGTGCAACTTCAGTAGACGCGTTGCCCCTTGAGCGCACACGAGACATGAGCGCTGAGCGCTCAGCCACCTCTAAATGGTCGACCATAGCGTCGTCTACCCGACCAGACATCCGACCTCAACTGTCCTCAATAGTTACTTAATCCACCGAATGAAATGCACGCGGTCGTTGAGTGGTATTCAAGATTGGGTACCGTATGGAGTGGGAAAGGGGAAACAAACCATGTCCAATAAGCCCGAGCGACTGGCAGAATTCTCGATGTCAATCCAGGGAGGTATGCTCGAAGCCCTTGGCATCAATATGTACACCACATTGGGCAAGTGTTTGGTCGAGTTCGTCGCCAATGGACATGACGGGGACGCTAAGACCGTTTCGATTGCCATTCCTGAAAAGAAGATCGAGGCGGCACGCACTAAGATTCGAGCGGAGGCGAAAGCAAAGGTAGCCGATGGAAAGCTCGATAAATTTACATCGTTGCTAATACCTTTGCCTGAAGGCATTCAGGTCGTTGTCCGCGACAACGGCCACGGAATGCTTCCAACAGAGATCCAGGAAAAATTCCTTCCACTAAATCGGAAGCGACGGCTTGATTTGGGCACTCACAATGAATCCGTGCTCATGTCAGAAAGTGGCGGACGCTATGTCATGGGGCGCAAGGGACTGGGAAAGCTTGCAGGATTTGGTGCTGCAGAGTGCGTAACGATTGAGACCAAGCGCAAAGGCGAGACATTTTCTACAAAGCTAGTCCTTGATCTCATCAAGCTAGGCAACCAGCCAAATGTTACTGGGGCGCCGATTCCGGCGGTCTACACGGACGCCCTCCCGGCTGGAGAACACTACACGATTGTAACGCTCTCTCGTCTCAAGTGCGACGCGGTAAAATTTGGCTTGGGCATCATCTCAGAGACATTGGCGGAGGCGTTTCACGGAGTGCTCAATCAAGGTTTTGAGGTGAAATTAAATGGAAAGCGTATTGATCCGCCAAAAGTCTCTTACGAGTTTACCTTTCCGCCTAAGGCTCAACGAAAGCACAACGG
>JAFECH010000024.1 GCA_018242255.1 Pseudomonadota bacterium | reverse complement strand
GCGGACAAGCCGTTCATGCCCACCGGCGTGATTACAACCGCGACGTCGGGAAGCTGGCCGAAGTTCGATACGTCATACCTGAAGGCGCCCGTGCCGTATCAGTATGCATATGCCGATATTTTGCCGAGCATCATGCGCATCACGGGAGGCCGGCACTATCACGTCGGCCCTCTCCGAGAGGGATTGGCGGCACGCATTGAGGACGGCCTGACCGCGGCAGGAATAGATCGGGAAAGGTTCGTCAATATCCCGTGGGTGGACGACGTCGGAGCTGAATTGGTCGCAAAGGAGGTCGATCTCTATATCGGGTCGTTTCCTTTGGCGGGAGGGAAAGCGGCCATCGAAGTCATGGCAGCCGGCGTTCCCCTGCTCCTGCACTCGAATTACGTGACGCCGTTCTTCACCGACATCAATGAGGTCTATCCCGGCGTTCTCGTTTGGCGTCGTCCCGACGAATTGCAACGCGTGCTGAGCGACGTGACACCGGAGTTGCTCTCTGAGCATGCGGTTAGAGCGCGCTCGTTCTATGAGAACTATCATGTGCCGGGGCGCCTGAAAGCGGCAGTTGAAGATACGCTGCGGGGATGTCCTCCCGATGCGCCGCCGCCGGCCAAGCACAGGGCCAACACGCTGCAGCGCTTTTTGGATATTCGCACAGCGCAACGCTCGGCGCAGGCCGCTCGTCCTGCTGCTCCTGTTCCTGTCGCCAAACCGCCGCCGGCGCCCGAACCTGCGCCGGCTCCTGTAAAAACTTCTGCCGAGAAAGTTGAGGTCCCAAAGACCCTCACCCTGTCTCAAGCCTTCAGAGCGGCCGTTCCCATGCGCAGCCGCGATCTCATCGTCATCCTGTGGCGGCGTCTGGTCGGAATAAAACCGACGTAGGAGAAAGCAAAATCATCGCGACGACGGCGGTGCAGTGGTTTGGCGCCGGGAAAGTGGGCCCTGGGGTATGAGGTTGTTCAGAAAATCGGTGTTTTGAGACGCTTGCGGTACGGGATCGAGGCCGCTATAAGCGCGTCTCCTAGGCGCTCGACATGGCGCCCTGGAAAGCCTAAATGCAGGCATAGACGGTCGGGCGGAGCGTAGCGCAGCCTGGTAGCGCACTTGCTTCGGGAGCAAGGGGTCGGAGGTTCGAATCCTCTCGCTCCGACCAGTCTTTTCAACGGGTTAGCATTTCCCCGATGCCTACCCAACCTCTCGCAATCTCCCTGGAAATTCGGTTTTTCGCGGCTGTGGCGCAGCGCACTTGCTGGGCCTGCCGGACGTTCCCAACGCGTTCGCGAGAGCTAGACGGGTGCCCTAGCGCTTGCGCTCACTGCGGCCAGGCAACGGCCGGGAGGGTTGCAGTCAGGCCGTCGATTGTCGGCGGCACCTGCTGCCCGCCCTGTACGGCCGCCAACGTTGCATAGACGAACGCCCACACCTGATCACGCTAGGCGATAAACGCCGTCGCCTCAGCCGCCCACTGCGAGTTCGTGCTCGATGCGTAGCTCGCGAGCGAGACGACGTCGGTGTAATTCTTCGTCCTTGCGGTTGCATCGACGACGTTCTGAACGGCGAGCGTATAGTCCGACAAATTCGGCTTCGGCAACGCCAACGCCAACGCGAACGGCCGCAGCGCATCCGACAAAGCATCTTCGGACGCGATGTGAATGGCGCGGTCTGGGGGAAAGTCTGTCACATACGCTCCCGCCGCGCTCGACCATGCTTTCGACGCATCGTCTCCGACGATCCAGAACCAAGCCGCGGGATCACTGACCTGCATCATGCGTACTGACCTCCTGAAGCCGCTGAGCCGGCGCTGTTGCCGGGAAAATAATTCACGTTGCCGGTGACGGTGTTGATGATCGCGTTCAACAAAACGGCATAGCGAGCCCCTGTCGCCGCGCCTGAAAACGTCAGGCCATCGGCGATAATTGCACCAAGCGATAGAGCGCGAGCAAAGGCGGAGACGAACGCCGGAGTTCCGGTCAGCGTCAGCGTGAGTCCCTCGACGAACACGCTGCCGCCGGTCGCGGCGAACAAATGACTGATGGCGCCTCCGGTTATCGAATAGTTCGCGACGGCCTGCACGACTGCGGAGCCACCGATCGCGGCTGCGTGATACGTCGCGCAGGCGCCGAACGTGATGCCGCCGAAATTGATCGTGCCGACACCGTAATTCACCAATCCGCCGCCGCCCGTCGTCGTCTGAAGCGTCATGTTCTGCACGAGCATTGCGCCGGGCAACGAACTCGTGTTCGAAATCGCGTCTTTATTTGTCGTGCTGATGATGGTGCTTGAGCCAGCACCCGTCACGATTATAGAGCCGCCGCCAGACCACGGCTGCGCGACGAGCAAGCCTCCCGCGAACGTCCCCGCGCCGATGGAAATCGCGACTTTGAAGCCACCGAGATCGAGCGTCGAAGCGATAACGTCGTAAGCCTTCTGGATCGTCAGGAATGCGCCGCCAAACGTATTCGCCCGACCGGTGTTGCTGTCGGAGCCGTCGGCGCGGACGTAGTAGGTCCGGTCTGCGGTAAGGGTTTCGCGAGGACCGCCGAGGGATGGAAACGACAGCTTGCCGGAGTTGCGGTCGATCTTGAGCGCTTCGTACCAGGTCGCCCCGTCAGGGCTCACCTTGAAGTGAAAATCGTCGTCTCCCGCCAGGCCCATTTCCGCGCGGCCGGAATAGTTCGTCTGGTAGAGCACCGAAGCGGTGTCGCCCGCAGCGTGCTTATTGATCTTCTGCTGATGGCCCGCGCCTTCGTTATCGAACAAGCTCGCCGGACTTTTCAGTGCCAGACGGTTGGTCGTGTCGGCGGTCGCGTTGATGCCGAGGTGCGCGAGGTCGTCAAGCTCGGTGATGCCATCCGGATCGCCACCACTGCCGCCGCCGCCTCCCCCCGAGGTGAACGCCGCCCATGCTCCGGCGGAATAGATCGCGAGTTCGTGGTCGTCAGCTACCCATGCGATCCACCCTTCCCGCGGCTCGTAAAACATCCAGGTACCGTCTTGAAAGGCGGCAATTTCTTCGCTGTGGCCACTCCAGTCGCCGGTCGCCGCTGCTGCGGCAACGAGATAGCGGCTGCCTTCGGCGGGGCTCGCGGGCGGCGCGGCCAGCGAACGGCTTTCGACCGCGAGTTGCACAAGACAATCCAGAGCCCGTATCGCTTCATTGTGCGTGACGTGCTTCTGCGCCTGAGACGGCAAAATGTATGGCAATGCGAGGTTCGGCGTATCGGTCATCGTCGCGCGTTCGTCCGTTGTCATGCTCCCGACAATGAAGATACGGGCGGGCGAAAGGGCGGGGATAAGTTTTTGAAGATTTATTTTTGCGCCGGCGACTTCGCTGCGCGGAGCCGGCCGCCGGCGCGGGCTCGAGTGACGTCCAACTGGTCATCCTCGGGCTCGGCCCGAGGATCAATGTGTCGGCAGTGCATACTTCCAGATGGATCCTCGGCATGAAGCCGAGAATGACATTTGATGGCTTTCATTTACTGCTTGCCGCCAGTGCGATTGACAGCGACGCCGGACGCTCTAAACCGGGCGTCGTTTCAGGCTTGGCGAGAAATTCGCAACGAGGGCTGCCGCAATGAAATTTCTGGTGACCGGCGCCGCTGGCTTCATCGGCTTTTATACGTGCCTGCGCCTGCTCGAACGCGGCGACGAAGTGGTCGGCGTCGATAACCTCAACGGCTACTACGATCCGGCGCTGAAGAAAGCGCGTCTCGTCAATCTCGGCGGCAGGCCGGGTTTTTCATTCCTGCATCTCGACATCGCGGAGCGGAGCGCGATGGCAGAGTTGTTTCGCGTCCAGCGCTTCGACAAGGTCATTCACCTCGCGGCGCAAGCGGGCGTGCGTTACGCCATGCACAATCCACACGCGTATATCGACTCCAACATCGTGGGCACGCAGAACATACTCGAAGGTTGCCGCCACAATGGCGCGAAGCATCTGGTGATGGCGTCATCGAGCTCGGTCTACGGCGCCAATACCAAGATGCCGTTCAGCGAGCACGATAACGTCGATCATCCGGTCAGCCTTTACGCGGCGACCAAGAAGGCCAACGAGCTTGCGGCCCATGCCTACGCGCACCTCTACCGTCTTCCCATCACGGCACTGCGGTTCTTCACGGTCTACGGACCTTGGGGCCGTCCGGACATGGCCTACTTCAACTTCACAAAAAAGATTCTTGCGGGCGAGCCGATCGAGATTTTCAACGGCGGCGATCACGCGCGCGACTTCACCTATATCGACGATATTGTCGAAGGCGTTCTGCGGACGGCGGATAAGATCGCCGCGCCCGATCCCAACTGGAACAGCGCGGCGCCCGATCCCGCGACCTCGAACGCGCCTTACCGCGTCTATAACATCGGCAACAACAATCCGGTTGAGCTGATGGATTTCGTCGCCGCGATCGAGAAGGCAACAGGACGCGAGGCGAAGAAAAACTTCCTTCCGATGCAGCCTGGAGACGTCGAGAAGACGTTCGCCGATATCGATGATCTTGTGCGCGACGTCGGCTTCAGGCCATCGACGTCGATCGACGATGGGATCTCACGGTTTGTCGCGTGGTATCGGTCGTATTACGGGGTTTGAGTTTACCCGCGATCATGACGCGAGAGGGAACTGCTTCTTTTGTCATCCTCGGCTTTATGCCGAGGATTCATTTAACGTAACGCAGCTGCCTGATGGATCCTCGGGACAAGCCCGAGGATGACACCCGTGAGTATTGCAACCGCTCAAGAACGTAGCATTTGGCTCCCAGACGCGGAGCGCCTATCTATGCTGCAAACGAAGGTCGCTTTTCGGGATGAGGCCCATAATGGCCCGAGACGTCGGTAACGACATGACTGCGGGTGCTAAGTCCGCCGGACCTCAAGACGCGGGCAGTTATACCGCGACCGATCAGACCATCACGACCGCCTGCGCCGTTATCGGCGGCGGACCTGCGGGTTTGATGTTGGGCTTGATGCTGGCGCGCGCTGGCGTTGATGTGACCGTGATCGAAAAGCACGGCGATTTTCTGCGCGACTTTCGCGGCGACACCATCCATCCCTCAACGCTGCAGGTGATGCATGAACTCGGCCTAGCGGACGAACTTTTGAAACTGCAGCATACGCAAGCGCGCTCGCTGCATGCCGAGATCGGCGGTAAGGACATCACCATTGCCGACTTCTCGCGCTTACCGACGAAGCACCGATTCATCGCCTTCATGCCGCAATGGGACTTTCTGGACTTTCTCGCGCGCGAGGCGAAGCCCTATCCGAACTTCCGGCTGCTGATGCAAACGGAGGTGACCGATCTCATCATCGAGAATGGTGTCGTTGCGGGACTTCGTGCGACGTCTGCGGACGGCCCCATCACGATCCGCTCGTCGCTTGTCGTTGGTGCGGACGGACGCAATTCCATCGCGCGGTCGCTCGCGGGTCTTGAAATCGAGAGCTTCGGCATTCCGAGCGAAGTGCTGTGGATGAAGTTCTCGCATCTTGCATCCGACCCGCCGTACACGATGGGTCACGCCGGGCCGCGCCAAGGCTTCGTGATGATCGACCGCGGCGACTACTGGCAGTGCGGTTATATCGTCCGGCGCGGCACCTACGCCGACATCAAGGCCGGGGGGATCGACGCTTTCCGAGCTATGGTTGCAACAGTGTCGCCGCTGCCGGAAGATCGCGTGCAGGAGTTAGCCTCCTTCGACGACGTGCACCTCTTGAGCATCCGTATCGATCGACTGAAACAGTGGTGGCGGCCGGGCCTCCTCTGCATCGGCGATGCGGCGCACGCGATGTCACCCATCGGCGGCGTCGGCGTGAACCTCGCCATTCAGGATGCGGTTGCGGCGGCGAACATTCTGGCGGGGCCATTGAAAGACGGGCGCTTGTCGGACCGGCATCTGGCGGCGGTGGAGAAGCGGCGTATGTTCCCGACGAAGGCGACGCAGACAATTCAGCTCATGATGCGCAGCGACAAGCGCAAGCGCGAAGCCAACGCGGCGACGCGCTCCGGTCCGCCCGGTTTCATCAAAAGCATCGCGCGCTGGCCGGTCCTGGCCCATCTCTCCGGGCGATTGATCGGGCTCGGCTTTCGGCCGGAGCATGTGCGCCTTAAAGGGCTACGTTAACCTGCGGCGAATTTCGGGGTATTCGTTGTCCGCCGGGGTTTTCTATAACCGGGCGAAACAGCGAGGGCTGACGGGGCTTGGACTCTCTCAAATTCAAGACGGAAATGGCATTCACCTACGGCGAACCCTCGCCGATGGGACCTGGGATCGTGCGCCTTGTCGCGCCCAACCCGAGCCCGTTGACGCATAAGGGCACGAACACATATCTCGTCGGCTCAACGTCACTGGCTGTGATCGACGCAGGCCCTGATAGCGACGAACATCGCGCTGCGATTCTCAGAGCCGCTGCCGGACGACCAATCACGCACATCTTGTCGACGCATGCGCATCACGACCATGTCGATGGCATCGCAAAGCTCAAGGCTGAGACCGGCGCGCTTATCGCCGCCTATCCGCGCGACCCGGAAGCCGGGCGCATCGCGCTCGCGAACTCGCCTTCGGGGCGTTACTTCGTCGACTACGATTTCGCGCCCGACATTGCGCTCCACGGTGGGGACAGGATCGAAGGCGATGATTGGGCGCTGACGGCGATTCACACGCCGGGACATGCGCCGGATCATCTCTGTTTCGCCGTCGATGGCCGCCGGGTCGTCTTCTCGGGCGATCACGTCATGGCGTGGAACACGACCGTCATCGCGCCGCCCGAGGGTCGCATGGCCGACTACGAAGCGTCGCTTGCAATTCTTCTCGACCGTAACGACGACGTTTTCCTGCCCGGCCACGGAGATCGCTTGAACGAACCGCAGCGAACGGTCAGGGCTTATCTGCTGCACCGGAACTGGCGCGAGAAGTCGGTGCTTGATGCTTTGACGGGCGGCGCCACGACTATTCGTCGAATTGTGCCCCAGGTTTATCGCGACCTCGCGCCCCAGCTGATCCCGGCCGCGACGCTTTCCGTTCAGGCGCACGTCGAATATTTGATCGAGAAAGGTTTGGTCGCTTCCGATCTGCCTTTGACGCCCGACCGCGACCTTTCTCGGCTTTGAGCTTGGCTTTGCGCGCCGCCATCGCTTCCTTGTCGGGATCGGGGACGGAGGCTTCGAAGCGCGAAGCGACTTCCTTCAAAATCGTGCGGACGTGGTCGGCGTTGCGGCCGAAGTCGGTCGGGCCATAGCGCGAGGCGGACCTGACGTCGACGCGGGCACTTTTGTCATCGTCGCTGCCGAGAACGCGGATGACGATGTCGTCGACCAACCCCAGAACTTGCGTGTGCTCGGAGAGTTCGACGAAGCCCGGAGAATCGTCCTCGTCGTCGGGCGGGGCTTCGAGCGTCGGCTTCAGCTTCAGCTTATGAACGGCCTGCAGCACAAGCTCGTAGGTCTCATCCGTCGAGCGCGGAATGGTCAGGCTTTTGAGATCGGGATAGTCCTGGCGCTGGAGCGCGGCGAAACGCTCTCCGTCATAGCCGAGCGGATTCGTCTCCGGTCCCCGCTCCTCTTTCGCCACCGTGAATTCCGGCGGTTCGGCGACGTCGGTCGTCACATCGTAGAGCGCGGGATAGTGCAGGCTCATGGCCCACAGCGCGACCGGGACCGCGAGGATGCCGAGCCCGACGATCGCGCCGACGAATACGCGCGCTGATCCCGGTCGGCCGGTCACCCAGATATCGAGCCCGGCAACGAGCGCCATCAGCACCGCGAGCGCAGCGCCGACGATGAGCAGATACGCGATCGTCAGCGCGACAGGGGTCTGCAACAACGAAACGCGATGCAGCCCCGCTGTCACGATCGCCGCTGCGGCACAAAAAATCGCGAGGCGGCTTGTCCAGATCGCCAGAAACGAGGGAGGCTCGCCGACGGCATAATAGATGCGCGACGAACGATAACGATCGCGCGGCCGCCTTTTCGTGCGGCGTTCGTCGATGCGATCCGTCACCATTCGCGACCCAAACGCTCCCGTCCCCAGACTTATTATGTCCCGCCTTCTCTACCCTAACTGGTTCGTTTTTGTGATTCGTTAAGGATAGAGGCGGGTTTTGTGCCAGGAGTCGCGCGGCGCGTCGCGGCGGAAAACGATGCGGTCGTGAAGGCGGTAGGGTCGACTCATCCAGAATTCGATTTCGACCGGCAAGACGCGGAACCCCGACCAATAGGCCGGACGCGGGATTTCCTCGTCCGGGAACTTCGCCTCGAAATGCTGGACCTTGGCTTCCAGCACGTCGCGCGTCGAGAGCGGCCGAGACTGATGCGAGGCCCAGGCGCCGATGCGGCTGAGGCGCGGGCGCGACGCGAAATAAGCGTCCGCCTCGCCGTGAGAGGCGAGCGAAACAGGGCCACGAATCCGCACCTGCCGTTCCAACGTCTTCCAGTGAAAGAGCAATGCCGCCTTCGGGTTGGCGAGCAGCTCGCGGCCCTTCGCGCTTTCGAAGTTTGTATAGAAAACGAAACCGCGGTCGGCGCTCTCCGGCGCATCGACGCCTTTCAGCAGCACGATACGCACGTTCGGCATGCCGCCCGCATCGACGGTCGCAAGCGACATGGCGTTCGGATCGTTTGGCTCGGTGCGGGAAGCTTCCGCCATCCACGCGTCGAAAAGCTGGAACGGATCGGCGGCGCCCGAGAAGTCCAGCGCGGTTTCCGGCGTCGCGGCCGGGGTGTCGTCAGTGTTGCTCATGCTGCGTGCTCAACGCTCGATTTTCTCTTATTGCCCAGCGCCATTTACGACGTTTAAGGCCCGTTCTTTAGTCCGTATTAACCATACCGGAGCAGACTGTGTTCAGTATCCGCCTAGTTGGGCGGAGTTGAGTTTTTCAGTCGCGTTAGGGTCAGTCGCGTTATGTCGTCAAATCCGTGCTTTTTCCCCTTAGCCGCGGCCGGCGCAACAGCATTTGCGCTGGTTGCGGCCATTTTCGTTCCGTACAACTACACTCTCGCCGCCGATCAGAGCCTGAGCCAGACGGCGCCGGTGCAGCCTAACGCCGTCGATATCAAACCGAAATTGCCCGATATCAAGAGCACCCCGGTCGTTCTGGATCAGAGCGACGAAGATGCGGCGCTCGAAAGCGTGCAGTTTGCGCTGACCGAAGTCGCCGACGGCGCCAAATACGTCTGGCATCGCGGCCACGGCCAGCTCTCCGGGCTCGTTGCGCCGCTAGCCTCATTCAAAGATACGCGCGGCAGCGTCTGCCGCTATGCGGTCGTCGTGCTGAGTGGCGCTGCTGCCACGAAGCGCACCGAAATCGTCGCCTGCCGTTTGCCGACCGGCATCTGGCAGGTTGAATCATAAGTTTCCCCAAACCTCTCCCCCAGACCAATGAAAAAGGCGGCCCTTCGGTCGCCTTTTTTATTTGGCGCCGGGCTTTTTGTTGGCGCGTGCGACTGCGCCGCGCGCAGCCGGCCGCACGCGCGGGCTTGGGGCGTCGTTCATCGCGGCTCCCTTTTTTGATTGCGCCGGGACGACACGCCTACGGCGCGCCGGCCGCCCGGCGCGTCAGCTGGCGGGCGCGGCGACACATCAGAAAATGACGAGGTTCGCGGCGAAGGCGACGGCGGCGGCGAGAGACAGACCGAGCGCCAGAGCGGGTTTGCTGTCGCGAACGACGAGGACGATCGCGGGCAGCACCAGCACCACCCAGATCGCGACCACGATCACCGTCACCGTATCGACGGCGATGTTGGCGATCGCGTTGCTGCGCCCCGCCTGATGAAAGACCGCGATGTAGTAGATCGCGACCAGCGTCTCGATCACGACGAGGATGATGGTGGGGAGACGGGGGGTTGACTGAGTATCAGAATGCATCTAGCCCGCTTCTCGGAAATCCTGTTACCCGGCGATCCTCCCTGCAGTCGCAGCCGCTTTCGCCCGACTTGTCATTAGCGCTTGATGCCGTGCCCATATCTTTTTCAACGCCGCTGATTTCGATTTCGTGCTCGCGAACGAGAACTGCTTTGCCAGCGAAACAAACTCCCCGGTTCCCATATTGGTATCTGCTTCCAACGCCCGAAACGCAGAAGTAAACCCAACGTCGTCCCCGAGAGATTGTTCCAACAAGCGCAGATGCATCTGAACCAGATCAAGTCGCTGCGCGGGGGCTGGCCTGCTGCTACCAGATTGTTGTTTAGGGCTAGCAGATTTGGCGGCAAGGTCTTCCGGATTGACCCTTTTGAGAGAGCCGAGAGAATTCGAAAGCTCCTGAAGCTCCTTTATAACCGCTGGCTTTCCCGTCGACTTTAGAAACGAGACCAGAACTTCACATAGCTGAGGAATTCCACTCACATCAATTGGAGCAGTCCCCGGCTTTTCGCCGGATACTTTTGCGAGCTTCTTGCTGAGTTGCGAAACCGATAACGCAGACGCGCCCGCGAGCAGGCTTTTCAAGTTTGCGATTACCTGCGGCGCATCACAGGCTCCTATTTGAAACAATCCTTCGAGATGCTGAATAGCTTCAGCCAATTCTGCACATTTCATTCTGCCGCCACCGGAAGAACAAGTTGCAAATCACGAGCAAACGAGGGGACGCGCGCTACGCAAATTTGAGCGGCGACGTGTTCGGCCAGCGCAATGATGGCCTTCTTCGCGTTGGCAGCAGGCTGTGATCCCTGAAGCGAAAAATAAGCGATACCTTGATCCGCATGACGAACGATATCCACTGTCTGTGGGATAAACGTTTCAGTCGGTAGGAATCCGCATTTCAATTTGCGTACATTAATTTGGTCTTGAATTTCGCGCCGGACAGCAAGCCACGCATTTTGTTGCGCTGCATGTCTGCTCGCTACGATGCCGACATAGCCGAGATGCGGGCAAATCCCGGCGGTTTTCATCTCTTCCAGTTGATCGCAGAACGAAACAACAGATTCTCCGGACGGACCATCAAGAAGCGTTGGAATAAGCACGTGAGAACTGGCGCAAAGAGCTTGGACTGCCCCGGCGGTTAGACGCGGCGGGCAGTCAATGATTACGAGATCAAAATTTTCTCGAACCGCTTCGGAGTGCAACAGCCGAGCTAAGTTGTAGCGCATCTCGTTGGGCTGATATGCCCTCCCCATGATGAGGTCGGCGAACTTTCTGCGAAACTCGCGCGGATCATTGCCGCGTTTGTTCAAAAGCCATTCGACCAAAAGCCGGTTATCTGCCTGTGCTAGATCGTAGTGAGCAGTCACCACTTTGAGACGCGGCTCGTCCGGACTCTCCTTGCAGGCTTGAAGAAACATGCTCGGATTGACTTGGCCGCTAAGCGCCATTGTGGCGACCGAATCCGCTCCTTTTGGAGGCAACCATGTCTGACCATCAGGGAACACCATTGACGATAGTGATCCCTGATAATCGAGGTCTACAAGGAGCACCCTTTTCTGCCAATTTGCATCGGAAGCGAGATGGGCGGCGATGTTAGCAGCGACCGTGGTCTTGCCAACGCCTCCCTTGAGGTTCGCCACCGCGAGTATCCGAGAGCCCAAAACGTTATTCTTATAATTCTCGGGCGGCGTTATCGGCTTCAGCGCCCATACGCCTTTGCCTTCTCTTTGGCCATCGGGCGTCCGCAGTTGTCCGACCGCACCAAGTGCTCTGCGTCTACTGTTCCAAAAATCTCTGAGAACCAGGATCTTTCCCCAACACCACACGAGCGTTGGCCAGATTATCGCGGAAACTAACGCCGTTAACGTGATAGTGGCCGCTTCGCCGCCTATTTCTTCCGCGAGCTTGTGCCAAATCGTTTCGAGGAAACCGCCCATAAAACACCCCCAACGCAACATAACGCTTATAATTAACACCCATTAACTATGCGCAGAGTAGATGTGATGTATAGCCCCCGACGCAAAAGTTGATCGAAGCTGGGGTTTTCATGTCTTAGCCCGAACGCCCTCCCCAAAAAAACTTATCCCCGCTCTCCGAGCCGCCCGCATAATCCGATCGCCCGTCCGGTGAAGGGCTCGCGCGCAAGGCGTTGCGTCGGGCTCGGACGGGGCAGCCTGACCCGGCGCGTCACGCGCGCTTCCGGACAAGGCGAACGGCCGGTCCGCACGGGGTGAGAAACCCGTGTGCGGAGCATCCCGCTTCATTAAGTGACCGTGTGCTCGCGACCCTGTTCTCAGGCTGTCACGGAGCGGATCGGTTCCGAGACTTTAATTGCCACGACCCAGCCGCGGAACCCGTCCGCTTCGTGCTTCATTGATGGTGCCGGCGACTCCCCTGCGGGGAGCCGGCCGCCGGCACATACCTGTTGCTTCGTTCTTTGAAAGTTTTTTGGAGCGCCAAACGACTCCGCTCCGCGCAGCCGGCCGTCGGCGCATCTGGAGCGTCGGAGGAAGTCGTCAGAGCAATTGCGCAAATCTGTGCGTCAATGTCCGCGCCAGGAGCCGTGCGCACCGGAAACAAAATGACGGCCGACGTGGCCGCCGGTGATCGCATCCGTCACCAGCGTCCCAATCACGGTGACGATGACGCCGATGATGATTTGAGAAAACAAACCTCGCATGGTTCGCACGATGCTCCACCCCGACGGCAAAACTATGAAACGCCCGGGTCGATAAACAGGCACGCGCGGCGTTTCCGTCGGTTTTTCGTTGGCGCCTTGCGACTCCCCTGCGGGGAGCCGGCCGCAAGGCGCGGGCTTGGAGCTTCGTTCTTTTGTGGCGCCGACGCCCCCTGCCCGGCACAGACTTGAAGCGCAGGGCGCCCTTCGCGCTGACGAAGGACGAAGAGACACGCATGTGCGCGGCGGCCGGCGCGCGGGACGCGTGTCGCCGTGCACCAACCAAAACTGTGCCTGCGAAGCCGCATGTGCGGTTGTCCCGTGGAATAGGGGACTTGCATGGGTTGCGGAACGAGACGAGAACGTGTAGAGTACATACACGATTTGTACTGAGAATGAGCGGGCGGTATTCGGTGGTTAGCGTCTCAGCCCGCCGCGCTTGTCAGCCAGGAAAGGCTTGAGACGAACCCAGATGCTCACCGAAAAGCAGAAAGACCTCCTTCTCTTCATCCATGCACGCATGCAGGAGCGCGGCGTGCCGCCCTCTTTCGACGAGATGAAGGACGCGCTGGATCTCAGGTCGAAGTCCGGCATTCACCGCTTGATCACCGCGCTGGTCGAGCGCGGGTTCATCCGCCGCCTGCCGCATCGGGCACGCGCCATCGAGGTTATCAAGCTGCCGGATAACCAGGCCGGCATGCCATCTGCGGCACAGGCCGCCAACGCGGCGACGACGCCGCAGCGCGGTTTCCAGCCGAGCGTGATCGAAGGCTCCGGCCCGCCGAAGGCGAACGCGGCCACGCCGCCGCCATCGCACGTCATTGACGCGCGGACAGTCTCGATCCCGGTCATGGGCCGTATCGCTGCCGGTACCCCGATCAGCGCCATTCAGAACCACACGCACGACATCGCCGTGCCACCCGACATCCTGACCAATGGCGAGCATTTCGCGCTGGAGGTCAAAGGCGACTCGATGATCGAGGCCGGTATCCATGACGGCGATACCGTCATCATCCGCCGCTGCAATACGGCGGAGAACGGCGACATCATCGTGGCGCTGGTCGAGGGCGAGGAAGCGACGCTGAAACGGCTGCGCAAGAAGGGCTCGACCATCGCGCTCGAAGCGGCGAACCCGGAATTCAAGACGCGGATTTTCGGGCCGGATCAGATCGACATTCAGGGGCGTCTCGTCGGCTTGATGCGGCGCTACTGAGCGTCGTCTCCGCCGGCTCCGTCTTCCATTTCGAGTTCTGCTCCCTCGCCGGGATCGACGTCGGCGGATGTGCGCGGCGCGTCTTCGGTTTCCGCGGTGCGCGCTGGCTCGGTCGTGACCGGGCTGCCCGAGGTCTGAAGAATACGGGGCTTCGGCAAGGCCGGTTGCCGTCGTTGCGGCATCTCGCTCCATGGCCGCTCGCCGCGATGAGCAGCGACCGTTTCAAGACGCACTTTCGGCTCAGGGCTGTCGTCGCTGCGGTCGACATAGAGCGCGTAAGCGCCGTTGCGCCAGCGGTCGAAGACGTCGACGACCGTTCGCGGAATGGCACAATCGCGGGGCTTGGGAACATCAAGCACCAGGACGTCAGCATTCAGGCAGTCGTCGGTCACGGCCGCAGGATGGCGCGCGACGGCAACGGTTGCGCCTTTGACGTGGGCGATGCAGCCGACCGCGTCGCAGGTGAAGCCCTCGCCGGTTTTGGCATCGCGCGCCGTTCGGGAATCGCCATCGTATTCAAGCCAGCGGTCGAGATCGTATTTCGTGCTCTTGCCCGGCGTGGCATCGAGCTTACCTGACGCATCGCGCACGGCGACGAGCAGACCTTTCTGGCCGACGAGAACATCGGGGCGCGGCATCCAGGGCGCAACAAGCAGGCCGGCGCCGACAAGCGCGACGCCCAGCAGTCTGATCCGGGTCTGCCAAAGCAGAAACCAGATGCCGCCCGCGAGCATCAGCACAAAAGCCGTTTCGGGAATCGCTGGGATGTGGCCGACGGCGCCGGGCAGCGCGCCGACATCGTTCGCGCACCACGTCATGCCCTCGATGCCCCAGCCCATCGGCTTCAGACCGATCCATTCGAGGCCGAACGGCATCAGCACCATCGCGACCAGCGCCGCTGGCATCACGATCATGTTGCAGATCGGAATGGCGATCATATTCGCGAGCACAGCATACTGCTGGCTCTGATGAAAATTGTAGGCTGCGAACGGCGCGACCGCGACGCTCGCAATCAAGGTCGAGGCGATGATCTCGCCGAAGAACACGAGGATGCGCATGACGGGATGCGGCTTCTGCTCGCGATTGAACAGGCGGCTCAAAAATTCGTGCGAAGCGATCAAAGCCGTCACGGCCGCGAACGACATCTGAAACCCCGCATCGAGCAGGCTTTCCGGATAGACGAATAGAATAAGGAAAGCCGCCAGCGCGACGTTGCGCAATGCGAGCGCAGGACGATCGATCAGCATCGCGCCGAAAATAATCAAGATCATCAACGCCGAGCGCACCGTCGCGAACTGTCCGCCGGAAATCGCGAGGTAAGCAATCGAACTTATGATGCCGAGGCCCGCCGCAATTTTCTTGATCGGCATCGTCAACGCGATGCGCGGGATCGCAGCCAGGATCAGGCGGATGGAAAAAAACACCGCGCCAGCTGCGATCACCATATGCAGCCCGGAAATCGAGAGAATATGAAACAGCCCCGAATTCTTGAATGCGTTGTTGGTCTCGACCGTGATGCCGCCGCGTTCCCCCGTGATGAGCGCAAGCGCGATCTCGCCGGTTTCGCCGGGAAGCGCAGCTCGGATGCGCGAGGCGATTGCCTGGCGGATATTTTCGATGGTGCGGCGATACCATTGGACGACGCTGTTCGTGTCGGCGTGGCCCTCGATCGTCGGCGCAGCGAAGGCGTAGCCCACGCCGCCGACGGATTCGAACCATGCGGTTCTTGCGTAATCGAAGCCGCCTGGAAGTGCGGGCTTTGCGGGCGGCGAGAGATTGGCCTTGATACGGATCTTGTCGCCGGGTGCCGCGCGCGTCTTCGACGACATCGTGCGGATGCGCACGACGGTCGGCGTATCAGAGGCCGCGAGATTGGCAATTGTCAGATGGGCAATCGTCAGCCGTTGGCCGCGCGGCAGCTTGGCTTCGACCATCGTGACGGTGCCTGAGACTTCGACGCTATGCAGGGCCTTGGTCAGAACCGGCGCGCGGACGGCTTCGACGCGCAGCTTTACGATGGCAAACCCCGTCCCGATCAGAACCAGCGCCATCATCAGCGTCGCGGCGAGCGTGCCGGAGCGGACTGTCAGGCGCAGAATCACCGCGAGCGCCAGCGGTGCGAACGCCACGATCAGCGTTGGCTCCATGGGGAGCGCGAAATAAGCTGCAATTCCGGCGCCGAGGCAAACGGGCGCCCAAAGGAAGAAGCTCTGGCGTTCGGCTTCGAACAATAGTGCAGCGCGGCTCATGCCGTCGTCGGCATAGCCTGAAAATGCGACGTCCGGTCCCCGCGCTTCGACCGACATGCCCCGTCCATGACGCATCGGGCGCGGCAATTTTCCGCCCCCTTAACTTGTCCCACCTCACATGCTACGAGCGGAGCCTCAATCCCTCAATGGCAGACAGATAATAAGGTCCAAAGGCCGAGACCATGACACCCAGCGCGCCCATCGTTCGATTTGCACCCTCGCCCACGGGATTTCTCCATATCGGCGGCGCGCGGACGGCGCTGTTCAACTGGCTTTACGCGCGCGGGCGCGGCGGGCGCTTTTTGCTGCGCATCGAAGATACGGACCGGGAACGCAACAACGAAGCGGCTGTCGCTGCCATTCTCGATGGCGTCAAGTGGCTTGGCCTCGACTGGGACGGCGATGTGATTTCGCAGTTCTCGCGCGCCGACCGGCATCGCGAAGTTGCAAATGAGCTGCTGGCGCGCGGGGCGGCCTATTACTGTTATTCCTCGCCCGCCGAGATCGAGGCGGCGCGCGAAAAAGCCAAAGCCGAGGGCCGGCCGCAGATTTTCCTGTCGCCCTGGCGCGACCGCGATCCAAATGATGCTCCCAAGGACGTGAAGCCCGCGGTTCGTCTCAAAGCGCCACGCGACGGTGAGACGATCGTCAACGACCATGTTCAAGGGCGCGTCGCCTTCCCGAACAAAGATCTCGACGACCTGATCATCCTCAGATCGGATGGCAACCCGACGTACAATCTCGCGGTCGTGGTCGACGATCACGACATGGAAATAACGCACGTCATTCGCGGCGCCGACCATCTGACGAACTCAGCGCGGCAGACCCAGATATATAACGGCATGGGCTGGACGGTACCGGAATTCGCGCACGTGCCGTTGATCCACGGCGCGGACGGCGCAAAGCTTTCCAAGCGTCACGGCGCGCAGGGCGTCGAAGAGTATCGCGACATGGGCTATCTGCCGGTCGCATTGCGCAATTACCTCGTCCGCCTGGGCTGGAGCCACGGCGACGACGAGATCATTTCGACGGAAGACCTGATCCGATGGTTCGACATCGACAACATCAACAAGAGCGCAGCGCGGCTCGACTTCAAGAAACTCGACGATCTCAACGGTCATTACATTCGCGCGGCGTCCGACGATGAGTTGGCGGCGCACGTGCGCGGAATGCTGCCGCATTTGAATTTTGCAGCGCTTGCCGAGATCACCCCTGACCCAAAGTCTCCGCCGCGATCCGACGTCGCGCTCGCGCGTGAGGTGCTGCGCCAGCTTCCGGCCGTGCAGTCGGGAAAAGATCTGGCCGATCTCTTTGCCGCGAAAGGCTGGGACAGGTTCGCGCGTGCAATCCCTTCGTTGAAAGAGCGCTCGAAGACGCTTGCCGAGTTGGTTGGTGGCGCGCTGTTCATTGTCGCGCAGCGTCCGCTGAAGCTCGAAGACAAGGCCGCGAAGCTTTTGAGCCCGGAAGCCCGCGCTTCGAACGCTGAAGTGCTCAAACTGCTGTCGGAAGTGCCTGCACAGGAATGGACGTCGGCGCTGCTTGAAGCCAAGGTGAAGGGCTACGCTGAAGAAAAAGCGCTAAAGCTCGGCAACGTCGCACAACCGCTTCGCGCGGCGTTGACAGGGCGCTCAGTCTCGCCCCCGGTCTTCGACGTTCTCGAAGTGCTGGGACGCGACGAAAGTCTAAGTCGGATCGCGGACGCGGCGGCGTAAACGCTGTTGATCCGTCTTCAATTGCGAAGCCAGGGTTCGCGCCGAGAATCTATCGGCTGTGGTGGATCGCGCTTCTCCCACGGGGTTTTCCTGCATTCATATGCCACTTAACGATCTCTTGCCGCACCGCAAAAAATCCGGTAAATCCTGGGTTGCCGATTGCTTCTGTGAAGGCCGCCGAACGTTCCCCAGGGTCGTTAAGCATACGGGCCCACTCGTCAGGGAATGCGATAGTTACTTCCGGCGTCGGTAGTGTCTTCCCGGGGCGAGGTGGCGATCATGAACATCCACGACAAGGCGGCGAAGGGCACGGTGAAGCCCAGCGCAATATTGACGGCCGAAAACAAGCAGGTCGAGCTTTCGGTTCGCTCCGGTACCATCGGCCCCGACGTTATCGATGTCGGCAATCTCTACAAAGAGACGGGCTGCTTCACGTACGATCCAGGCTTCACGTCAACCGCGAACTGCAAAAGCTCGATCACCTATATCGACGGCGATAAGGGCGAATTGCTTTATCGCGGCTACCCGATCGACCAGCTCGCTGAGAACACCAATTTCCTCGCGGTCTGCTACCTGCTGCTTTACGGGGAGCTGCCGACGAACGCCGAGTTCATCAACTTCCGCAAGACGATCACGAACCACACGATGGTTCACGAGCAGATGACGCGCTTCTTCACCGGCTACCGTCGCGACGCGCATCCGATGGCGGTGATGGTCGGCACGGTCGGCGCGCTGTCGTCGTTCTACCATGACTCGACCGACATCAACGATCCGGCGCAGCGCGAGGTCGCGAGCCAGCGCATGATCGCCAAGATGCCGACGATCGCGGCGATGGCTTACAAATATTCGATGGGTCAGCCCTTCATCTATCCGCGCAACGATCTCGATTATACGTCGAACTTCCTGCAGATGTGCTTCGCCGTTCCGTGCGAGCCCTACATCGTCAATCCGATCATTTCGCGCGCGCTCGATCGAATCTTCATCCTGCACGCCGACCATGAGCAGAACGCGTCGACCTCGACAGTCCGGCTTGCCGGTTCGTCGGGCGCCAATCCGTTTGCGTGCATCTCGGCCGGCATCGCGTGTCTTTGGGGACCAGCGCATGGCGGCGCCAACGAAGCCGCGCTCAACATGCTGAAAGAGATCGGCACCGTCGATCGCGTGCCGGAATACGTGAAGAAGGCGAAGGACAAATCTTCGAGCTTCCGTCTGATGGGCTTCGGCCATCGCGTCTACAAGAACTACGATCCGCGCGCGAAGGTGATGCAGAAGACCTGCCACGAAGTGCTCGACGCGCTCGGCCACAAGGACGATCCGCTCTTGAAGGTCGCAATCGAGCTTGAGCGCATCGCGCTGCAGGACGAGTACTTCATTGAGAAGAAGCTCTACCCGAACATCGATTTCTATTCGGGCATCACGCTGCGCGCGATGGGCTTCCCGGTCGACATGTTCACGGTGCTGTTCGCGGTCGCTCGTACCGTCGGCTGGATCGCGCAGTGGAAGGAAATGATCGAAGATCCGGAGCAGCGCATCGGCCGTCCGCGCCAGCTCTACATCGGTCCGGCGCGCCGCGATTTCCCGGCCGCCTAAGCTTTCACCACGGACAGCACGACATTGGCCGCCGCCTCGCTTGGACTCGAGGCGGCGAGTTGCATTTTAGCAGGCACTAACGCGAGGCCTTCGAGCTGGGCCATGCGTTCGTTTGTTTTGGCGAACAAGGGCTTCAGCGCGGCTTCGAGATTTTCCGCCGTGCAGGCCTCCTGCAGAAATTCCGGATAGACGTTCTTGCCGATGACGAGGTTCGCCAGCACGACGCTCGGAACCTTCAGCAGGAAGCGCAATTTGGCGATCACCTTATCGACTTTGTAGGCGACGACCGCTGGCGTCTGCGCCAAGGCGAGTTCGAGCGTCACTGTGCCTGAAGCAGCGAGCGCCGCGCGAGCCAAGCGCATCGCGGCGTATTTATCGTTGCTTTCGACGATGTGCGGGCGCGGCGTCCAGTTTGCTGTTTTTTCGACAATGCGGTCGCGGACGTGGCGCACAGCAGGGATGACGACTTCGATCGGCCCGATCGCGGCGTGCAGCCGCGCGACTGCCTCGCCGAAGACGTCGATCAGGCGCTCAACCTCGGACGTTCGGCTGCCGGGTAGCACAAGAAGAACGGGACGCGCCGGATCGAGCTTCAAACGTGCGGCAAGAGCGGCTGCGTCGGAGTTCTGGATTTCGTCGAGCTTTTCGATCAGCGGATGTCCGACATAGGTGCATTGAGGTCCGCCGAGGCGCGCATGTGCTTCCGGCTCGAACGGAAGCAGCGCCAAGATATGATCGACATATGGGCTCATCTTTTTCGCCCGGCCGGGACGCCATGCCCAAACGCTCGGGCTGACATAATCGACGATCGGGATATGAGGCGCGCGCTTTCTGATGCGCTTTGCAATCGGGTGCGTGAACTCCGGGCTGTCGATGATGACAACGAGATCCGGCGCGAAGGCAATGGCGGCATCGACCGTCTGATAGACGCGGCGTACGATGCGCGGAAGCTTCGGTAGAATTGACAGCGGCCCCATGACGGCGACGTCTTCGATCGGGAAGATGGAGGCGAAACCCTCGCGCGCCATGTCTTCGCCGCCGACGCCCGCAAATATGATGTCGCCTGGGTATTGCTTTTTCAGCGCGTGGATCAGCTTGCCGCCAAGCGCGTCACCCGAGTGCTCGCCAGCGACGACAAAAATCTTCAGCGGCCGCGCTGCGGTTTGCGATGTCATCGTTCGAGCTGTGCCTTGTGCGGTTGCCAGTGCTGCCGTCGTCGTGGCGACGAACATCGCCAATTCGTTTGCCGCAGCGATGACAGGCGGAGGGATTACCGCTTCGGTTGCGACAACGCCGAGAAGGTGCGCAGCGTTAGCCGCCTTGATGTGATCTTGGGTAAGAGCTTGGCCAGCTCCGACAACGATCAAACCTCGCCGCTTGGCATTGTTGCCACGAAGATCGCGAACGCGGGCGATGACGTCGAGCGGGCCTTCGGTCGTGCCGACAGCGAGCACGCGGCCGCGGTCGATGGCGACGGCCGATGAGCCGCCAAAATGTCCCAGTGACAACAAAATGCCCGCGGCGCGGGCGACGTCTTTTTCGGCGGCTTCGTAGGCGCGGACACGACTGAGCGTCTTTATGCGCGGCGACGGCGCGTCGGTAGCAAGCGGCGTGCACTCGCCATCCTTCACGCCGATCACGAAAAGTCCCTGAGCATCGGCGCGCGCGATTATTTCCGCGCGGTTCACAGCGATCACGTGATCGGCCATCACCGCGATGCCCGCCAGTCCGGCCGCGGCAGCATTCGCGACGGTATTGGGGCCAATGGTCGGAAGATCGACGCGCATGTCCTGGCCGGGCTTCGGGCGTTTGACGAGGACACCCGAGCGTTCGTGCACGCGGTGCGCGGCGCGGCGTTCGGCGACGCGCTTCAGCATACGGTCTGTGCCTTCAGCGCCTTCGATCGCTTCGATCTCGCCGCGCGTGACGACGACGGCCTGGCCGATATCGTAGCGTCCGAGTGCTGCGACGAGATCGAACCCGCGCGCGATATCGGCGGTGTCGGCTTCGGACGGCGACGCTTTCGTGAGCGTGCCGTCTGCGACGAGCAATTC